>JAFKKP010000001.1 GCA_017305515.1 Hyphomicrobiales bacterium
GGTGCGGACGCGATTGCCGGGATGCCGGTCGTCAAGAAGGACGTGGTGATGATTTCACCCTGGCTGCTGCACCGTCATGAAAAACTCTGGGATGCTCCGAACGAATTCCGCCCGTCGCGGTTCATGCCGGGCAATACGCCGCCGGATCGAGCGACAAAAGGTAAAGCGCCCAGAACAATGCTGTGGCGGTGGTCTCATGCCCCGCAAGAATCATGGTCGAGACCTGATCGCCCAATTGTTCGTCGGTAAAGGCCCGACCGGTTTCAGGATCGCGCGCGGCCACCATCAGATCGAACAGGTCGCGCGGCGCGGCATCGCCATTGCTCATGGCGCGGCGCTCGGCAATCAGCCCGCGCATGAAACGCGTCCAGCGGCGTCTAAATAATGCGCGCGAAATATCCTGCGGGCTCGGCCAGCCCGGCGGCAACACGAGATCGAGAAAGCGAGGGCGAGCGAGGCGTGCGCCGTACTCGTTGACGAAATTGCGCAACGACGTGCCGTGCCGCTCGATCTCGAACGAGAACATCGTGCGTCCGGCAATGTCGAGCGCGAGACGCTGCATCGCCTCGCGCAGATCGACCGGCACGCCGCACGACGTTGAGAGCGCCGTAACTGCGTCGTCGGTCGCCGACAGCATGTGCGGCACCAGCGTCGACATCGCGCGCGGCACGAACGCCGGCGCTAATGTGCGGCGCTGATTTTTCCAAGCGCGGCCTTCGGCGAGCAGAAGCCCTTCTCCGAGAATGGGCTGAAGCACGCGAATGCCGGCGGGCGTGCGCGTATAGTTTTCGTAATTGTCGACCAGCACATGCTTGATCGCGTCGGGACGATTGAGAATGAAGCTGCTGCGCCCGAAAAACCGTCCGCAGATAATTTCTTCTTCATAAGCGCGCGGACCCCAGCTTGCGATCGCGTTGTTGCGGATCGCGGCGAGCCGGCCCCACGCGGACAGATTTTCCGAGGCGCGCGGCGGAAACGGCGGGATCAAGGGCTTGCGGGCGGCGGGCCGCTCTAGGGTCTCAGCTAAACTCACAGGCGCCTCGCTAAGTTTGTTCAAAACAGCTAGGTCGCAGAAGCCTGACGGTCAACCAGGCGACAGGGATTTGTTCTCCATCGCCCGGGTGATCGATCGTTCAATCGACCTTGATCTTGGCGAATTCCACGACCTTCGCCCATTTGTCCGTTTCGGATTGGATGATCTTCCCGAAATCCTCAGGCGTACCGATCAGCGGCACGCCGCCAAGTTCTTCAAGTCGCTTTTGCATCGCGGGCTCGGCGAGAATGGCGTTCACTTCCTTGTTGAGCTTCTCGATGATCGGACGCGGCGTGTTCTTCGGCGCACCCATGCCGAACCACGCACTCGCCTCATAGCCTTTGACCGTCTCACCGACCGTCGGAATGTCCGGCAATTGCGGCGAACGCGTTTCGGTCGTCACGGCGAGCGCCCTCAACGTACCGGCCTTGATGTGCTGGATTGCCGACGGCAGATTGTCGAAGATCACCTGCACGCGCCCGGCAAGCATATCGGTGAGCGCGGGAGCCGCGCCCTTGTACGGCACATGCAGCATGTCGATGCCGGTCATCGATTTGAACAGCTCACCCGACAGATGGACCGAGGTGCCGTTGCCCGAAGACGCCATGTTGATCTTGCCGGGATTGGCTTTCGCATAGGCGATGAATTCGGCGACCGTCTTCGCGGGGAAATCGGCGGGCACGACCATCACGTTCGGCGAGCGTAAAATCCCGGCAACCGGCGCGATGTCGCGGATGAAATTGAAATTGAGCTTGGCGTAGAGCGAAGCGTTGATGCCGTTCGCAGGATTGATAAGCAAAAGCGTATAGCCATCGGGATCGGCGTTCACGACCGACTCGGTGCCGACATTGTTTCCGGCGCCCGGCTTGTTCTCGATGATGAATTGCTGGTTCAGCCGCTCCGACAGACGCTGGCCGATCAGGCGGGCGAGAATGTCGGTCGCACCGCCGGGCGGATAGCCGACCACCCATTTCACCGGCCGCGTCGGATAGTCCTGCGCGGAAACGCCGGTGGC
>JAFKKP010000196.1 GCA_017305515.1 Hyphomicrobiales bacterium
TCACTTCGCCAAGAAATCCGGCCTCGACGTCAACGCGGTGATCGAGACGATCTCCAAGGGCGCGGCTCAGTCCTGGCAGATGGAAAACCGCTACAAGACCATGAACGACGGCAAGTTCGACTTCGGTTTTGCCGTCGAATGGATGCGCAAGGACCTGTCGATTTGTCTGGCCGAAGCGCGCCGCAACGGCGCCAGCCTGCCCGTCACCGCACTCGTCGATAATTTCTATTCGGAAGTCGAGAAAATGGGCGGCAAGCGATGGGATACGTCGAGCCTGCTGGCGCGGCTTCAACGCTGAACTTTAACAAATATAAAAACGGCAGGAGCGGCACAGATGTGCCGCTCCTTTTCGTTTAAGTGCGTAAAATCAGGCAGCTTTGCAATTCGCCTGCGGCGGGATTTACCCTTCGTTAATGCGATTAACTTGACGTTTAAGGTACCTCTTAACGATTTGGCGCGACAAATAGCGTGACCGCCTCCGCGCCCACCCCGGCGCGGCGCGCCCGTCGTTGTGCAGGGTTCGTTGCTTGAATGAGTGAGACCGCCGAGAAAAAAGATGCGCCCGCTGCGACGGACAGTTCCGTCCACGCGCCGGCGAGAAATCGGCGAGCGTCCACGCAACGCGTTCGCGAAGCGCGCGACCGTCTGACATCGACCACCGGAACCCGCCCCGCCTTCGACCACGAACTCTTGCGGCAATACGCGCAGACGCGCCTGTCGGCTTCGCTCGTCGTGATCCTGCTCGTGATCGCGACCGGCATGCTGTCGAGCCTGTGGATTCCAACCGTCGGCGCTGCGGTCTGGACGCTCGGCATTCTCTCGATCCACGCCATCGTCATCCGCTACTGCGGAAAGTTTCTCACCGTCCCTTCAAATCCCGCGCTGACCAAAAAATGGCGGCTGCGTTTCATCGTCCTCGATCTGCTCTACGGGCTGGCCTGGACGCTGATCCTGATTCATCCATCGGGTATCGATGTCGTCTCAAACACGCTGATGCTGTTTGTGATGCTTCTGGTGGTCGCGGTGTCCAGCATGCTGGCGGCGGGCCTGCCGATTGCGGCGTTCGCGGCGACCATTCCAGTGACTGTCGCCATCGCGATGAACTTCGTGCTGCGCGGCACACTCGACGACTACATTCTCGCGGCGCTCGCCGTCACCGCCGAAGGCTATTTCGCCCTGCTCGCGCATCGCCTGCATTCAACGACGCTCGCCACGCTCGAGGCGCGCGCGGAGAAGGACGCGCTGATCGGCGAACTCGAACAGGCCAAGGCGATCTCGGACGAAGCGCGCCACCGCGCCGAATCCGCCAACGTCTCCAAGTCGCGCTTTCTCGCGCAGATGAGCCACGAGCTGCGCACGCCGCTCAACGCCATCCTCGGATTTTCCGAAGTGATGAAGAGCGAGATTTTCGGTGCGCACACGGTGCCCGCCTACAAGGATTACTCGGCGGACATCCACAATTCCGGCGTGCATCTGCTGAATCTCATCAACGAGATTCTCGATCTGTCGCGCATCGAGGCCGGACGGTTTGAATTGAACGAAGAGCCGGTGTCACTGGTGCATGTGGTGGCGGATTGCCATCACCTGCTGAAATTGCGCGCGTCGAGCCGCGGCATCACCATCCACGAAGTGTTCGAGCAGGACATGCCGAAGCTGTGGGGCGACGAGCGCGCCGCGCGTCAGGTGGTGCTCAATCTGCTGTCGAACTCGATCAAGTTCACCCCGCCCGGCGGCGAAATCTGGCTCAAGGTCGGCTGGACCGCGTCCGGCGGCCAATATCTCAGCGTCAAGGACACGGGTTCCGGCATCGCGGAAGATGAAATCGCCATCGTGCTGTCGTCGTTCGGACAGGGATCGAATTCGATCAAGTCCGCCGAACAGGGCGCGGGTCTCGGCCTGCCGATCGCAAAGAACCTGATCGACATGCACGGCGGCACTTTTACCCTGAAGTCCACGCTGCGCGTCGGCACCGAAGTGATCGTCACCTATCCGCCGGAACGCGTGATGACGGCGCTGGCACCGATGCGCGAGAACGCGCCGCCATTGCAGCCTGAGCGCGCGCCCGAAGGGTTGACCAGCGACAAGCACCGCGCACGTCACAAGCCGATCATGACCGCAGGCACGGGGCTTTAGTTCTGGTGCTTGCGCGCCGGGCGAAAGCCCGTCACACAGTTTAAATGGACAAAGAAACGCCGTGCATCGCCGTCTGCTTCATGGACCCCACAACGAGCCTGTGTCTGGGCTGCGGGCGCACGCTGTCCGAAATCGCGGATTGGCACGCGATGGACAGCGCCGCGCGGCAGGCGGTGATGGCCGTGCTGGCGAAGCGCATGACGGATGCCGGGCTTTCGATTCCGTCGTCGCCGAAGCGCAAGGCAACTTCCTGATCCGAACAGGTGCGGCATGATCCGCATGCTCGGCATCGCCGCTATCGTGGTATCCGCCGTCGGATACCTGATGTCGATTCACGATCCGATCAAGTTCCGGATCATGAGCGATGCGGTCGCGCGCGCAGTGCCACTACAGGTCAAGGGTTGGGACGACATCAAAGCGTGGGATCGCCTGAAGGAGTGGAAGCACGCGAACTCTTCCCGCTCCGTTGAAATCTCGCGCAGCAATGACGGCGATTTCGCGTTGCGCGCAAAAATCAACGATCACACCGCGCCGATGGTGATCGACACCGGCGCAACGTCGGTCGTTCTCACCTACGAAACCGCGAAGGCTGCGGGCCTGCCGCTCGAACTGCTCGATTACAATGTCGATGTGGAAACAGCCGGCGGACACGTTCGCGCCGCGCGATTGACGCTCGATCGTCTCGCCGTCGGCAAATTGGTCGAACGTTCGATCCCGGCGCTGGTGGTGCCGCGCGGACAGATGGAGACAAACCTGCTCGGAATGAGCTTTCTCAACCGGCTGGAAAGCTGGGAAGTGCGCGCCGACCGGCTGATGCTGCGCGGGTATCCCTAGAGCATGATCCGGAAAAGTGGGAACCGGTTTTCCGAATAGATCATGCTTAAACTAAAAGCCTACGCCGCAAGCGGCGTTCGCGCCTCCACGATCCGCAGCGCGCCGCGCAGTTGCTCTGTCCCTGCATCCGGCCGCGTGCAGACTTCCGCAAGATAACGGCGAAACGCCCGCGCGCCCGGCACGCCATGATAAGCACCGACAAGATGGCGCGTGATCGCATGCAGCCGCGTGCCGCGCGACATTTCGCGCTCGATATAAGGCATCAGGGCCTCGATGGCGTCGTGCATCGTCGCATGCGGCGCATCTTCGCCGAACAATTCCGGATCGACGCTCAAGAGCCGCCACGGCTCCTGATAGGCCGCGCGGCCCAGCATCGCGCCATCGACATGCGCGAGGTGGTCTTTAGCCGCCGCGATACTTGGAATGCCGCCATTGATTGCAATCGGCACGTTCGGCATCGCAATCTTCAGGCAATAGACGCGATCATAATCGAGCGGCGGGATGTCGCGATTTTCCTTCGGCGAAAGACCGCTCAGCCACGCCTTGCGCGCGTGAACGGCGAGCGAATCCGCGCCGGCATCGATCACGCCGTGAGCGAGATCGCTGAGCGCGACTTCCGTATCCTGATCGTCGATGCCGAGGCGGCATTTCACCGTCACCGGAATTTTCACCGCAGCCTTCATCGCCGCGACGCATTGCGCGACGAGCTTCGGCTCCGCCATCAGGCACGCGCCGAAATTGCCGCCCCTCACGCGATCCGACGGGCAACCGACATTGAGATTGATCTCGTCGTAGCCGAAGCCCTCGCCGATCTTCGCGGCTTCTGCCAGTTCCTGCGGATTCGATCCGCCGAGCTGCAACGCCACCGGATGCTCGCTTGCGTCAAACGCCAGAAGCCGTTCGCGATCGCCATGAACGATCGCGGGCGTCGTCAGCATCTCGGTATAAAGACGCGCGCGGCGCGACAGCAGGCGATGGAACACGCGACAGTGCCTGTCGGTCCAATCCATCATCGGGGCGACGGAAAATCGCCATGGTGAGTATTTGAGCATTTGTCTTGAATAAGCAGCTTGTTAGGCGGTGTCCACCACGAAGGTCCGGGCAACACGCCGATCTAGGGCGGCTCCGGTTCGTTCGTTACCTGTTGCCTGCACGTCGTGCGCGAATTATTCGGCCCACGACGCAAACGCCGAATTGAAAATGTCGCCGCCGATAGCTCCCTTTTCAATGGCAATAATTGCCCTCTTCTTATTCTCATAAACAAGAGGCAAGTCGAACCACATCTTTTCCTTCAAGAGCGCGATATTCTTTTCTTTGTCTTTGTCGACATTGGAAAGCCCAATCAGAAAGAAGTTGTCTGTGACCTTGACGGCTAATCCGGCTAAAGGCGTGCCTCGCGTTTGTTCAGTTTGCTTCATAAGAATGCCGGGGATGTTTGCGACAGAAACTCCGCCGTCCTTCTCCGAATTGAACTGGACTTCAACTGTATGGCTTGCGGGCAAACTTTTATCTTCGTTTCGGCGAAACACCAGCGAGGCTTTTATATTGCGATCCGGAATTTCCAGATCGCCTCGAACGCTAAAACCTCTGCCGTCCTTGCCGGATCGCCAAATGATCTTTCCTATGGATTGCTTTCCCTGCGCGTTATTGGGGTCTTCTTCATAAAGCACAACTCTTTGCGAACCGGATCGCTCAGATGGCGAATTTCCGGCGGACGACAAGGCCGCTTGCTGCCTCGTATTTTCCGGCAGCTTGCTAGGCGGCTGCGCTTCGTTTGCGGCTTTCTGCCTTAATTGCTCTTCCATTGAGCGGAGCCTCGCCTGTAGCGCGGCAATCTCAGCCTCGGACGACGGATTTATCGCCGGCATTCCCTTTAGATAAATCTCGCCGATCAGCGACAACGATAGTTCCGGCAATTGCGACCGATTTGTCGAGTTGTAAACATCCGCTGAGATTCTGCGGAAAACGGCACCAATTTCGTTCTGCTCTTCAATGTGCCGCAGAAAGGCCGTCGTGTAAGGACTATTCCGCCCTGCTCCATCGTCAGCCGTCCGACCGGCCTGGGTCGCATAAGCAACGATCATACCTTGCGGGCTTTCGATCTTCGCCAATCCGTCAGACACACTTGCGCTACGGGTGCGCCCGATCGACCGTTTTAGCTCCGCCGCTAAAGGATTGTCACGACAGGAATCGAGCACAAGTATTTTCAGATTTTTCGCCTGCTGAAGGTCAGACACAACATCATCCGCTCTCACCATCAGACGCAGGTCGGCTTCATCCGACAGTTTTGCGTCAATTGGCATCAGATAGTTCGCACCGGCGAACTGCATAGCGTGACCGCTATAGTAAAACACCGCAATGTCGGAATCTCGCGCTGCGCGCGCGAAACGTATAGTCGCGCTATCCATTCCATTGCGATCCAGGTCCAGGCCCGTGATTACGTCGAAGCCGATTCGTTTTAAGGCAGCAGACACGTCTTTGGCGTCGTTAGCGGGATTAACGAGGCGCGGCGCGTTAACGTAAGCACTGTTTCCGATGACCAGCGCAACTCGCTTGTCTGCAAATGCATCGTCGAATCCAAAGCCGATGAGGGTCAGGCAGACGGCGACGATTTGCCGGCCCCTCCGCGCGAAAATTCCGAAGAAAGTCTGCGCGTGTCCCGGCCGTTGTATCTTTTTGTCGCTCTCGGCCATGTCGAAAATCTCTTGTACGCGTGTCAGTCAGTCTTAGACATTAAGCTGCGAGTACGACAAACGGTACGATTTTCAGTGTGCCTTCGCATTCGGTTTATTGTTCTCAAATGCAAAAACTTCGGATTTTGGGGCGAACGCGCACGGTGCTGTCGTTCTGAATCACGCCGAAGTCCTGCGGTCACGCGCTTATTATGTGTGAGGGTTTGCGCGGTCGACCGATTTGGGTCAAGAGTGGTGGCCGCCTCACCGCTCACATAGTTATCGCACGGCCTCATAACAGCCCGGAATTTCCCATGAAAGCCTTTGTCTATGGCGCCAACGGTGCCGCCATCACCGAGATCGACAAGCCCGTGCCGAAGGGCGCGCAGGTTCTAATCAAAGTTCATGCCTGCGGCATGAACCGCGCGGATCTGGGAATGATCGCGGGCCATGTCCACGGCGCGGCTGGAGGAGTCGGCACGGTGCTCGGCATGGAATTCGCAGGCGAAGTCGCCGGACTCGGACCGGACGCGAACGGCTGGAAAATCGGCGACCGCGTGATGGGGTCCGGCGGCGGCGGATACGCTGAATTCGCGGTGACGGATTATGGGCGGCTACTGCCCGTGCCCGCCTCGATGACTTACGAGCAGGCCGCGAGTCTCACGCTGGCGCTCACGACGATGCACAACGCAGTGGTCACTATCGGCGGATTGCAGCCGGGACAAAGCATGCTCGTTCAGGGCGCGAGTTCGGGCGTCGGACTGATGGCGATGCAGATCGCAAAGCTCAAAGGCGCGAAGCTCGTTGCGGGATCGTCCACCGACACCGCGCGCCGTGCGCGCCTGTCCGAATGCGGCGCAGACCTCGCCATCGATTCCAGCGATCCGAAATGGGCCGATGAAATATTGAAAGCCACCGACGGCAAGGGAGTCGATCTCATCATCGATCAGGTGTCAGGCAAAACCGCGAACCAGAATTTGGCGGCGACCAGAGTGCTGGGCCGCATCGTCAATGTCGGACGCCTCGGCGGCACGCATGGCGATTTCGATTTCGATCTGCATGCCGCGCGCCGCATCAGCTATATCGGCGTCACGTTCCGCACGCGCTCGATCGAGGAAATCCGCGAGATTTTCGCGAAGATGAAAGCGGACATCTGGCCGGCGGTTGAATCCGGCAAGCTCAAGCTGCCGATCGACCGCGTATTCCCGTTCGGCGAGATCGCGCAGGCCGTCAAATACATGTCAGCGAACCGGCATTTCGGAAAGATTGTTCTGAAATTTTAGCGCGTGTTCCGCAAAAGTGGGCACCGGTTTTGCGATAAGAACACGCGCAAAATTAAAGACAATTCTCTGCTGCGAATGAGACGCAACTCAATGCGCAGATTCGCGCATTGACGCCTCATGCGTCGCCGTGACAAGACCCGCTCATCTGCGGGATTCCTATGAGCGCCATCAAGCAACGCGTCGCAGCCATATCGATCGCCGCCAGCGCGAGCATGGCCGCGGTGAAGTTCGCCGTCGGCGTCGCCATCGGCAGCATCGCGCTGATCTCGGAGGCGCTGCACTCCTCCGTCGATCTGATCGCGACCGTCATCACATGGATCGTGGTGCGGATTTCCGACAAGCCGGCCGACGCCGAGCATCACTACGGCCACGGCAAGCTGGAAAGCCTCTCGGCGCTCGCTGTCATCGCGCTGCTTTATATTCTGGCCGGCGGCATCGTGGTGGAAGCCTATTCGCGCCTGCGCGAAGGCGCCGCGCCACCAACGCTGTCGGCGATTCCGTTTGTCGTTCTCGTCATCGACATCGCGGTGAATTTCTGGCGGGCGCGTGCGCTTCATCGAACCGCAATGGACATCAAGAGCCAGGCGCTGGAAGCCGACGCGCTGCATTTTGCGTCGGACGTCCTGGGATCGTTCGCGGTCATCATCGGACTTGGATTGTCCGCGTTCGGATATGCGTGGGGGGACTCAGGGGCAGCGATTGCAGTTGCGGTGCTGATCGCTCTGATCGGCCTCAAGCTCGGCAAGCGCACCATCGAGACGCTGCTCGACCAGGCGCCGGAAGGCGCGTCGGAAAAAGCCGAGGCGGCGATCCGCGCCGTACCCGGCGTCGTTGATGTCGAGCGGCTGCGCGTGCGCATGGTCGGCGCGCGGCATTTCATCGATGCCATCGTGCAGGTGCCGCGCACCTATCCGATCGACCGCATCGACGCGATCAAGCAGAAAGCTCAGGCCGCCGTCGGCAAAGCGTTCGACGACGCCGATCTCACCTTCACGGCGGTCCCGGTGGCGCGCAACAACGAGAGCGTGCGCGAGCGCATCATGGTGATTGCGCGCAACTCCGGCCTCGCCATTCATCATGTGACGGTGCACGACCTCGGCGAAAAACTCACCGTGAGCATCGATCTTGAAGTCGACGGCGAGATGCCGCTGAACAGGGCGCATGACATTGCGCACAGGCTCGAACATGCGATCCGCGAGGAATTCGGCGAAGAGGTCGAGGTCGACACCCACATCGAACCGCTCGAGCCTGAACTGCCGCATGGCGAGGATGCGGATCTAAACCGCGTCGAGACCATTCAACGCAGTCTCGCCGAACTCGCCGCCGAGACCGGCGCAATCTCCGACGTACATAATGTGCGCGTTCGCAACACCGACGCCGGCGAGATCGTTAACTTCCACTGCCGCGCAACGCCGTCGATGAGCGTGATCGACGTGCATGAAAAGGTCGATGAGATCGAGCGCGGATTGCGCCGTGCATTCCCGAGCGTGAAACGCGTCATCAGCCACGCAGAACCCGAGCGTTAACATTCGCTAGATTTGGTGTGATCGATTCAACGCGACTCCCAGCGCGTTCTCGTTTCGGACTCACGATTCTGCGTTGGACAAGATTTATTTCGCATTAACGAATCGTTGACTCTCGACAGAGTCAAAAAAGTGGATTCAAATCGTTTGTGATTCGGGAGGCGGGGAAATCCTCTCGGACGGGCGGCGTAACAAAAAAAATCCGAGGGGCGGAGAGAATGGCGCGTTCGCACGCAGCGACAACCTGTGTCCAATCCGATTCGATCAAGGGAATGGCGCAATCCATCGCAAAGCCTGCTTACAGGCGTTTGCTGATCGCAGAACCGACGCTCCGCCGCGCAGTCCCCACCCTCATCATCGCATTTCTCATCACCATTTTCGTCGGTGCCTTCGTTCAGGTGCTGGACCAGAGCCGCCAGAAGCGCGCGTCGATGAAGCGGGATATTTCGGCGCTGGCCGATTTGATGGTAGAGCGCCTCGATCGCATCGGATCGATCCGCCAGGACAAAGCGGCAGCCGAACGTCTGCAATGGCTTCTTCCGAACATGGTGCCGGCATGGGGCGTTGCTCCCGGCCGGCATGTCATCGTGACCGGCCCCGATCAGCGCATCGTGGCGCGGCTTCCGGTCGAGGTGCCGGCCGAAGACGCCGGCAACATTCTCGACGTGCTCGGCGCAACCCAATTGCTGACCGCGCAGGGCGCCCAAGGCGGTGTCGTCGAAGTCAATCTGCCGTCGAGCGGGCGCGGCCTCGCCGCCCAGCGCGTCGTCAAGTCGCTGCCCGGTCAGGTCATCGTCGTGCAGGAGCAGGTCGAGCAGCCGTGGCGCTCGGACGCGGCACTTCAGATCACATTGTCCGCGACCACCGGCTTTGTGGTGCTCATTCTCGGCTTCGCGTTTCACTGGCAATCGACGCGCGCGCGCGAGGGCGACGCCATCAACGACGCGGTGCGTTCGCGCATCGACACCGCGCTCAATCGCGGACGCTGCGGATTGTGGGACTGGGATTTGTCGCGCGGACGCATTTTCTGGTCGCAATCGATGTTCACGATCTTGGGGCTGGAGAGCCGCAGCGATCTTCTGACATTCGGCGAAGTCAATTCGCTGGTGATGTCCGACGACATCGACCTGTTCGAGATCGCCGACCAACTCGTGTCGGGCAAGATCGATCACATCGACCAGACCTTCCGCATGCGCCATTGCAGCGGTCACTGGGTCTGGCTGCGGGTGCGCTGCGAACTCAGCCAGGGCACCGGCGGCAACGGCCCGCATCTGATCGGCATTGCCATCGACATCACCGAACAGAAGAGTCTTGCCGAGAAAACCGTCGAAGCCGATCTGCGGCTGCGCGATGCCATCGAAACCATCCCGGAAGCCTTCGTGCTGTGGGACGCTGAAAATCGCCTCGTGCTGTGCAACTCCCATTTCAAGCGGCTGCACAAGCTGCCGGATTCTGCCGTCAAGCAAGGTACCTCCTACGAGACCGTGATCGAAGTCGGCAGCATGCCGGAAATCCGCACGCGGCTGCCGAGTTCGCTGGCGCCCGGCGCGCGGACCTTCGAGGCCCAGCTCGACGACGGAAGCTGGCTGCATATCAGCGAGCGCCGAACCAAGGACGGCGGCTACGTCTCGGTCGGCACCGACATCACCCAGATCAAGAAACACGAACAGAAGCTCGTCGACAACGACATGCGCCTCACCGCCAACGTCATCGACCTCAAACGCTCGCAGTCCGAACTCGAACGCCAGGCGCAGCTTCTCGCCGAACTTGCCCAGAAATACGCCGAAGAAAAAACCCGCGCTGAGGAAGCCAATCAGACCAAATCGAAATTCCTCGCCAACATGAGTCACGAGTTGCGGACGCCGCTCAACGCCATCATCGGTTTCTCGGAAGTCATGGGCAGCGGCATGTTCGGCGCGCTGGGTTCGGAGAAATACAACGAATATTGCCGCGACATTCTCACCAGCGGAAATTATCTGCTCGATGTCATCAATGACATTCTCGACATGTCGAAGATCGAAGCCGGACGCATGAAGCTCGATCTCGAACCGCTCGATCTCGCCGAGACGCTGACCGAGTCGCTGCGCGTGGTGTCGGGCCGCGCCGAAAACAAGAACCTCACGATTGAGGCCAACATCGCAGCGGCGATTCCCGTTGTCGCCGACCGCCGCGCCATGAAGCAGATCGCGGTCAATCTCCTGTCGAATGCCGTGAAGTTCACACCCGACGGCGGCAAGGTCACGGTTCGCAGCCGCATTCGCGGCAACTCGGTTGTGCTGATGATCGCCGATACCGGCATCGGCATCGCGCCGCAATCGCTCGCCAAGCTCGGCCGCCCCTTCGAGCAGGTCGAAAGCCAGCTCACGAAAAGCTATCACGGTTCGGGACTTGGACTTGCGATTGCAAAGTCGCTCGCCAATCTGCACGGCGGATCGATGAAGCTGCGCTCCACACTCGGTGCCGGCACCGTCGTCAGCGTCATGCTGCCGTTGCCGGGCAATGGCGTCGGAATTCCGGCAGCGGTCGAGGCGCTCAGCCCGCCACCAGCCGCAAAAAAATCTCGCGCACGTCTGTCTGCGTCTCTCGCACCCGCGCTTCCAGAGAAGAAAAATCCGGCGCGTCCCCGGCCCGCGTCAGCACGCGCAAAAGATCTTCGCCCGCTGTTTCCGGCTTGAATTTCCCCGTCACGCAAAGCCGAAGGATCTGCGTCAGATTCTGATAGAGCCGCGCCGCGCCGCGCAGAACGTCGGCATCCGACTGCGACAGCACTCCTAGCTTCAGCGCGTTGCCGAGCACCTGGGTCGTGTTGGTGTGGAGAATATCCGGCTTCGACGATGCGTGAACAAGCTGTAGGAACTGCGCGATGAATTCGATGTCGATCAGCCCGCCGGCCGCGTTCTTCAGATCCCAGACATCGTCCTCGCCTTTCTCCTCGGCAATGGCGCGGCGCATTTCGCCAACGTCATTGGCGGTGATCGCCATTTCGCGCGGGCGCACCAGCACGTCGCGAATGACTTTTTCAAGTTTGTCACGGAATGCAGGCGTCGTCGAAATCACCCGCGCACGCGTCAGCGCCATGTGCTCCCAGGTCCAGGCTTCGGTTTCCTGATAGGACGCGAAGGCATCGAGACGCGACGCCAGCGGACCCGCGCCGCCCGATGGCCGCAGCCGCATATCGACATCGTACAGCACGCCATAATTGGTGCGCGTGGTGAACGCGCTGATGAGGCGCTGGGTGAAGCGCGCGAAATATTGCGAGCCTTGCAGCGAGCGCGGCCCGTCGGAATCCGGCGCATCGCTGTCGAAATCGTAGATCAGAAGAAGATCGAGATCGGATGAGGCCGTCATCTCGCGGCTGCCCAGCTTGCCCATCGCGACGACGGCGGTCTCCTGTCCCCTGATACGCCCGTGCTGTTGGGCGAATTGGTCGCCGACGAGAACATGCACCGTATGCGCGATGCCTTCGGCGACATCGGCGAACGCGGCACCCGCGTGCTGCGCCGAGACTGTGCCTGACAGAATGCGCGTGCCGATCAGGAACAGGCTCTCCTGCCCGAACAGCCGCAGCCGGTCGAGAAATTCCTCATATGAATCCGCGTCCGCCAGCGTCGCGGCGAGGCGTTGCGACAATTCCTTCTGGTCTGGCATCGCGCCGAAAAAGCGCGGATCGATCAGCCCGTCCATGATCTGCGGCTGCCGCGCCAGCATGTCGGCCAGGCGAGGTGCCGCACCCAGCACAAGCGCGACGAGTGCAACGAGATCCTTGTTCTGCGCGAGCAGCGAGATCAGCCGCCCGCCGCGTTGAAGGGCTTTCAGGAAGCTTTCGAACGCCGCGACCGCATTGTCGGGCTCTTCGGCGCGCGACAATCCGCGAATGAGGTCGGGCAGAAATTCGACAAACGCCTGCCGCGTCGTGTCCACCTTGAACACGCGATACTCCGCGCCGATCCATTTCTGCAACGCTTCCGCCACCATCTTCGGCTTTTTGAATCCAAGCGACACCAGATGCGCAGCAAGCCCCATATCGTCGGGACCGGCATTGTAATCGACGTCCGGCAATTTCACCGTGCCGGTCGGATCGCCCTCGAACAGCTTCTCGTAGTGCGCCTGCACACGCTCCAGATGCACGATGAGATCGGCGGCGAATGAAGCGCGATCGGCGTAGCCGAAGAAGCGCGCGAATCTTTCAACGCCTTCGATGTCGCCCGGCAGGGCCTGCGTCTGCTCGTCGGCGACCATCTGCAAGCGATGTTCGACGCGGCGCAGGAATTCGTAGGATTCCGTCAGTTCGTCACGCGCCTCATTGGTGATCCAGTTGCTGGCGGCGAGAATTTTCAGCGCCTCAAGCGTCGGCCGCACGCGCAACTCCGGGTGCCGCCCGCCCGCGATCAATTGCTGCGTCTGCGCGAAAAATTCAATCTCGCGGATGCCGCCGCGTCCGACCTTGACGTTGTGCCCTTCGACCGCAATCGCAGTCTGGCCGCGATAGGTCTGCATCTGGCGCTTCATGTCGTGCACGTCGGTCAGCGCGGCAAAGTCGAGATGCTTGCGCCAGACGAACGGCGCGATCTCCTGCAACAGCGCACCGCCTGCGACAAGATCGCCGGCGCAGGGCCGCGCCTTTATCATCGCGGCGCGTTCCCATGTGCGCCCTTCGCGTTCGTAATAATGGAGTGCCGCCGCCGTCGAGATCGCGAGCGGCGTCGAAGCCGGATCGGGGCGCAGCCGCAGATCGACGCGGAACACATAGCCTTCGCCGGTGCGCTGCTGAAGCATGCGCGAGAGGCCCTGTGCGATCTTGGTGAAGAACGGCGACGGCTCGATCCCCTCCGCCAGCGTCGGCGCGTCGAGATCGTAGAAAACGATCAGATCGATGTCGCTCGAATAGTTCAGCTCGAACGCACCCATCTTGCCCATCGCAAGCACGACGAGGCCGCTGTCGTCTTCGGGCCGCTCAAGATCGGGCGGACGCAATTTCCCGCGAACCGCTTCCTGAGCGAGAAGAAAGCGAAGCGCGCATTGCACAGCCACGTTGGCGATGTCGGTCAGTGCCTGCGTGACGCGCATCACCGGCCACACGCCACCGATGTCGCAAAGCGCGATCAGAAGCGCCGCCTCGGCCTTCATATGACGAAGCACGATCATCGCGTCCGCCTCGGTCGCGGATGAGGCGACCTGCGCGGCTGTGCTGTCGATGAGCGCCGCAAGCCGCGCATCGGGATCGCATTCCAGAAGCGCGATTGTCCGCGCCGGATTCATCCGGATCAGGTCAAAGAGATAAGGGGAAAATTCCGCGATGCCTTGCAGGATTGTTTGCGCCTGCGGGAAACGCTTTCCGATGTCGCGCAGAGTAGCCGCCTGCTCCGGCGTGAAATCACCGAACGCATCCTCTAGCCGCCGTACGGCCTCTTCAGGCGCGAATAACTGCGGCCCGGTGATAAAACGCGCAGCAAGAATCGAACGATCCGCGTGACCCGTCGCGGGTGAAGTCATGCAGCCTTTTGTTCCACACCCCGGTTGGGAATGACCAGCGTCACGCGCAGCCCCGGCTGGCTATCGGCGAGTCGCAGATCGCCACCATGCAACGTCGCGACGGCCGAGGCCAGACTTAAACCGAGACCGGAGCCCGGCTGGGTGCGGCTGGCTTCGAGCCGCACGAAACGCTCGACCGCGCGCGCGCGGTCGGCTTCGGGAATTCCGGGCCCGTGATCGGTGACGCTGAATTCGACCTTGTCGCCGTCGCCGTGCGCTTCGATCAGAATGTCGGGCGCGTTCTGTCCGGGATCTGGCTTCAGCGGCTTCCCATATTTGATGGCGTTTTCGACGAGGTTTGCAAGCGCCTGACTGATCAACTCGCGATTGCCGCGAAGCGTCGCGGGTTCGGCGCTTACCGCAAGCGTAAGGCCCTTGTCCTCGGCGAGAGGCTCATACAGTTCTTGAATGCCGGCGGCGATGTCGGCCGCGTCGAACTCGGTCATATTGTCGCGGGCCTGCCCGGATTCCGCTCGCGCGATCATCAGCAGCGCGTTGAAGGTGCGGATCAGTCCGTCGGATTCCTCGATGGTGCGCTCCAGCGCGGAGCGATACTCGGATTCATTGTTGGATTTGGCGAGTGCCTCCTCGGCGCGATTGCGCAGCCGCGTCAGAGGCGTCTTGAGATCGTGCGCGATGTTGTCGGACACTTCCTTTAGTCCTGCCATCAGCGCCTCGATGCGCTCCAGCATCGCGTTCAGGTTTTCCGCAAGCCGGTCGATCTCGTCGCCGCTGCGGCCGACCGGCACCCGTTCGGACAAATCGCCCGCCATGATGCGCTGGGTCGTGCCGGTCATGGCGTCGATCCTGCGCAGCACGCGGCGCGCCACGAACACACCACCGGCAAGCCCCAGAACGATCACGACAAGAATCGACCAGTTGGCCGCACGCGCAACGATGCCGATCAGTCGCCGCCGCTCTTCAAGGTCGCGGCCGATCAGCAGTCGAAATCCGCCGGACAATTCGGATACGCGCACCAACGCAAAATGCTGGCGCGTGTTGTCGGTTTCCTGAAGGCGCTGATAATAGGTTTCCACCCAGCCGGGGGTATCCATCACGCCTGGCGCGAGCGAAGCGATGTTGCCGGCAACGCCCTGCCCCTGCGGCGTCGTCACAAGATAGAGGTTGGCGCCCGGACGCAGCGTGCGCGCCTCGACGGCGGCGGCAAGTCCGCGAATGCCGCCCTTCTGGAATTGCGAAGTGAGTTCGCTCTGCTCGGCGTTGACGGTTTCGGCGATCTGCTCGGTGATCATGCGCCGCGTGTTCCAGGCGAAATAGCCCAGCAGCGACGCGGCGAAAATTGCGAACAGAAAAAGATAGGCCAGCGTCAGCCGGAACGCAGTGGTGCGGACGAGCTTGCCGAATGCGGTCACGACTTGCCGAGGCCGTCGCGGACCATGTAGCCCGCGCCGCGGATGGTGTGCAGGAGCGGCGTGTCGAAGCCCTTGTCGATCTTCGAGCGCAGGCGCGAGATGTGGACGTCGATCACGTTGGTCTGCGGATCGAAATGATAATCCCAGACGTTTTCCAGAAGCATGGTGCGCGTCACCACCTGCCCGGCATGCTTCATCAGATATTCGAGCAGGCGGAATTCGCGCGGCTGCAATGTGATCTCGGTGCCGCCGCGCTTGACGGCGTGAGACAATCGGTCGAGCTCGAGATTGCCGACGCGATAGGTCATTTCCTCCGAAGGGCCGCCGGTGCGGCGCGACAGCACTTCGACGCGCGCGAGCAGTTCGGCGAAGGCGTAGGGCTTCGGCAGGTAATCGTCGCCGCCCGCGCGCAGACCCTTGATGCGGTCGTCAACCTGGCCGAGCGCGGAGAGAATAAGCGCCGGCGTGCGGTCGCCCTTGGCGCGCAGCGTGCCGATGATGGAAAGACCGTCGCGCTTGGGCAGCATGCGGTCGATCACGAGCACGTCGTAGCCGCCGGATTCGGCAAGCGCCAATCCTTCCTCGCCGTCGCTGGCGTGATCGGCGACGTGTCCCACTTCGCGGAACGCCTTGACGAGATAATCGGCCGACTCGCGGTCGTCCTCAACGATGAGCAATCGCATGTGTGATTCGGGTGAATCCGATATGGACTGATTGGATGTTACCATGACGCGACGAACGTCCTCATGCAAGGCGGCGAACTCTTAAGAAAAAAACGGGCGGCGAAGCTGGGGAAACTTCACCGCCCGAATGCGCGATCACTGGAGAGGGACCACGCGGCCTTCGACGGAGGGGGGCGTATTCCATCGAAGGTGACTGGTTAGATAGTTAGCCTTTCACGACCGGCAATGCGACGAAGCGCGACGTATCGCCCGACTTCACGCGCACCAGCACGCTGTTCTTGTTGTCGGCTTTCGCGGTCTTCATCGCCTCGGAGACTTCACCGGGCGTGGCGACGGTCTTACCGGCGATTTCGAGAATGACATCGCCTTCCTTGACGCCGCGATCGGCCGACGGGCTGTTCGGATCGACGCTGGTGACAACCACGCCATCCTTGCCGGCACCCGCAACGCTGTTGGCGGGCGCAAGCGTCAGACCGAGGTTCGGCACGCTTGTTCCTTTGGTGGCCTTGCCGCCGCTGTCGCTGTCCTGATCCGTGTCTGCATTCGCCTGCCTCGTGTTCGGCAACTCGCCGAGCGTCATGCTCAGCACCTTGTCCGAGCCCTTGTGCAGCACGTTGAGCTTCACGGTCTGGCCCGGCGCCATGCCGCCGATGGTGCGGGCGAGTTCGCGCGCATCCTTAACCGGAATGTCGTTGACCTTGACGATCACGTCACCGGATTCGACACCGGCCTTCGCGGCAGGGCCGTTGGCCTGCGGCTCGGCAACCAGCGCGCCTTCCGCCTTCTTCAGGCCGAGGCTGTCGGCGATGTCGGGCGTGACCGGCTGAATCTGGACGCCGATCCAGCCGCGGCTGACCGAGCCCTTGCTCTTGAGCTGATCGACGACGGCCTTCACCGTGTTCGCAGGAATTGCGAAGGCGATGCCGACGCTGCCGCCGGACGGCGAATAGATCGCGGTGTTGACACCGATCACGTCGCCATTGGTGCCGAAGGTCGGTCCACCCGAATTGCCCTTGTTCACGGGCGCGTCAATCTGGATGAAATCGTCATACGGGCCGTTGCCGATGTCGCGGCCGCGTGCGGACACGATGCCTGCGGTCACGGTGCCGCCGAGGCCGAACGGATTGCCGACTGCGAGCACCCAGTCTCCGATGCGCGGCGGAGTGTCTGAGAGCTTGGCGAACGGCATGTCCTTCACGCCATCGACCTTGATGAGCGCGAGATCCGTGCGCTGATCGGTGCCGATCACTTTCGCAGTGTGGATCGTGCCGTCGTCGGCGGTGACTTCGACCTTGTCGGCGCCATCGACGACGTGGTTGTTGGTGACGGCGAAACCGTCAGGCGAAATGAAGAAGCCCGAGCCCTGGCCGGTCATCTGACCGCCACGGCCGCGTCCGCCCTTGCCGCCCGGCATTCCATCCGGACCGCCGAAGCGTTTGAAGAAGCGTTCCATCGGGGAACCCGGCGGGAACGGCGAATCTTCCGGCGAGTCGTTCGAGGCCTGCTTATCGGCAATCTTGACGCGCACCGAAATCACCGACGGCTTCACGCGCTCGACGATGTCGGCAAAGCCGATCGGCTGCTGAACCTGACGGACATCCTTGTTGACCTGCGCGTGAGCTGCGGTCGTGAACACATCGTAGTTGCCCTGCGGCGCGAGGCCGTAGGAGGCAACGCCAAGACCCGCGACGACGGACGCCATCAGCGCGAATTTGCGGGCCGAGAACAGCGAACGGCGCGGGGCTTTGTAGGAAGGAAGGTTGGAAAAGTCGGTCATGGATAGTCTCCAGAGGGCGAGAGCGAAATCTTGAATCTCGTGGCACCGAATCCCTCGCATGAAGGCGGCACCGTCGCTCTGAACCATGGAGGCTGCGGCCTTACCGGCCTCTGACGGGGGAATTAATGTTTTGTAATTAGGGTCTGGGATGCCAGATTATGGACGCGGTTTGGCCGCTGTTTCCTTTGAAATCAGCGCATTCAGCCGGCGTTCTTCGTCAGCCGTGAGGCGGATCGCCGCAGTTTCATAATCGACGCTGCGGCTGCGCCGGCGATAGCCGAACCACAATGCCAATCCACCGCCCGCCAGCACCAGCGGCGGAATCAGCCACAGCAACAGCGTGCTTTTTTCCACACGCGGCTTGAGCAGAACGAATTCGCCGTAACGCGACACCAGAAAATCCATCACCTGCACGTCGGTTTTTCCAGCCGCGATCTGCTCGCGCACCAGCAGACGCAGATCGCGTGCCAGCGGCGCATCGGAATCGTCGATGGATTGATTCTGGCAGACCATGCAGCGCAGTTCGCGCGACAGGTTTCGCGCGCGCGCTTCCTGCGCGGGGTCTTTCATGATCTCGTCGGGCTGCACGGCGTGGGCGGGATACGACAAGATCGTCATTGCGAGGAGCAACGCGACGAAGCAATCCAGCAAATGTCGTTGCAGAGATGGATTGCTTCGCTTCGCTCGCAATGACGGCGTCATCGCCCTACTCCGCCGCCTGCAACGAGCCGGATGATTTCGCAGGCTTCGGCGCGCCGACGCGCAG
>JAFKKP010000002.1 GCA_017305515.1 Hyphomicrobiales bacterium
GCGATCCTGTCGATCGCGATGGTGCCGCTATGGCGTCATTTTTCCAAACGCAACGAAAGGCCCACAGACAAGCCGTTCCTGAACAGACGTGCGCAAGGCCTGGTCGGACGTGAGTTCACACTGGAGAAGCCGATTGTCGACGGTGTTGGCACGGTGAAGATCGACGACACGGTGTGGCGCGTTTCGGGAGCGGATGCGCCCGCCGGAAGCCGCGTGAAAGTCATTCACGCGGATGGCGCAAGCCTGAAAGTAGAAGCGGCTTGAGGCTTACGCAACGCCAGCGCGGAGTATGTCGTGCAGATGCACGATGCCGACCGGCTTTTTGTTTTCGGTCACGATCAGCGCGGTAATCTTCGACGAATTGAGAATTTCCAGCGCCTCGCTCGCAAGCAGATCGGGCGCGATGGTCTTCGGATTCTTCGTCATCACGTCATCGACCTTTGCGGTCAGCAGATCGGGCCGCATGTGACGCCGCAAATCGCCGTCGGTCACGATGCCGACGATGTCGCCGCGCGAATCCGTAATTCCGACGCAGCCGAATCCCTTGGATGTCATCTCGACCAGCGCGTCCGACATTTTCGTGCCGAGCGGTTTGAGCGGGACTTCGTTCTGCGCGTGCATCAGATCGCGGACGAATTTCAGCATCGCGCCGAGTTTGCCGGACGGGTGCAGCGTGCCGAAATCGAGCGCGGTGAATCCTCGGCTTTCGAGCAGCGCGACCATCAGCGCGTCGCCGAGCGCAAGCTGCATCAGCGATGATGTCGTCGGCGCAAGATTGTGCGGGCAGGCTTCGCGCGCTTTCGGCAGCGTCAGCGAAATGTCGGCCGCCGAGCCGAGCGTGGACTCGGCCTCCGAGGTGATCGCGATCAATCCGATTTTGAAGCGCCGCGAATAGGTGATGAGATTTTTCAACTCAGCGGTTTCGCCGGACCACGACAGCGCCATGATGACATCGTCGGGCGTAATCATGCCCATGTCGCCGTGGCTGGCTTCGGCTGCGTGCACGAAGAACGCGGGCGTGCCGGTGGATGCGAAGGACGCGGCCATTTTCTTGCCGATGTGGCCCGACTTGCCGAGGCCCGTGACGATCAGGCGGCCCTTGGCATTGCGAATGAGTTCCACCGCAGCAGTGAAAGCCGTTCCGAGATCGGACTGAAGCGCGTTCGCCAGCGCGGAAATGCCGCCGGCTTCCGCATCGAGCGTGCGGAGCGCGGATTCAATAACTGGAGACGACGCGGAGGGTGACGCGGCCCGCGGTTTTGAATTGGCCATCGCTGATTCCAGAGGCGGCGGGACGGCGCATTCGGCGCAAATCCAGCCTTTATTGGTTGCTGCGACCTTTAGCACGTCCGGCCTGCCGAGGCGACGCACGCGCCGGTCGTAACGTCTGATTAACCATAATTGTTTTAGCTCTGTTAACGGCGTGCGCTTGCGCCGTGCGGCGGCGTTTATCGCTGCAAGTTTCTGAATTCGTTGTGTTTTCGGCACGGTTCTCGAAGCCATTCGAGGGCCGGGAGGTAAATGCAAAGTGCCCAATCGGCGGCTAGCCGTAAGGTTGCGGGGTCATCGCCCGCGCGTGCCCGAAATGCGCGCGCTCTCGGCGTGCCTGCTGCTGGCCGCAATTTGCACCGGCTCTGCACAAGCCCAGACGCTTACAAGCAACATGCTCGCACCGACGCGCGACGGATACGCACCGCCCGATCAATCGCTGTTGAGAAAAACATCCGGCGACCAATCGCAGGACAATCTAAATCCCGACGACAGGCTCAAGGATAGCAAAGCGCCCTCGCGTATCGGGGCGCCGCAGGCCTACGGCGTTCCGGCTGCATCCGGCGCGTCCGACAGCGGCTTCGATTCCATCAATCGAACTCGAAAGAAACCGAAGCCGTTTCCCGGCGCGCCGAAACCGAAGATCGTCGGACCCGGCAATCCTCCGCTTTCAGCCGATCGAAAACCCAACGGCAAGGTTGCAGTTCCTGTCTCTGCGTCCGTTGCCTGTATCGCTCTCGGACAACCGGCGCGGCGCGCGCTCAAGC
>JAFKKP010000003.1 GCA_017305515.1 Hyphomicrobiales bacterium
GCATCGGCGTCTTGATCCGCGGGCCTTCGGGTTCGGGAAAATCGCGGCTTGCGCTTTCACTGCTGCTCGCTGCGCGCGCAGGCATCGTCGAACCGGCGCAATTGATCGGCGACGACCGCATTATCCTTTCGGTGCAGGGACCGTGGCTGTTCGCCGCCTGCGCGCCGGAACTGTCCGGCCTGATTGAAGTTCGCGGGGTCGGAATCCGGCGCTGGGATCTGGTGGGGCCGGGTCCGCTCAATCTCGTCGTGGACCTCGATGCCGATGACGCCGCGCGCATGCCGGAGGCATCGGCGCTCAAAACGACGGTTTCAGGCGTCGAATTGCGCCGGATTCCGGTCGGCAAAGGCCACGATCCTTTGCCTTTGGTCGTAGGCTTTCTTACGACAAATTAACGTTCCAAAGCCGAAGGCGGCCCGTATCTGCCATTGCCGGACGGGCTTTGGTAACCACATAGGCCCCATAATCGACATCGACCCGGACACCACACCCCCAGTGTTTTCAGGGGGTACGCGGCATATTCCCCCCTTGTGCCGGGGCCGTGGATGGTCAACATGTCGCCCGTTCGTGCGGTGCACCAAAAGCGCCCGCGAGGAGTCTTCGATGATTGGTTTAGTACTTGTGACCCACGGGCGTCTTGCCGACGAATTCAAGGCAGCCCTCGAGCATGTGATGGGTCCGCAAAAGCAGATCGAGTCGATCACGATCGGCGCCGAAGACGATGCAGATTTATGTCGAAGCGACATCATCGAAGCCGTCAAGCGCGTGGACACCGGTGAAGGTGTCGCTATTCTGACCGACATGTTCGGTGGCACGCCTTCCAATCTCGCGATTTCCTGCATGAGCCGGCCCAAGGTCGAAGTGCTCGCCGGAATCAACCTGCCGATGCTGGTGAAACTCGCCAAAGTGAGAAACGACAAGCCGCTGCCCGATGCGATTGCAGCAGCCCAGGAAGCCGGCCGCAAATACGTGACCATCGCCAGCCGGGTACTCGCCGGAAAATGAGCGAAGGGTCCGGTGCTCCTCTCGTTCGCGAGCTTCCGATCATCAACAAGCGCGGCCTGCACGCGCGCGCGTCGGCAAAATTCGTGCAGATGGCGGAAAAATTCAACGCCGAGCTGACGGTGTCGCGCAACGGCGAGAGCGTCGGCGGCACCTCGATCATGGGATTGATGATGCTTTCCGCAGGCATCGGCACGACGATCACGGTGTCGGCGACCGGACCCGAAGCGCAAGCCGCGCTCGATGCGATCACCGAACTCGTTGGAACGAAGTTCGGCGAAGAGACCGACGGCGGTTAGATTTTCTTATTTACAGGAATGTCATCACCGGGCTTGTCCCGGTGATCTCGATGACTTTGGCACAGTGCACCAAAATGTCGGGATTGCCGGAACAAGTCCGGCAATGACAAAACTAAATCATCCCGCCTTGTCGGCCGGCGGCTTGATCCAGACTTTCCACTTCACCGCCGGACCGGCGCGACCGTGAAAATACCGGCGCGAGGTGAGATCGAGCCGTTCGGCGTTCGGCGCGTTCTCGTTCATCCACTTCTCGCATTCGGGCAATCGCAGATCGGACGTGTCGCACGCGCCGATGAATCCGAGCCGCGTTGCTTCCTCAAGCGACGTCAAACCTGACGACCAGATCTCGCCCGGCGTGAACGGCATCGGATGATCGGGGCTGTAGAATGTCACGGGTTCGCCGATTTCGGTGGTGCCTGCGACCACGGCCCATCGCGTGTTGAAGCGTGCGCGCCAGGCTTCGGTGAGCTGCATGGCGAATTCCGAGCGCGGTGTGAACGAGGTGCCCGGCGCGCCGTCGCGGCGCACAGTCTGCGCGGCAACGATCGGCGAGATCACCAGCATCACGCACGTAAACACCAGCCACATGAACATCAGCCGGATCAGCGCCATCTGCGTCACGCGCAGTTGCGGGATCGCGATCAGCGCCAGCGGCACCAGGAAATACAGCGACAGGCCCCAATCGGTCTTCATGTAGATGTTGAAATAGAGACCCGCGATGGCCGGCA
>JAFKKP010000004.1 GCA_017305515.1 Hyphomicrobiales bacterium
ATCCGCCAGGCGCACCGATTCCGCGATGGCCGGAAAGCCGCCGATGCCCGAGCCGATCACGGTGGCGGTGCGCTCCCGCGCGCGCGTATCCTCCGGCTCCCAGCCAGCCTGCTTGACCGCTTCCTCGGCGGCCAGCAGCGCCTTCAGCGTCGCGTCGCGGTCGCCTTTCGGCGGCGGCAGTCGCGTCACGATGGCTTCGAGAACGTCGGGAATGCCCAAGCCCGTTTTCGCCGAGATCATCACGGCGTCGGAGGCGTCGATGCCAATCACGTCCTCGATCTGCTTGCGCACCATTTCGGGTTCGGCCGCCGGAAGATCGACCTTGTTGAGCACCGGCACGATTTCAAGATTGGCGTCGAGCGCGTGATAGACGTTGGCGAGCGTCTGCGCTTCCACGCCCTGCGAGGCGTCGACGACAAGCAGCGCGCCTTCGCATGCGGCCAATGAGCGCGAGACTTCGTATGCGAAGTCGACATGACCCGGCGTGTCCATCAGGTTGAAGATGTAGTCCTTGCCGTCCTTGGCCTTGTAGTTCAGCCGCACGGTCTGCGCTTTAATCGTGATGCCGCGCTCGCGCTCGATGTCCATCGAGTCGAGCACCTGTTCCTTCATCTCGCGCGCTTCCAGTCCGCCGGTTGTCCGAATCAGCCGGTCGCCGAGCGTCGATTTTCCATGATCGATATGCGCGACGATGGAGCAATTGCGGATGTTATTTATGGGAACGGTCGTCATGGCGCGCGGGATAGCATTCACAACCTTGTGCGGCAACAAAATTGGACCGCCTGACGCCATACTTCCCCCGGAATGGCGCGTATTTCCTGCTTCCCGCGATGCTTTTGCGCTGATAGCTGTTTGTTGCGATCTTTGCCCCTCAGAAACCGGTTTTCCGCATGTCGAATCTCGCCGCCACCGCCGGACGCCGCTCGAAAAAGAATCCCGGCCCGCGCACGGGGCTGCGCTCGAAGCACAAAGCACGCCTGCGTCATGTTCCGGTGACGCGGCGCGTTGCCGCATGGATCGCCGCTGTCGCGCACGACACCAACACCAGCCAGAATTTCGTCATCGGCTTTGCGGTCTTGCATGCCGTGCTGTGGACGATGATCCTCACCGCGCTGAAAAGCGCGCAAGACGTTCACATGGACGTCGCCGAAGCGTTCGCGTGGGGACAGAAATTTCTGCTGGGCTACGGCAAGCATCCGCCGCTCGCCGGCTGGGTCGCGGGCGTCTGGTTCCGGATTTTCCCCGTCACCGACTGGGCGACCTACGCGCTGGCGATGACAGTGATCGGCCTTGCGCTGGTGATCTGCTGGCACATCGCGATCCGCGTCGTCGATCATCGCCGCGCGATGTTCACGGTGGCGATGCTCGCGCTTTATCCGATCTTCAATTTCAAGGGTTTCAAATACAACCCGGACCTGTTGCAGCTCGTCACGCTGCCGCTGTTCGTGCTCGCCTATCTCAACGCGTTCGAGAAGCGCACATGGCGCAGCGGCATTCTGCTCGGTCTGGCCGCAGCACTTGCGATGATGACCAAATACTGGGTGCTGACGATGATCGGCGCTGCGGGTCTGGCCGCGCTGATTCACCCCGACCGCATGAAGTTTCTCTCTTCACCCGCGCCGTGGATCGCCATCGTCGTCAGCGCGATCTGCATGCTGCCGCATGTCTGGTGGCTGAAGCAGAGCGATTTTCTGCCGCTGATTTATGCGGGCGACGTGTACGGTGCGCGTCCGTTCAACGAGACGCTGCATCTCGTGTCGATCTATCTGCTGCACAATATCGGGCTTCTGTTGATTCCGATTGCGTTCGCAGCAGTTGCGCTGGCGTGGAAGCTGCAATGGTGGAAGTCGTTGCAGCGGCGCGGCCTCATCCGCGAATTCATCGCCTCGGTGAAGCGGCCTTGGGCGAGGGGACCGAATCCCGGCGTGCATCTGAACGAAGCGCGGCACATCTGGCTGATCCAGATCATCGTCGGCATCGTGCCGGCCATCGCG
>JAFKKP010000197.1 GCA_017305515.1 Hyphomicrobiales bacterium
CGACCGGTCTCATCATGGACGGCCGCCGCGCCGTCGGCGTGCGCTATCGCCAGAACGGCAAGGACGTCGAAGTGCGTGCGGCGCGCGAAGTGATTCTCTCCGCAGGCGCGTTGCAGTCGCCGCAGCTTCTGCAACTGTCGGGTATCGGTCCTGCCGATTTGCTGAAGCGTAACGGAATCGATGTGGTTCACGAACTTCCGGGCGTCGGCCAGAATTTGCAGGACCACCTGCAACTCCGCCTGATGTTCCGCGTGACGAAGCCGATCACGACCAATGACGATCTGCGCACACTTGCCGGACAGGCACGCGTCGGATTGAAGTGGCTGATGACGGGCAACGGCCCGCTCGGCATCGGCATCAATCAGGGCGGATTGTTTACGAGCATCCTTCCCGGATCGAAAAGCCCCGATATTCAATTTCACTTCGCAACGCTGTCTGCGGATCAGGCCGGCGGCAAGCCGCACGACTGGTCGGGATGTACGTTCTCGGTCTGCCAGTTGCGGCCCGAATCGCGTGGCACGGTCGAGATCAAGTCGCGCGATCCGATGCAGCCGCCGGCGATGCGTCCGAACTATCTCAGCACGGAGACCGATCGCTACTGCGCCGTCGAGTCGATCAAATATGCGCGCAAGCTCGCATCGACATCGGCGCTCAAGCCTTACATCGCCGGCGAACACAAGCCTGGTGCGGCCGTGCAGACCGACGCGGAGATTCTCGAATTTGCGCGCGAGAACGGAGCTACGATTTTCCATCCGACATGCACCTGCAAGATGGGATCCGATCCGATGGCCGTCACCGATGCGCAGCTTCGCGTTCACGGCGTCGGCGGATTGCGAATTGTCGATTGCTCGATCATGCCGACACTTGTTTCGGGCAACACGCATGCGCCCGCGGTAATGATCGCGGAGAAGGCATCCGACATGATTTTGGGCGACGCAAAAAAGGATTCAGTCGCGGCATAAGAATCGAAAAACGGAATCTAAAGGGGAGCTAAACATGGCTGATGATAAAAGACTTCTAAAGCGCGTCGTGTACGCGTCGCTGATCGGAGCCACCGTCGAGTGGTACGACTTCTTTCTCTACGGCACGGTGGCGGGCATCGTATTCAACAAACTCTACTTCCCGACCAACGATCCGGTCATCTCGACCATGCTGGCCTACACCACCTTCGCGGTCGGCTTCATCGCGCGCCCGCTCGGCGGCGTGATCTTCGGTCACTTCGGCGATCGTATCGGCCGCAAGAGCATGCTCATCCTGACGCTGATGATCATGGGCATTGCGACCTTCCTGATCGGCCTCGTGCCGACCTACGCGCAGATCGGCGTCTGGGCGCCGCTCATTCTGCTGTTCCTCCGCGTATTGCAAGGCCTCGGCCTCGGCGGCGAGTGGGGCGGCGCGGTACTGATGACCTACGAATACGCTCCGAAGGAGAAGCGCGGTCTCTATGCGAGCTTCCCGCAGATCGGTCTGTCGATCGGCCTGTGTCTCGCGGCGGGCATCGTGGCCTTCCTCTCGTACTCGCTCACCGATGAGCAGTTCCTGAGCTGGGGCTGGCGTGTCGCCTTCATTCTGAGCTTCGTGCTCGTCATCGTCGGCCTCTACATCCGGCTCAACATTATGGAGACGCCGGAATTCGCCAAGCTGAAGGAGAAGCGGGCGGAAGTGAAAGTGCCGTTCGCGACGATGATCACGAACTATCCGAAGGAAGTGTTGGCGGGCATGTGCGCGCGCTTCATCGACGGTGTGTTCTTCAACATCTTCGCGGTCTACTCGATTGCGTTCTTGACTTCGCAGTTGAAAATTCCGCGCACCGAAGCCTTGCTCGGCGTCTGCGTCGCGGCACTGGTGATGTGTCTGTTCATTCCGTACTTCGGCGGCCTGTCCGACCGGTTCGGCCGTACCCGGACCTACTTCTGGGGCTCGCTCATCACCGGCTTCTCGGCGATCCCGGCATTCTGGATCTGGATGCACTTCCCGGGTCAGCCGATCCTGGTCTGGGCAGCACTGGTGATTCCGTTCGGCATCTTCTACGCCGCGATCTACGGGCCGGAAGCGGCACTGTTCTGCGACCTCTTCAAGCCGGATGTGCGCTACACGGGCATTTCCTTCGTGTACCAGTTCTCCGGCATCTTCTCGAGCGGTCTGACGCCGCTCGTCGCGGCTGCCCTCGTGCAAGCCTACGCACCGAACGGCGGTTGGGCGGTCGCGGGCTACTGCGTGTTCGCCGGCATCGTCAGTGCACTCGGCGCGGTATGGATCGAAAGCCTCGCCAAGCAGCGCGCGGCTTCGGGCCGTGCCTGAGAACTAGCGTAACAACCAAAAGCGAACGGCCCGGAGCGATCCGGGCCGTTTTTCTTTTTAGAGCATGATCCCGAAAAGTGGGAACTGGTTTTCGGAAGAGATCATGCTCAAAACATAGTTTAGCCGCGGCTGAGTTGCGCAAGCGCGCAGGACGCGATCCGTGCGCGCTGCGAGTCTGAGCGGCTGGTGAGAATGATCGGCACGCGCGCGCCGAGGATGACACCGGCGCATTCGCCGCCGGCCAGATACACCAGCGACTTGTAGAGGATGTTACCGACATCGAGGTTCGGCACCATCAGGATGTCGGGATCGCCCGCGACCGGCGATGAGATGCCTTTGATGGCGGCGGATGTTTTCGAAATCGCGTTGTCGAAGCCGAACGGCCCGTCGATAGTCGCGCTGCCGAACGAGCCTTGCTTCGCACGCGCGACCAGATCGCCCGCGTCGACGCTGGAGGCGATATGCGGGTTCACATACTCGACCGCCGAGAGCAGCCCGATTTTGGGATTGGCGACATCGATCCTGTGCGCGAAGGCGATGACGTTTTCCAGAATGGTGATTTTATCTTCCAGCTTCGGCGCAATGTTGACGACCGCATCCGTCAGCATCAGCGGCTTGTGATAGGCGGGAAGATCGAACCAGAACACATGGCTCATGCGCCGCGCCTGCCGCAGATTACCTTCGCGCGAGACGACCGCGCCGAGCAATTCATCGGTGTGCTGCGAACCCTTCATCAGTGCGCCGACGTCGCCGGCGCTTGCCAGCGCCACGGCCTTGCGCGACGCCATAATCGCATCGTCGTCGGTCTCGACGGTCTTGATCCCGTTGAGACTTGCTTTCAGCGCATCCGCGCAACTTTCGATTTTGGCGCGCGGACCGACCAATATCGGCTCGATCACGCCCTTGTCGCGCGCCGCCAACGCCGCGCCGAGCGAATCCGTTGAACATGGATAGGCGACCGCGACGGCGAGCTTGCCTTTGGTCCTGGCGCGTTCTTCCATCCCGCTGAGGCGAGGGTGCGCGTATGTCTGTGCCGGAGAACTGTCCATTTGGATTCCGTTATTCCGCAAGCGTCGCGGCGATGTCCTGCGCGGCGCTCTGAACGATTGAAAGTTTGGTGAGCAAATCTTTGTGCGTCATGCGCGTGACCGGCGCCTGAATCGCGAGTGCCGCCACGCAGACATTGGAGCGGCCCTTGCGCTGCATCACCGGCACCGCGAGGCAGGCCAGCCCGCGCATGAATTCCTCGCGGTCGAGCGCGTATCCGTCGCGCTTGATTTCGCCGAGTTCCTTGAGCAGCTCTTTTTTCCCCGCAAGCGTATTCTCGGTGAGTTTCTCGAACGTCGAGGCTTCGATGATGAGGTCGCGCTTGCCCGGCGGCATCAGCGCCAGAAACAATTTGCCGCTCGCCGAGCAGTACGCCGGCACGCGCGATCCGGGCTGAAAGGTGATGCGCAGCGGCCAGCTCGATTCGACGCGGTCGAGATAGGAAATCTCCGTACCGTCGAGCACGGTGAGATTGCAGGCTTCGCCGACGGTCGCAGCGACGCGCTGCAGAATTTCGTGGCGCACTTTGCCGGTGACACGATTGGTCAGAATGGAAAACGCGGTCTGCGACGCGCGCGACGCCAGCTCGAAATGCCGTCCGCCCGGCGTGCGCTGGACGAGGCCTGCGGTTTCCAGCGCGCCGAGCCAGCGATGCACCGTCGGCTTTGGAACGTTCACCAGCGACGACAGTTCAGCCAGCGTCGCAGGATGCTGGAGACCGGCCATCGCTTCCACGATGCCGAATGGCTTCATTCCGCCCGCAAGATCGTTCATGGCGGCGAAATTACACGAATATTCCGAAAAATGAAACGAAAAATGCAAAAAAACGAGAAATTCGTTGCATCCGGTGCCGCCCCATGTAATTTCCCGCCAGAATTTCAGCCGCGAATTAAAGGGTATCGGTCATGAAGATGACGACGGAAGAAGCGTTCGTAAAAGTTTTGCAGATGCACGGCATCGAGCATGCATTCGGGATTATCGGCTCGGCCTTTATGCCGATCTCGGATCTGTTTCCGGAAGCGGGCATCACATTCTGGGACGTCGCGCACGAAACCAACGGTGGACTGATCTGCGACGGCTACACCCGCTCGACCGGCAAGATGGCGATGGCGATCGCCCAGAACGGCCCGGGCATCACCGGCTTCGTGACCCCGATCAAGACCGCGTACTGGAATCACACGCCGATGCTGCTGGTGACGCCGCAGGCGGCGAACAAGACCATCGGGCAGGGCGGCTTCCAGGAAGTCGAGCAGATGGCGCTGTTCCGCGACATGGTCTGCTATCAGGAAGAAGTGCGCGATCCCTCGCGCGTGCCGGAAGTTCTCAACCGCGTCATCCTCAAAGCCAAGCGTCTGTCGGCGCCCGCGCAACTCAACATCCCGCGCGATTTCTGGACGCAGGTGATCGACGTCAATCTGCCGGCCATCGTCGAGTTCGAACGTCCTGCGGGCGGCGAGCATGCGATTGCGGAAGCGGCGAAGCTGCTGTCGGACGCGAAGTTTCCGGTTATTCTTTCGGGCGCGGGCGTCGTGCTCGCAAACGGCATCAAGGCGTGTGCGGCTCTGGCCGAAAAGCTCGACGCACCTGTGTGCAACAACTACCAGCACAACGATAGTTTCCCCGGCAGTCATCGTCTGGCTGTCGGCCCGCTCGGCTATAATGGCTCGAAGGCGGCGATGGAATTGGTCGCGAAGGCCGATGTCGTGCTCGCGCTCGGCACGCGCCTCAATCCGTTCTCGACGCTGCCGGGTTACGGCATCGACTACTGGCCGAAGAACGCGAAGATCATTCAGGTCGACATCAATCCGGATCGCATCGGCCTGACGAAGCCGGTTACTGTCGGCATCTGCGGCGATGCGAAGCTCGTTGCCGAAGCGATCCTTGCGAAGCTCGGTCCGAACGCGGGCAATGCAGGCCGCGACGACCGCAAGGCGCTCGTCCATTCGACCAAGTCGAAGTGGCTCCAGACATTGTCGAGCATGGATCACGAGGACGACGATCCGGGCACCAACTGGAACGAGGAAGCGCGCAAGCGCGACAAGGATCGCATGTCGCCGCGTCAGGCATGGCGCGCGATTCAGGCGGGCCTGCCGCGCGATGCGATCATCTCCAGCGACATCGGCAACAACTGCGCCATCGGCAACGCCTACCCGACCTTCGACGAAGGCCGTAAATATCTCGCGCCCGGTCTGTTCGGTCCGTGCGGCTACGGCTTCCCCTCGATCATCGGCGCGAAGATCGGCAATCCCGATACGCCCTGCGTCGGCTTTGCGGGCGACGGCGCATTCGGCATTTCCATGAACGAGATGAGCTCGGTCGGCCGCAAGGAATGGCCCGGCATCACCATGGTCGTGTTCCGCAACTATCAGTGGGGCGCTGAAAAACGAAACTCGATCCTCTGGTACGACAACAATTTCGTCGGCACCGAACTCGATCCGCATCTCAGCTACGCCAAGGTCGCGGAAGGCTGCGGTCTCAAGGGCGTCACCGTGAAGACGCAACAAGAACTGACCGACGCGCTGCGCGAATCCTGCGAGGCGCAGAAGAAGGGCACCACGACGTTCATCGAAGTGCTGCTCAATCAGGAACTTGGCGAGCCCTTCCGCCGCGACGCGATGAAGAAGCCTGTGAAAGTGGCAGGCATCAATCGCGCCGACATGCGGCCGCAGAAGGTCGGCTGATCGATCAATCAGAAAATCGCCTAATCAACTGCGGAGCGCCGGCACCCACATGCCGGCGCTCTTTTTATGTGGACCGACGCCCGGTTTGTCCTGTTCAATTCCGGCGTGGACTTGCAGAGGAGGTTGTCATGTCCGGTCACATCGATCCGACCAAGGAAGTGTTCGCTGCATTTCGCGGCAACGACCGCCCCGGTCCCATCCACATGCTCAATCTGGTGCGGCTTCACGCCAAGGCGAAGTATCCGGACGGACGCGACGTGTCGGGCGCGGAAGCCTATCAAAGCTACGGACAGGAAAGCGCGCCGGTGTTTCAGCGGCTCGGCGGCAAGATCGTCTGGCAGGGAAAATTCGAGCTGATGCTGATCGGCCCCGCACAGGAGCGGTGGGACCATTGCTTCATCGCGGAGTATCCGTCGGTCGCAGCATTCGTCGAAATGATCCGCGATCCGGTGTACCGCGAAGCCGTGAAGCATCGTCAGGCGGCTGTTGAAGACTCCCGATTGATCCGCACCGCGCCGATGAAAATCGGAAAGACGTTCGGGGAGATTCCGAAATAGCTCAGACCGCCGCTCAGTTTTTATGCCGCATGTGGTCGCCATGAAGCGGCCACAGCCGGTCCATCACGAAATAGGTGAACGACGTGGACCAGGCGATGAGAAACAGTCCGTTGATGCCTTCGACGCCTGACATCAGCCGCAACGCGCCCAGGGGATAGACATCACCGAGGCCAAGCGTCGAATACGACGTCGCGGAAAAATACAGAAAGTCGGCGAAGCTCTCGTGAAGCTGTCCTTTCAGCGAGCCCAACCCGGCCAGATCGATCAGCAGGTAAGAGACCGCATACATCCAGACTTCAATCGTATGCGCCGCAAAGCAGCCGAGCACAACGAACAGCACCCGCAATCTCACAGGAAATTTCAGTTTGGGAATGAGCAGCGACAAGATCCGCAGCGCCTCGTAGTGCACGACGAACGAGAGGATCACCAGCAATCCGGCGAGGGTCAATGCAACGAGCATGATGCGCTCTCTTTTGAATGGCTCAATGGCTGGCGTTTTAGAAGCGGGCTTTTCCACCCGCAAGGCCCGCGCGGCTCGCTCTGTTTCTCAGCTTGCAGGTGCGGCCGCCGTTGCCGATTGATCTGCATCAACGCTATCGCGGGGTGCGCGCAATCCGGGCCGGCGCTATCGCCGCCAGGCAGTAACCGTGACCCGGTCCATCGAGGTTAACGGGCGTTTTCGGGATTGCCCGATGCGGGATCGCGACTATGCTCGGGGCATGATTGAATTGACCGGACGTCAGGCTGAAATTCTCAACATCGCGCGTTCGTCAGGGCGCGTGACAGTGGAGGATCTGGTGCGCCGCTTCGACGTGTCGGCGCAGACCATCCGCAAGGATCTGAACGATCTGTGCGACCGCCGCTCGCTGACGCGCGTGCATGGCGGCGCGATCATCGCCTCCGGCATCGAGAACGTCGCTTACGAAGCGCGGCGGTTCGTCGCCGCCGAGGAGAAGAGGGCGATCGGAGCGGCTGCGGCGGCGATGATCCCGAACGGAAGCTCGCTGTTTATCAATATCGGCACGACCACCGAGGAAGTCGCAAGCGCGCTGACCTCGCATGAGGATCTGCTGGTCATCACCAACAACCTCAACGTCGCGATGCTGCTCTATCGGCATCCGCGCATCGAGGTGATCGTCGCGGGCGGCGCGGTGCGGCGCGCGGACGGTGCCGTGATCGGTTCGACCGCGAACAATCTCATCACGCAGTTCAAGGTCGATTACGCCATCATCGGCGCCTCGGCGATCGATGCCGAAGGCGCGCTGCTCGATTTCGACTATCGCGAAGTGCAGGCGGCGCAGGCGATCATCGCCAACGCGCGAAGCGTGATGCTGGTCGCCGACAGCACGAAGATGCGGCGCAGCGCGCCGGTTCGCATCGCCCATATCAGCCAGATCCAGACCTTCGTCACCGACATCGCGCTGCCGGCGGGCCTGCGAACGATCTGCGACAGCCGCGGCATCGACGTGATCGAGGCGATGCCCGACAAGCCGGTCGATGCGGGGTGAATTTTTTCGCGCGACATTTGCCTGCGAGGCGGAGCCTGTGAGGCGAGGCGGCGGATAGCGCCCTCGGAAGTCGGTCTTTAACTCAGCCAATTCGGCGCGTTTTTCGCAGCAAGCAGCGTCACGCTGCGCGTGAAGTTTTGCGCCGTTCCGCCGCGTTTTCGCCCTTCGATTCCAAGTCCGTCACCATCTCGTCCCGGTTCTGCCATTGGCGATACTTGCGGTTTTTCGTCATTTGAAGCCTCATTTGATGCCTCTTGCTTTCGTTTTTCGTTGTGCTCTAATCAAAAACGAAAGCGAAATCGCTGAAAACGAATACAGCGAACGCCGGGGAAGCGCATTGGGACAGGTCTACGACCTCGCTATTATTGGCGGCGGGATCAACGGCTGCGGCATCGCCCGCGACGCCGCGGGTCGTGGGAATTCCGTTTTCCTCTGTGAAATGAATGACTTGGCCAGCGGTACATCGTCCTGGTCGACCAAGCTGATCCACGGCGGCCTGCGCTATCTCGAATATTACGATTTTCGGCTGGTTCGCGAAGCCTTGATCGAACGTGAGGTGCTTTGGCAGATCGCACCCCATATCATCCGCCCGCTGCGCTTTGTCCTACCACATCATGCGGGTTTGCGGCCCGCCTGGCTGTTGCGGCTCGGTCTGTTCATCTATGACCATCTCGGCGGCCGTCACTTATTGCCGGCTGCGCGTTCGGTCGATTTTCGCCGCGACGAAACCGGCCAACCCCTTGTAACTGGGCGATTTTCTCGCGGGTTCGAGTATTCCGACTGCTTCGTCGATGACGCGCGGCTTGTCGTCTTGAACGCGCGCGACGCTGCCGATCGCGGCGCCACCATCAAAACGCGCACGAAGGCGATCAGCGCCAGAACAGACGGAAATCATTGGAGTATTTCGCTCCAGGACACGGTTTCCGGCGCGCAGACGTCGATTCAAGCGCGCGCACTCGTCAACGCCGGCGGCCCCTGGGTTGAAGAAGTGCTTAGCGGCCGCGTTGGAATCAATGCCAAAGCGAAAGTGCGCCTCGTTCAAGGCTCTCACATCGTTGTACCGCGTCTCTATGTCCATGATTGCGCTTACACATTTCAAAATGCGGATGGCCGCGTCGTCTTCGTCATTCCTTATCAGGACGATTTCACGCTCATCGGCACCACCGATCGCGATTACGACGGCGATCCTTCCAAGGTGAAGGCTTCCGCCGAGGAGATCGCCTACCTCTGCGAGTCGGTGAACGACTATTTTGCGAAAAAGATAAAGCCGGATGATGTGGTTTGGGCCTATGCGGGGGTGCGCCCGCTCTACGACGACGGTGCCAGCGACGCGAAATCCGCCACGCGTGACTATGTCTTTGAATTCGACACTCCGGGTGGATTGCCGTTGCTTTCGATTTTTGGCGGAAAGATCACAACTTATCGCCGGCTAGCCGAGGAAGCTCTCGAGAAACTCTCGCCCTATTTGAAAGGAGAGAAAGCTGCCGAGGGCTGGACCGCTCACGCGGCATTGCCGGGCGGCGATCTCGACGTCTCCGCAATACCGGCGCTCGCCGATGAGCTGAATCGCAAGTTTTCGTTTCTTTCGCGGTCTTTTGCTACACGCCTCGCGCATGCCTACGGCACGCGTGCACATCGCGTTCTTGGAAACGCCTCCAGCGTCGCCGATCTTGGGCAACTGTTCGGCGACACGCTTTCCGAGCGCGAAGTTCGATATTTGATAGCTCATGAATTTGCATCGAACGCCGAAGACATCGTCTGGCGAAGATCGAAACTCGGACTGCGCCTGACAAAAAGTGAAGTCGCCGGGCTAGCCCAGTGGATGGCGAAGAATGGCACTCTTACAGACAGCGAACCGTTAAGCGTGGGAGGCCGCGCATGAGCGTCGCCCTCGACCATGTCTCGCGCGAAGTGAGCGGTGTGTGCTGGATTCAGGATGTGTCCCTGAGTCTCGAGCGCGGAACATTGAACGTTCTTCTGGGGCCAACTCTTTCCGGCAAGACATCCGTGATGCGGTTGCTTGCGGGTCTGGATAAGCCGACATCGGGACGAATTCTCGTCGATGGAAATGACGTTACGGGCCGCGATGTTCGCAGGCGCTCCGTTGCAATGGTTTATCAGCAGTTCATCAACTATCCCACGCTGACAGTGTTTGAGAACATCGCGTCACCGCTTCGCGTGCAGGGAAAGTCACGCGACGAAATCGATGCGCGTGTCACCGATGCGGCGAAGTTGCTGAAGCTCGAACCGTATCTCAATCGCACGCCTATGCAGTTGTCGGGAGGGCAGCAGCAGCGAACCGCAATCGCGCGGGCATTGGTCAAGGGTGCCGACCTTGTGCTGCTCGACGAACCGCTTGCCAATCTCGACTACAAACTCCGTGAGGAATTGCGTGTTGATCTTCCGCGCATCTTTGAAGCGTCTGGCGCGATATTCGTCTATGCGACGACGGAGCCATCCGAGGCCTTGCTGCTCGGCGGCAATACGACCTGCATGTTCGAGGGTCGCGCCTTACAGATTGGAGCGACACCGAGTGTGTACCATCGTCCGAATACGGAGCGGGTAGCTGAGGTCTTTTCCGACCCGCCGCTCAATACGGTGGAGATTGAAAAGAAGAACGGATCGATCGTCTATTCGGGCGGAGAAACGGCACCGGCTGCCGGCCTCTATGAAGGATTACAGGACGGGCGCTACAGAGTCGGGTTTCGAGCACACCAGATGCAGGTGGCCAGCCGAACCGGCGATCGCCATTCATTTGCGACGACGGTGAGCGTTACCGAGATTACCGGCTCGGAGAGCTTCGTGCATCTCAAGCGAAATGGTTACAATTGGGTCGCTGTTCTACAGGGTATCCATGAGTTTCTTCCCGGACAGCATTTGGAAGCTGTCCTCGATCCACGCGATCTCTTTGTATTTGATTCAACTGGCCGGCTCGTTGCCGCGCCAATGGCGATGTGAGGCACCATCTCATGGCCCGCATTGACCTCGTCGATCTTGCTCACTCGTATGGCGGCGCATCCGCTGCAACGGAATCGTATGCGCTCAAGCCGATGACGATGACTTGGCGGCAAGGCGGCGCTTACGCGCTTCTCGGACCTTCCGGCTGCGGCAAAACAACCTTGCTCAATATCATTTCGGGAATTGTGACACCGTCGCACGGTCAGGTTCTTTTCGATGGCAAGGACATCACGCCATTGTCCACGCGCGAACGCAATATCGCGCAGGTGTTTCAGTTTCCCGTGATCTACGACACCATGACTGTCCGCGAGAATCTTGCATTCCCGCTTAAGAACCGAAATCTGCCGCGCGCGAGCATCGAAGCGCGCGTGACCGAGATTGCGAAGTTGCTTGACCTCTCGCCATTTCTTGACCGCAGGGCGGTGAGGCTGAGCGCCGACGCAAAGCAGAAAATATCGCTCGGCAGAGGATTGGTGAGATCTGATGTTGCTGCCGTTCTGTTCGACGAGCCGCTGACGGTGATCGATCCGAACCTGAAATGGGAATTGCGCTCGAAACTGAAAGCACTGCATCAGGCGCTCGATCTGACGATGATCTATGTCACTCACGACCAGACGGAGGCGCTTACCTTCGCAGATACCGTTGTGGTGATGCACGATGGGCGCGTGGTTCAGAGCGGGACACCAGAAGAGCTGTTTTCCAGACCTGCACACACTTTCGTCGGATATTTCATCGGCTCGCCGGGGATGAATATCGTGTCGGCTGAAGTCAAGGGAAAGAGAGCACTGATCGGCGGACATGCGATCGGTCTCGACAAGGCGTATGACAGCCTTCCGCTCGGCGCTAAAATCGAAATAGGTGTTCGGCCGGAGTTCGTGAGCGTCGCAGCGCCGTCGCCTGAGTTGTTGTCGGCGAAAATCGACAGAATCGACGATCTCGGCCGGGTTCGTTTTGCGCGCGTTCGTATTGGCGACGTGAAATTTGCAGCACGTGTGCCTGCTGGGTTTTCAGCGTCAGAGAGCGATGCCGGTCTCATTTTCGATCCCGCGCACGTTCACGTCTATGCAGACAGCGTTCTGGTCGAGGGGCGTACCTGATGGAAAAGACGCTCAACAACAAAGCGTGGTTTCTGGTGCTGCCGGTGTTTCTCATCGTGGCCTTCTCGGCAGTGCTGCCCTTGATGACCGTCGTAAACTATTCGGTCCAGGATACGTTCGGTAACAATCAATTCTTCTGGAACGGCGTTGGCTGGTTCAAGGAGCTGCTCGATCCGTCAACCGACCTCGGCGGGCGCTTCCTTGAATCGCTCGGACGCAATCTGCTGTTCTGCGCAATTATCCTCGCAATTGAAGTGCCGCTCGGCATCGTGGTTGCACTCTCGATGCCGCGCGAGGGATGGGGCGTGGCTGTGTGCCTCGTCATTCTGGCGCTCCCGCTTCTGATTCCATGGAATGTCGTCGGGACGATCTGGCAAATCTTCGGCCGGCCTGACATCGGCCTGATGGGCTATGCGCTGAACAAGATTGGGCTCGACTACAACTACGTGTCCAACAATCTGGACGCATGGGCGACTGTCGTGACCATGGACGTATGGCACTGGACGAGCCTGGTGGCGCTCTTGTGCTACGCCGGCCTGAAATCGATACCTGACGCGTACTATCAGGCGGCGCAAATCGACGGCGCGTCCCGCTGGGCGATCTTCAAGGCAATTCAGCTGCCGAAGATGAAGCGAGTCTTACTGATCGCCGTGCTGCTACGTTTCATGGATAGTTTCATGATCTATACCGAGCCGTTCGTCGTGACCGGCGGCGGGCCCGGAAATTCGACGACATTCGTGTCGATCGAGCTTGTGAAGATTGCGCTCGGACAATTCGATCTTGGCAAGGCGGCCGCGCTGTCGCTCGTCTACAACCTCATCACGATTATTGTTTGCTGGGTTTTCTACACCGTGATGACGAATGCGGGCGCGGAGCGTCAAGGCAAGGAGGGCGCCGCATGACGCATTCCATTCCAGGCCGCCGCATCATTCTCGTGCTGTTCCTGATCTTTCTTCTGCTGCCTATCTATTGGCTCGTCAACATGAGCTTCAAGACCAACAACGAGATCGTTACCACGATGACGTTGTGGCCGCATCGGCCGACGATAGAAAATTACATGCGGATATTCACCGATGAAAGCTGGTATTCCGGCTACATCAATTCGCTAAAATATGTGCTGATAAATACCATCATCTCCATCTCGTTCGCGCTTCCTGCGGCTTACGCGTTCTCGCGCTATCGCTTCCTCGGCGACAAGCATTTGTTTTTCTGGTTGCTGTCGAATCGGATGGCGCCGCCAGCGGTGTTTGCCTTGCCGTTCTTCAATCTTTATTCGGCGATCAATCTGTTCGACACGCCGTGGGCTGTTGCGCTGGCGCATTGTCTCTTTAACGTGCCGCTCGCCGTCTGGATTCTCGAAGGCTTCGTGTCCGGTGTACCCAAGGAGATCGATGAGACGGCATTCCTGGACGGATATTCCTTCCCGCGATTCTTCGTCAAAATACTGATGCCGCTGATAGCGAGCGGGATCGGCGTCGCGGCGTTTTTCTGTTTCATGTTCTCTTGGGTCGAACTCCTGCTCGCCCGGACGCTGACATCGGTGAATGCAAAACCGATTTCTGCGGTGATGACCCGCACTGTTTCAGCGGCTGGGATGGATTGGGGACTGCTGGCAGCTGCCGGCGTACTCACCATCATCCCCGGCGCCCTCGTGATCTGGTTCGTTCGCAACTACATCGCGCGCGGCTTCGCGCTCGGCAGGGTGTAGGAGCGGCCCATGGAAAACATCGCATGGATGGCCTGGACGCTGCCGACTGCGATTTTCTTCGGCCTTTTGATCGCTACGCTCGCCGTCATGACATGGCTTGCGGCGGCGTATCCAGAAGCCGAGCGTGTTGGAATTCTGCGAATCCCGACGACGCGCGGCGATCGTTTGTTCATTTCATTGATCGCCGCCGCTGTCATCCATCTTCTCTGGATCGCTTTCTTCGGTACGGAATCTCTTTTCACGATCCCGATTGGCCAGGAAGGAATTGAATTTTCGAGCCTGTGGCTCGCAACCGTAATTTCGCTTGTTTCAGCCGCCGCGATTTTTCGTGCCGTCTGAATGGCGAATAAGAGCAGATCCGGAAAAACCGGGCCTGAAGTTTGTTTTGTCGCTGCAACGGAGGAACCAAACATGCGACACTTAGCGAGAAGGACAAGTCCTTTAGCCAGGACTCGTTTTCTGACCATGACGAGCGTTGCTGCGCTCATTTCGGCAACGATGTCGATCGTGTCGCCTGCATCCGCAGACGATGCGACGGCGCAGAAGTGGATCGATACTGAGTTTCAACCATCGACCTTGTCCAAGGCCGATCAGTTGAAAGAACTTCAATGGTTCGCAAAAGCTGCCGAACCATTCAAGGGAATGGAAATCAACGTCGTTTCCGAAACGTTGACGACTCACGAATACGAATCCAAGACGCTGGCCAAGGCGTTCACCGAACTGACCGGCATTAAGGTCAAGCATGACGTCATCCAGGAAGGCGACGTCGTTGAGAAGCTCCAGACGCAAATGCAGTCCGGTAAGAATGTGTATGACGGCTGGATCAACGACTCCGATCTCATCGGCACGCATTTCCGCTACGGTCAGACTATCGTCCTGTCCGACTACATGACGGGCGAGGGTAAGGATGTGACCGATCCGATGCTGGACGTAAATGACTTTATTGGAAAATCATTTACGACGGCACCGGACGGCAAGCTGTACCAGCTGCCCGACCAGCAGTTCGCCAACCTGTATTGGTTCCGGTACGATTGGTTCACCAATCCCGACTACAAGGCGAAGTTCAAGGCCAAGTACGGTTACGATCTCGGCGTGCCGGTGAACTGGTCGGCTTATGAGGATATCGCCGAGTTCTTTACGAACGACATCAAGGAAATCAACGGTGTCAAAGTCTATGGTCACATGGACTACGGCAAGAAGGATCCTTCGCTCGGATGGCGGTTCACCGACGCTTGGTTGTCAATGGCCGGTAACGGCGACAAGGGAATTCCTAACGGCTTGCCCGTCGATGAATGGGGTATCCGTATGGAAGGCTGTCGTCCGGTCGGTTCGTCCATCGAGCGCGGCGGCGACACCAACGGTCCAGCGGCGGTTTATTCGATCGTCAAGTATCTCGACTGGATGAAGAAGTATGCTCCGCCGCAAGCGCAGGGAATGACCTTCTCTGAAGCCGGGCCGGTGCCTGCTCAAGGCAACATCGCGCAACAAATCTTCTGGTACACGGCGTTCACCGCCGACATGGTGAAGCCGGGCCCGGTGACAAATGCCGATGGCACGCCGAAATGGCGAATGGCTCCGTCTCCGCACGGTGCTTATTGGAAGGACGGCATGAAACTCGGATATCAAGACGCCGGTTCGCTGACGATCCTGAAGTCCACGCCGCCCGATCGCCGCAAGGCAGCTTGGCTCTATCTGCAATTCATTGTGTCGAAAACAGTGAGCTTGAAGAAGAGCCATGTCGGCCTCACGTTTATCCGCGAGTCCGACATTTGGGATAAGTCGTTCACCGATCGTGCGCCAAAGCTCGGCGGCCTGATCGAGTTCTACCGCTCGCCGGCCCGCGTGCAGTGGACCCCGACCGGCAACAATGTTCCGGACTATCCAAAGCTCGCTCAATTGTGGTGGCAGAACATCGGCGATGCGTCGTCCGGTGCGAAGACACCGCAGGCAGCGATGGACTCGCTCGCAGCAGCGCAGGACTCCGTGATGGAACGTATCGAGAAATCGGGCGTCCAGGGAGCCTGTGGACCGAAACTCAATCCGAAGCAGAACGCTGAATTTTGGTTTGCAAAGGCTGAGAAGGACGGCACGCTCGCGCCCCAGCGCAAGCTGGCAAACGAGAAACCGAAAGGCGAAACCGTCGACTACGATGCGCTGATCAAGTCGTGGCCGGCGTCGCCGCCGAAGCGCGCGTCGAACTAAACCAGACTGACAAAAATGGGGGCTGCGCAGCTTGCGCGGCCCTCAACTTTTTGAAGGTCACTTTCCCTGCGAAAGTCTGTGGCTCGTTCTCGTCAATTGTCATAAAACTGTCATATAGCGTGGCGTCCTGCGATATGGCTTTGACATATGTCGGCTGGTAGCTTGCGCCCATTAGGAAGAGGTGAGTACCGCGATGTCCAAGATTCAAAAGAAAATCGATGCCTTGCTCAAGCGTGTTCGCAAGCTCAACGAAAAAATCAAAAAGTTGAAATCGTCAAAGGCAAAGAAGAAGAAAAAACCGTCGAAGTCTTCGGCAAAGAAAAGCAAAACTGCATCGAAAAAGAAACGCCCTGCACCGAGGAAGCGAACAGCAAAATCTCGCTCGCAATCGAGCGGTTCGAGTCCTGCTCAAATTTCGACGACAACGGCGAGTCCGCCAACCGACATCGGCAGAATCTCATAAATTCTGCCTCTGACCTCCGATACAGCTAACTTTCCGGCGGCGGCACAAAGCAGAGAATTCCCGCTTCGGGCGTGAAGCACAGCACGGCCTTCCCCGTCGGGTTGTCGCGATTTTCGAGAATTCGCTCTGCGGGGACGCGAAGCCAGAAGACCGCGGAGATATTCCACGACTGATCGATTTTAACCTCGTAGCCCTGATTGTCATGTCTGACTTCGGCGGGGCGGCAATCGGAAATCGAACAACATTCTGCGCCTGTCCCTGGCTGCCTCAGACTTTTGAACCAGGGGGCCATCGCTGGATCGGCGTTATCGGGCGGTAGCGCGAAGGTCGGAATGCTGAACAGCACGAATGCCGTTGCTGCGGTAAGGGGTATTCGCACTCTCGCCTCCGTTCGACGAATTTGTGAAGCAGGGAAGCACGCTACAAGTCACAGACGACTGCGCCGGGTCGCTGCCGGTCAGGCTAGCGGCCTCAGGACGCGGCCCGCTTGAGTGAGCGCGGTTTCTTTGTCCCACGATCCTGAAACCATTCTTCAAAGCGACGGACCGCAACAAAGAACGTGGGTACGAAGAGAACAGCCAGACAAGTCGAAGCTATCATACCGCTAAAGACCGTGATGCCGATGGATTTTCGCGCGCTTGCGCCGGCTCCGCTCGCAAGCACAAGCGGCACAACGCCGAGAATGAACGCAAATGACGTCATAAGGATCGGCCGGAAACGCGCCCGGGCTGCCCCGACCGCAGACTCGATCAGCGGTTTGCCGTCGCGCACATGAAGTTCAATCGCCACTTCAACGATAAGAATCGCGTTTTTTGCTGAAAGTGCGATCAGCAAAATCAGTCCGATCTGCGTGTAGAGATTATTTTCGATCCGCAATCCGCTGAGGACAAGCATGGGTCCAAGGAGCGACAGCGGCACCGCAAGAATGACGGAAATCGGCGCAAACCAGCTTTCGTATTGTCCGGCCAATACAAGATACACGAGCAGCATGGCAAGACCGAACACGTAGTAGATTTGATTGCCGACGGTCTTCTCCTGATAGGACATCGCCGTCCAGTCGTAGCCTGTGCCCGCCGGCAAAGTTTTGTTGGCGATTTGCTCCATAATCGTCATTGCCTGTCCTGAACTGAAACCTTGCGCGGGCAATCCGATGATGGTTGCGGACGGATAGAGATTGTAGAGGCTGATGAGCGAGGGCCCGACCGTCGGGGTAATCCGCGCCAGCGTGCCAAGCGGGATCATCTCGCCTTGCTGGTTGCGTACCGTGAGATTCTCGATGTCTTTCGTCGTCAGGCGATACTGCGCGTCGGCTTGCGCATAAATTTGGAACGTGCGTCCGAATTTGTTGAACTGGTTGACGTAGGACGAGCCGAGATATGAGGTGAGAGCAGAGAAGACCTGATCGGTCGTCACATGCAGTGTCTGCGTCTTGACCCGGTCTACGTCGACATCGAACTGCGGTACCATCGCCCGGAATGGTGCGTTGACGCGTTGCAATGCACTCTGGCTCTGGGCGTCTGCAACGATGGTCTGCGCAATCGCCTGCAATTTGCTGAAGTCGGAATTGCCATCGCGCAACTCTACCTGCATCGCAAATCCGGCGGCGTTGCCGATGCCTTGAATCGGCGGTGGCGGGATCACGAGAATTCGCGCCTCCGTGACCGCTTCCAGTTTTTTGTTGAGGCCGAAAACGAGCGAGCGTAAGTCCTCGCCCGCACCTCTGGCGCTCCATTCTTTCAGGACGATGTAGCCGACCCCGGCATTGGCGAGGCTCGCATTGCCGTCGAGCGCGGATATTCCGGCGATGCCGATTACCTGTTCGACGCCGGGCGTGCCGCGCGCCAACACAATAAATTT
>JAFKKP010000005.1 GCA_017305515.1 Hyphomicrobiales bacterium
CTGCTTGGCGTAGGCATACTCGACATAGCCGATTGCATTCCTGGTCTGGCCGATGTTGCCGGCGACACCTTCATTGCCCTTGGCGCCGACGCCGACCGGCCATTCGACCGCGGTGCCCGCGCCGACCTTGGTCTTCCACTCGTCGCTGGTCTTGGAGAGATAGTTGGTGAAGTTGAAGGTGGTGCCCGAACCGTCCGAACGGCGGACGACCGTGATGGCTTCCGACGGAAGTTTCGCGCTCGGATTGAGCTTCTTGATCGCGGCGTCGTCCCACTTGGTGATCTTGCCGAGGTAGATGTCGGCCAGCGTCTTGCCGTCGAAGGTGAGTTCGCCCGGCTTGATGCCGTCGAGGTTCACGACCGGCACGATCGCGCCCATCACCATCGGCCACTGCGAGAAGCCGTCCTTGTCGAGCTGCTCGGCCTTGAGCGGCATGTCGGTCGCACCGAAGGTCACGGTCTTGGCCTGGATCTGCTTGATGCCGCCGCCGGAGCCGATCGACTGATAGTTCAGACCGTTGCCGGTCTCTTTCTTGTAGGCGTCAGCCCACTTCGAGTAGATCGGGAACGGGAAGGTTGCGCCCGCGCCCGTGATGTCTGCGGCAAATGCCGACGTCGATGCGGCGACAAGGCCAGCAGCGACGATTGTTTTGAGGACGTTCATCCGAATCTCCAATGTTTGTGAGCGAAGCGCCGATGCGCCCGAATGCGCTCACCGCGGCGTTTAAGGACCGCGCATGCAGCTTTTATGATGGCTGGATGACACTCATATGACAGCCGCAAGGGGCCGGAATCGTTGAGCTTTACGCGACTGCCGCAGGCCGGGTCTGTGGAAAAGCGGCGGTAAAGGTCGCCCCCTGTCCGGCGACGCTCTCGATCATCAGCCGGCCGCGATGGCGGTTGAGGATGTGCTTGACCAGCGACAGGCCAAGCCCCGTGCCGCCCTGCGCGCGGCTGTCGCCGATGTCGACGCGATAGAAGCGTTCGGTCAGACGCGGCAGGTGTTCGGGCGCGATGCCGGGTCCGAAGTCGCGCACGCTGAAACGCATTTCGGGCGTCTCGCCCGCCTGCGCTTCATTCAGCGAGATCACGATACGTCCGCCGGACGCGCCGTATTTCAGGCCGTTTTCGATCAGGTTCTCGAACAGCCGCAATAGTTCTTCCTGATCGCCCGCGATGATCGCCGGCGTCTGCGGCAGATGCGTTTCGATCGAAACGCCGCGCTCCTTCGCCAGCGATTCCAGCCCGTCGATCACCTGACGCACCAGCGGCACGAGATCGATCTGCGCGTCGGGGCGCACATGCGCGGACAGTTCGACGCGCGACAGCGACAACAGATCGTCGATCAGCCGCGCCATGCGCGTCGCCTGCGCGTGCATGATGCTCAAGAATCTTTCGCGCGCCTTCGGATCGTCCTTCGCCTGTCCCTGCAACGTGTCGATGAAGCCGGACAATGCCGCGAGCGGCGTGCGCAGTTCGTGGCTTGCGTTGGCGACGAAGTCCGCGCGCATTTCCTCAGCGCGTCGCAGCGGCGTCTGGTCGTGGAACGTCATCAACAGACACGACTCGGTGCCCCCGAAGGCCGCTGGCAGCGTCAGCGGTGTCACGATCAGCTCCATCCAGCGGTCGATCGGCACGCGATCGACATACATCGCGCGCTGCGGTTCGCGCGTCGCAATCGCCTGACGCAACGCCGCGATGATTTCCGGCGAACGCAGCGCGAACAGAGCCAGTTCGTTTCGCCGCAACGCCGGTGCAAGCTGCAACGCCGCCGCATTGAGTTGCAGCACGCGGCCCGCGCGGTCGAGCAGCACGGCAGCTTCCGGCAATCCCGACACCAGCGCCTGCACCACCGGCGTCTCCGCCGGACGCAAACCCATCTGATCGTCGCTCGCCGGCGCGTCCTGCCGCAGCCGCCAGGGCACGAGAGACGCAGCGACGATGCAGAGGAAAATCAGCGACGCCTGTGCCGATGTCAGGCC
>JAFKKP010000006.1 GCA_017305515.1 Hyphomicrobiales bacterium
GCCTTTACATCGAAGATGGCTCCGAGATCGCGAAAGAGTTTTATCTTTCCGCGCTGGTTGACCGCGAAACGTCCGAAGTCGCATTCGTCGTCTCGACCGAAGGCGGCATGGATATCGAAAAAGTCGCGCACGACACGCCGGAAAAGATCGTGACGTTTTCCGTCGATCCCGCGACCGGCGTCATGCCGCATCACGGGCGCACGGTTGCACGCGCTTTGGGTTTGAGTGGCGATCTCGCTAAGCAAGCCGAAAAACTTGTTGGCCAGCTCTACAATGCGTTCGTCGCCAAGGACATGGCGATGCTGGAAATCAACCCGCTAATCGTTTCCAAGCAGAACGAGCTGAAATGTCTCGACGCAAAAATTTCGTTCGATGACAACTCGCTTTATCGTCATCCCGATGTCGTCGCGTTGCGCGACACGACGGAAGAAGACGCCAAGGAAATCGAGGCATCGAAATACGATCTCGCCTACATCGCGCTCGACGGCACCATCGGCTGTATGGTCAACGGCGCGGGTCTTGCGATGGCGACGCTCGACATCATCAAGCTCTACGGTGAAAGTCCGGCGAACTTTCTCGACGTCGGCGGCGGCGCTTCTGAAGAGAAGGTCACGGCCGCGTTCCAGATCATCACGGCGGACCCGAACGTCAAAGGCATTCTGGTCAATATCTTCGGCGGCATCATGAAGTGCGACGTCATCGCGGCTGGTGTCGTCGCAGCAGTGAAAAAGGTTGGTCTGAAAGTGCCACTCGTCGTTCGCCTCGAAGGCACGAATGTCGAGAAAGGCAAAAAGATCATCCGCGAATCTGGCCTCAACGTTCTGCCCGCCGACGACCTCGACGATGCCGCGCAGAAGATCGTCAAAGCGGTGAAGGGAAAGTAAGCCGATGTCCGTCCTGATCGACAAGAATACGAAAGTCATCTGCCAGGGCTTCACCGGCAAGAACGGCACGTTCCACTCGGAGGCTGCGATCGCTTATGGCACGAAGATGGTCGGTGGTGTTTCGCCCGGCAAAGGCGGCTCTACGCATATCGGCCTTCCGGTTTTCGAGACCGTGAAGGAAGCGCGCGACAAGACCGGCGCTGATGCGAGCGTGATCTACGTTCCGCCGCCGGGTGCAGCCGACGCAATCTGCGAAGCGATTGACGCCGAAGTGCCGCTCATCATCTGTATCACCGAAGGCGTGCCCGTGCTCGACATGGTGCGCGTGAAGCGTTCGCTCTCCGGCTCGAAGTCGCGCCTGATCGGGCCGAATTGTCCTGGCGTTGTCACCGCAGGCGAATGCAAGATCGGCATCATGCCGGCGAATATCTTCAAGCCCGGCAGTGTCGGCATTCTCTCGCGCTCCGGCACGCTGACCTATGAAGCGGTGTTTCAGACCTCGCAGGTCGGTCTCGGTCAGACCTCCGCTGTCGGCATCGGTGGCGATCCGGTGAAGGGCACCGAATTTATCGACATTCTCGAACTGTTTCTCGCTGACGAGAAAACCAAGTCGATCATCATGATCGGTGAAATCGGCGGATCGGCTGAGGAAGACGCCGCGCAGTTCCTGAAAGACGAGGCCAAGCGCGGACGCAAGAAACCCATCGTCGGATTTATCGCCGGACGTACGGCCCCTCCGGGCCGCCGCATGGGTCATGCTGGCGCGATCGTTTCGGGCGGCAAAGGTGACGCGGACTCCAAGATTGCGGCGATGGAATCGGCTGGGATCACGGTCTCACCGTCGCCTGCGCGTCTCGGTACGACGCTGATGGAAAGACTGAAATCCTAATTCACCGCTTGGTTCTTTTCGGCGCGAAGTTTTGCCCTAAATAGGGTAAAAGATGCGGCAGACAGCACGATACCTGCCGCCTATCGGGTGATTTCTCCCGATATTTCCGCCAGTTAAAAGAATCAGGACGCGAACATGTCTCGCCAGGACTCGAACGCCAACTTCGCACTCACTTCCTTCCTGCAAGGTGCCACCGCCAACTACATCG
>JAFKKP010000007.1 GCA_017305515.1 Hyphomicrobiales bacterium
AAACCCTGGTCGCGGTTTTTGCCGAAATGACGCGCAAATTCCGTGCTGTCGATGGCCTCGCCGCGTTCGTCCAGTGCAATGATGACCGATTTGTCAGGAATGAGGGCCGCGATGGCGGCGGCTTCCTCGGCCATGCGGGTCGCGGCATCGCGCGCGCGGCTTTCCGGAATTTCATGAAGCTCGATTGAGCGAAACCCGGTCTTGCGGCCGGTCTCGTCGAACCGCTCGCGGTAGCGATCCGCCAGTTCCCGCTCAGGGCCTTGCTTGAGTTTTCCGATTGCAATGACAACGACGCGCATGCACGCAAACTAACATGCGCGCCAGCACATGAACACGCAAACGCCGACTTTCGTCAGCGCGCCGCTTTAGCGTGCCTTGGCGGCCGGCTTGTCCGAGGTCCACATCTTTTCCAGATTGTAGAACTCGCGGACTTCCGGTCTGAACACATGCACGATCACATCGCCGGAATCGATCAGCACCCAGTCGCAACTGGGAAATCCCTCGACGTGAGGAGCTACGATGCCGTTTTCCTTGAGGCCCTTTGCGACGTTCTCCGCGATCGCGCCGACGTGGCGATTTGCACGCCCCGATGTGACGATCATGTAGTCGGTGATGGAGGATTTGCCGCGAAGGTCGATGGTGACCGTTTCTTCCGCCTTCATGTCGTCGAGGCGGGAGAGGATCAGGTTCAGCGTCTTGTCGGCGTCAGGTTGCGCCTTCGAGACCGCTACAGGCTTTGCGTTTAAAGGCTTGGCTTTGGATACTGACTTCGCCGAAGCCGACTTGGACAATACAGATGTGGCCAGGGACCATTCCTTTCACTGTATCGCGAGCATCGAATCTTGATGCCCGGCAATCATACTACGCATGTGGGGTTAACGGTTTCAATCGTCCAGATGAAGGTGCCGTGAAATTCAAACTGTTGCCGGAAAGCGTCATGCGGATTTCCAGCTTCCGTCGGGGTTCCGCAGCCTTGTCGACGACAGATCGGATTTGAGACCGGTCAGGAAAACCCAGGCCGGTGCCGTGCGATTGGCCAACGTGCCCGCATCCTGTTCATCGACGCGGTAGGGCGCGAGTGCTTTGGCTGCAACCGAAGACAGCGCGCGGAAACTGTCGGGCGGACGGTCGATCACGGCAATCGGCATCTGGTCGGCGATGCGCCGCCAGCTTTCCCAGTGATTGAACTGCGCGAGGTTGTCGGCGCCCATCAGCCACACGAAGCGGACGCCGGAGCAGCGCCGCCGCAGAAATGAAATCGTGTCGTAGGTGTAACGCGTGCCGATGACGGTTTCGAGACAACTCACGTCAATGCGCGGATCGTTCGCGATTGCCTCGGCAGCCTTGACGCGCCGGTCGAGCGCCGGGAGCGAGGTCGTATCCATCAGCGGATTGCCGGGCGACACCAGCCACCAGATGCGGTCGAGCTTGAGCCGCTTCAGTGCGAAAAGACTTATCGCGCGATGCGCCTCGTGCGGCGGATTGAACGATCCGCCGAGCAGGCCGATGCGCATGCCGTCGGTGTGAAGCGGGATGGCGTGAGAGATCGGCGTTTCGTTCACGGACGCGCGCTCACGGTCGCGTTTGCCCGGTGCCGTGAATGCGATATTTGAAGCTCGTCAATTGTTCGACGCCGACGGGGCCGCGTGCGTGGAATTTGCCGGTGGCGATGCCGATTTCCGCGCCGAATCCGAATTCGCCGCCGTCCGCAAATTGCGTGGACGCGTTGTGCAGAACGATGGCTGAATCCACTTCGTTCAAGAATTTCTCAGCCGTCTTCTTGTCTTCGGTCACGATGGCGTCGGTGTGGTGCGAGCCGTAACGCGCGATCAGTTCAATGGCGTCATCGACGCCATCGACGACACGTGCCGAAATGATCGCGTCCTCATATTCGGTGGACCAGTCTTCTTCCGTGGCAGGCTTCACACGCGAATCCGCCTTCTGCACGTCGGCATCGCCGCGCACTTCGCAATTC
>JAFKKP010000198.1 GCA_017305515.1 Hyphomicrobiales bacterium
TGGAGAAAATTGCGCGCAATTGCGGATCGACGACATTGCAAATCTCCAATTCAGAGCAGGAGCGGCTGCTGTTCTGGGCCGGCCGTAAGGCCGCCTTCCCGGCAGTCGGGCGCATGTCGCCGGACTATTTGTGCATGGACGGCACAATTCCGCGCGGTAAATTGCCTGCGGTGCTCGCTCGCATTCGCGATCTCTCGGAAAAATACGGTCTGCGCGTCGCCAACGTGTTCCATGCCGGCGACGGTAATCTGCATCCGCTTATTCTTTACGATGCCAATATTCCTGAGGAGATGGACAAAGCCGAAGCGTTCGGCGCCGACATTCTGCGTGCCTGCGTGGAAATGGGCGGAGTGCTCACCGGCGAACACGGTGTCGGTGTTGAAAAGCGAGATCTGATGCCGGAAATGTTCAGCGATATCGATCTTGCGCAACAGCAGCGGTTGAAATGCGCGTTCGACACGCAAGGCCTGCTCAATCCGGGGAAAGTTTTCCCGACGCTGCATCGTTGCGCGGAACTTGGCCGAGTCCATGTTCACCACGGCAAGCTCGCCTTTCCCGACATCCCGCGTTTCTGATCGGGTTTCGTCGTGGACACACTCAAGGTACGTGACGCAAAGGATGTGGAGCAGGCGGTGCGCGATGCACTCGCCGCCGAACAGCCGCTCGAGATCATCGGCCACGGTACGAAGCGTGCGATCGGTCTGCCGATGGCAACGAACGCGTTGCTCGATCTGTCGGCGCTCAATGCTGTGACGCTCTACGAGCCGAACGAGCTGGTAATCACGCTTCAGGCCGGCGCACCGATGGCGGACGTGTTGTCGCTGATCGATTCGAAAAATCAGGAATTTGCTTTCGAGCCGATGGATACGTCGGTGCTGCTCGGAACGCCGCGCGGTGTCGGCACAATCGGCGGAACGGTCTCGGCGGGACTGGCGGGGCCGCGCCGCATCAAACAGGGCGGGGCGCGCGATCATCTTTTGGGCTTTCACGGCGTTTCCGGTTTCGGCGATTCGTTCAAGGCGGGCGGCCGCGTGGTGAAGAACGTCACGGGGTACGATCTCTCCAAATTGATCGCGGGGTCGTGGGGCACGTTGTCCGTGATGACCGAAATGACGCTGAAAGTGATGCCGAAAGCCGAAAGCGAGCGAACGCTGATGCTCCACGGCCTCGATGACGTTACCGCATGCCGCGCGATGACTGCTGCGCTTGGATCGTCATTCGATGTTTCCGCAGCATCCCATCTTCCGGCTTCAAAGCATCGCGGATCCGTCGGTGCATTCGCCAGCGTCGGCTCGCCGGGGAAAAGCGTTACGCTGATCCGGCTCGAAGGCATCGGCGCATCGGTGATCGATCGCGCCAAGTCTCTTGGCAATGCGTTGTCATCGTTCGGTCATGTGAACATGACCGAGGGCGCAGAATCTGCCGGCATCTGGGCCGCTGTTCGCGATGTGGAGTTGTTCGCGGCGAACAGTCCCCTTGGCTCATGGCCCGTGTGGCGGATCGTTTGTCCGCCTGCCTCCGGCGGCGCGTTCGGTCAGGCCCTGGCGCGAGATACCGGCGGCGAAGTGACTTACGACTGGGGCGGCGGTCTGATCTGGGCGGCGCTTCCGGCGGCATCCGATGCACACGCCAGAATGCTGCGTGAGAGGCTGAACGGCATCGGTGGACATGCGACGCTTCTGCGGGCGAGTGAACAGGTGCGCGGTGCGGTGCCCGTGTTCCATCCTCAGCAGGAGGGGGTCGCCGCTTTGGGCAAGCGCGTGAAAGCGAGCTTCGATCCGAAAAACATCCTCAATCGTGGCCGGATGGTGCGCGCATGAAGACGGAATTTTCGCTCGCGCAATTAGCCGATCCTGACATCCAGGAAGCGGACAAGATTTTGCGCAAGTGCGTTCACTGCGGCTTCTGCACGGCAACGTGCCCGACCTACGTGCTCCTTGGCGATGAACTCGATAGCCCACGCGGGCGCATCTATCTCATCAAGGACATGCTCGAAAACGACCGGGCTCCGACCGAAGATGTCGTCAAACACATCGATCGATGTCTGTCGTGCCTGGCTTGCATGACGACCTGCCCCTCCGGCGTGAACTACATGCACCTTGTCGATCAGGGCCGCGTCAAGATCGAGAAGGAATACCGCCGTCCGCCGCTGGAACGGCTGCTGCGGGGGGTTCTTGCGCGCGTTTTGCCGGACCCGGCGCTGTTTCGGATGAGTATGATTGCCGCGCGATTTGCAAAACCGTTCGCCGTATTTTTGCCGAAGGCGTCTCCAGGGCGGGCCTCCCCGACTTTTTTCGATCGTTTGCGGGCCATGCTGATGCTTGCACCCGCGTCGTTGCCGGAAAAAGGCCCGGCCAGCGGGAGATCATTCGCCGCCGAAGGCCAGCGACGAGGGCGTGTTGCGCTACTTCAAGGCTGCGCGCAGCAGGTTCTGTCGCCGGGGATCAATCAGGCTGCGATTCGGTTTCTCACCAGGCATGGTATCGAGGTGGTGCTCGTCGCCGACGAGCAGTGTTGCGGGTCGTTGACGCATCACATGGGCCGCGACGATGATGCACTCGCGCGGGCCAAGGCCAATATCGACGTGTGGATCGGTGAAGCGGACCGGAACGGTCTCGACGCCATCCTCGTCACGACCTCCGGCTGCGGTACCACCATCAAGGACTACGGCTACATGCTGCGGGAAGACCGCGACTATGCCGCAAAAGCCATGCGTGTATCGGAGCTTGCGAAGGATGTGACCGAATTTATCGGTGGCCTGAACATCGCATGGCCATCGCAACGTACCGATCTCGTCGTCGCCTATCACTCCGCATGCTCGCTACAGCACGGGCAGAAAATCACACAGCTGCCGAAAGAATTGCTTTCCAAGAGCGGTTTCGTGGTGAAAGATGTGCCTGAGAGTCATCTGTGTTGCGGTTCGGCGGGAACGTACAACATCCTCCAGCCCGACATTGCGATGAGATTGCGCGAACGAAAGATCGCCAACATCGCATCGACCAGACCGGACATTGTTGCCGCAGGCAACATCGGTTGCATGGTGCAGATCGGCTTGGGATCGAACGGTGATGGAAGGTCATTTCCTGTTGCGCATACGGTCGAGCTTCTTGACTGGGTGACAGGCGGGCCGTCTCCGCCATCGTTCAAAGAATCGATGAAGAGCCCCCGCATCGGGAGTGCTTGACCGCCGGCAAATTTCTCCCGGCGGAAAAATGGAGGACAGTGATGGCCAAGCGTAAGAAGAAGAAAGCGAAGAAAAGCAAAAAAATGAAGAAGTCGATGGCGAAGAAGAAAAAGGTCGCCAAGAAATCGAAGAAGGCCAAGAAGTCGGCGAAGAAGAGGTCGGCGAAAAAATCGGCCAAGAAGTCGGCGAAGAAATCTTCAAAGAAAAAATCTGCCAAAAAGGCCAAGAAGTCGGCCAAGCGAAAGAGTGCTGCCAAACCGGCACCGAAGCCTGCTGCACCTGCGCCGGCTCCCAGCACGAGCTGGCTCAATCCGGCCCAGCGCGACCCTTCGCCGGCGCCAAGCTGGTCGTCCAGCTTCGGGTCCGGCAACAAGGACGGCGGCAACTGACCGGAAACGTCCGCTAAGATCAGACCGCGCAAGGCAGAAAGACCGCAGCATTGCTGCGGTCTTTTTCGTTTTTGATAATTTTGACCGGTCCAGGTTCGCGAATCGCCGTGCTTTCGGCATCCACTCCCCCGAAGGACGGCTCTTAAGTCGTCCGGAGGCGATTTGCCCTACAAAACTACGTAAATTTTTGGCCTGAAAAGCTCAAATATGGCAAGATTCTGTTGTCCGAATGCCACACTGCGGCAGAACATCGCCCGGTATCGCCAAAACGCCTAAAAAGGCGGCATTTGCTTGGGTTTTTTGCTTCACCGAACCGATGCGACACAGCAAATTACGGCCACGAAATGAATTCGCGCAGTCGATTTTCGCTTGTCATCCTGACCTTCGGCAATCGGACTGGAAATTAAACGATGATGGGGATCGTCATGAAGAAAGTAAGTTTGTCAGTCGCAGCACTCGTTGCGATCGGTCTGAGCACGGGGGTTGCTTCGGCCGCCGACCTGCCTGCCAAGGTTTACAAGAAGGCTCCGGTGGTTGCTGCCGTCGATCCGTGGGATATCGCTTTTGGCTCGGCCATCATGAGCGATTACATTTTCCGCGGCGTCACCCAGTCGAACCACAAGCCGTCGGTGACCGCTTATTTCGAGCCGCGCTACAACGTCAATCCGAACCTCCAGCTCTATGTCGGTTCGTCGTTCGAGAGCATCTCGTTCGCTAACCGCGCAGCTGCTGAAGTCGATATCTACGGCGGTATCCGCCCGACCTTCGGTCCGCTTGCCTTCGACTTCGGTGTCTGGGGCTATCTGTATCCGGGCGGACAGTGCTACGGCACCGCAGCCAACACCACCGATCTTGAGTGTATTGCTCGCGGCGCCATTCCGTTCAACGGCAACGTCATGAAGAAGGACGTCAGCTTCTACGAAGTGTACGGCAAGGTGAACTACACCTTTAACGACTACTTCGCGATGGGCGGCAACGTCTTCTACTCGCCGAACTTCCTGAACACCGGCGCTGACGGCACTTACGCTTCGGTCACCGCAAAGGTCACCGCTCCTTCGGGCATGATGCCTGCCGGTCTCGGCGCTTACGTGTCGGGTGAATTCGGTCGCCAGTGGCTCGGCACCTCGGACGGTTTCTACGGCATTACGGGCGTTCCGAGGGGTCCGGGCATCAAGTATGCCGACTACAACACCTGGAACGTCGGCGTGGGCTTCACCTACAAGGTGTTCACTCTTGACCTGCGTTACTCGGACACCGACCTGAGCAAAGGCAACTGTAACGCCTTCACCAGCGACTTCACTGCGTCGCAGGTCGGCTTCGCCACCCCCATCAATCCGGGCGGCTTCGGCTCCAACTGGTGCGGCGCGTCGTTCATCGCCAAGCTCTCGGCTGACCTGACCGCAATGACCAACCTGAAGTAATCGGTTACTTCTCACGTCAAGGGCGGCAGAGAAATCTGCCGCCCTTTTTATTTGTCCAATGGCCAGCCCGGTTCACGCATCGCAATCCGGTTCTGACATCGCTGGCCGTTGGCAAGTCTTTGCACCGGAGCGGAGCGGTGCGTGGTCGCTCTAGAGCTGCTTGCTTTCGGTCTGGTCGCCGATTGCGAATTCATTGCCCGAACGGACAAACTCAACCTGCCGCTGATGAAACGCGCCAAGCGTATTGCGATGTCCGACTGAGACGATCGTCGTGCCCGGAAGTTTCTCCATGATGAGCCGGTAAAGCAGCGCCTCGGATGGCTCATCGAGCGAAGCGGTTGCCTCGTCCAGAAAGAGGTATTGCGGAGCCTGAAGGAGCGCCCGCGCGATGCCGAGCCGCTGCTGCTCGCCAAGCGACAGGGTCCGATTCCAGTGGCCGTCTTCATCGAGCCTGTTCGCAAGCGCCGGAAGTCCAACCTGCTGCAATGCTTTGCGCAGTTTCTCGGCCGGGAAAGATCCGTCCTGCGCCGGATAGGAAACCGCCGCGGACAATTTTCCGACCGGGAAGTACGGACGTTGCGGCAGTGTCATCACCTTGGCTTCCGCCGGAATCCGGACGTTGCCGCATCCGAATGGCCAGATGCCCGCGATCGCGCGCAGCAGCGTGGATTTGCCGGCGCCCGATGGTCCCGTGATGAGCGTGCGCTCGCCTGATCTGAGCGCGAGTCCGGAAACCTGAAGCAAAGCATTGCCATTGGGCAGGCGGATAGCAAGATTTTCGAGCTTGATCGCGTCGGCAGGTAAGCCATGAGCAACCTGAATTGTCGCCGGGTCAGCGGCCAATACTTTTGCGTGTGAAATACCGGCTTCAAATCCATCGAGGCGGGCGACGACGGCCTGCCACTCCGCGAGCTGGCGATATACGGAGATAAAGAACGACAGCGCACCCTGAACGCTGCCAAAAGCAGATGCTGTCTGCATCATCCCGCCAAGCTGAATTTTCCCGGCAAAGTAAGCCGGCGCGACAAGGACATAGGGGAAAATGACAGATGCCTGCGAATAGGTCGACGTAAACGCGGTGATCTTCTTGGTCCGGCTCATGATTGCGAGCCAGTTCTCGACGACCATCCCGAAACGCGCGAGCAAGCGGTTGCGCTCCGCAGTTTCGCCATTCAACAGCGCGATCTGTTCCGAATTCTCCCGCACGCGTACAAGGTTGAAGCGGAAGTCGGCTTCATATTTCTGCTGACGGAAATCGATGCCGACCAGCGGCCAGCCGATGACATGCGTCAGCCAAGTGCCGAGCACGGAATAAATGAGCGCCCCCCACACCATGTAGCCCGGAAAGTCGATGTCCCTGCCGAACATGTGCAGCGGGGCTTCGTTGGAGAGCGTCCACAAAATCACGATGAAAGAAAACAGAGTGACGACCGAACTCAGCAGTCCGATGCCGATCTCCAATGTCCGCTGCACGTACAGCTTGACGTCGTCGGTGATGCGCTGGTCGGGGTTATCCGCCGCATCGCCCAGCAATTGCATCCGATAGTGGTTGGCGTTATCGAGCCAGTCCGTGAGATAGCGCGTCGTCATCCACGATCGCCAGCGAATCTGAAGCCACTGGTTGAGGTAGAGCTGGTAGACGGCAATCGCGATGTAGATCATCGCAAGAACCGTGAAATAGCTGATCTCGTAAACGAAGTTGTCCCAGTTGCGCTCCTGGAGTGCGTTGTAGAAGCGGTTGTTCCAGGAATTCAGCAGCACGGTGATCGCGACCGAACCGAGTTCGAGCGCGATGACGGCGGCCAGCAATCCTCCGCCGGCCCATTTATCGCTCGAACGAAAGTAGGGAATTGAAATGCGCCAAACAGCCGCAATCGTAGAACCGATACCGTTCACAGAATTTTTCTCCGGAGAGGCGTCTGCAAAGCACTGAAAAGGCTTAGCAATTTAGACGTTAGACTAAAGTCGTAAATTGGTAGAAGCGCGACATCTTGTCCCGACTCCCCGCTTCACCCTAGCATGCGGCGAGGCGAAGGGCCGGGGGGTTCATCTCCATCGCAAGGTTGTGAGCGGATTTCCGTGTGCGGAAACGCTCGACGCCGTTTCGACAAGACATCCCTCGACCACGCAGACGCTGGCCAACCACGCTCTGGCTTGCGTTCACAACTATAACGTGGGGGAGAAACGTCCATGTGGAATCAAATCTATAATCCGCTTGGCAGTGCTGCGCTATCGACGATTGCCGCAGCCTTGCCGGTTGTCACCTTGCTGGTTCTGATCGCGAGCGGCAAGGTGAAGGCGCATCTCGCGGCCATCATCGCTCTGATCGTCGCCAACATCATCACCATCTTCGTCTTCACAATGCCGGCCGACATGTCGATCCGCGCGTCGCTGCTCGGCGTCGTCGTCGGATTCTTCCCGATCGGCTGGATCGTTCTCAACGTCATTTTCCTTTACCGGATCACGGTCGAGACGGGACGGTTTGAACTCTTGCAGCGCGCGATTGGCGGCGTCACCACCGACCGTCGCTTGCAGCTGCTTCTGATCGCTTTCGCCTTCGGCGCGTTCTTCGAGGGCGCTTCAGGCTTCGGCACGCCGGTGGCCATCACCGGTGCTGTACTGATCGGCCTCGGCTTCTCGCCGCTCGCTGCTTCGGGTCTCTCGCTGATTGCAAACACCGCGCCCGTCGCTTACGGCGCACTCGGCACCCCGATCCAGGGCCTTGCTTCTGTGACCGGCCTCGATCCGTACATTCTCGGCGCAATGGTCGGACGTCAGCTGCCGTTCTTCTCGCTGATTGTTCCATTCTGGCTGATATGGGCCTTCGCGGGCTGGCGCGGCATGATGGCGATCTGGCCGGCAATTCTTGTCACGGGTGTTTCGTTCGCGGTTCCGCAATTCGTGATCTCGAACTACATCAACCCCTGGATCGTCGATATCGGCGCGTCGCTGATTTCGATGGGCTGCCTGATCCTCTTCCTCAAAGTCTGGCAGCCGAAGGAGCTTTGGACCTCGCCGGCACTTCGTGGGAACGATGAATCCGCTTCGACCATGAAGCCAATCAAGGCGATGAACAAAACGCCGCTGACGCAAGGCCAGCTGTGGAGTGCGTTGCTGCCGTGGATCATCGTCTGCGTCGTCATGCTGATCTGGGGTAACGGTTCGTTCAAGACGTGGGCGAACTCGATTTTCACCTGGAACTATCCGGTTCCCGGCCTTCACAACATGATCAACAAGATGCCGCCGGTGGCCGCGAAGCCAACGCCAGAGGGCGCGGTGTTTGCGTTCACCTACCTGTCCTTCACGGGAACAGGCATGCTGATCGCAGCCATCATTTCCGGCTTCCTGATGGGCTTCTCGCCGGCGAAGCTGATCGGCGAATATGGCCGCACCATCAAGGTGTGCGCGATCTCGCTGATTACGATCTCGGCGATGCTCGCGATCGGTACCCTGACGCGTTTGTCGGGTGTTGACGCGACACTCGGTCTCGCATTCGCGGCGACCGGTGTGTTGTATCCGTTCTTCGGCACCTTGCTCGGCTGGTTGGGCGTGGCTCTGACAGGTTCGGACACCGCATCGAACGTGCTGTTCGGCAACTTGCAGAAGATCACCTCGGAGCAGTTGGGTCTGTCGCCGATCCTGATGGCCGCGGCCAACTCGTCGGGCGGTGTCATGGGCAAGATGATCGATGCCCAGTCGATCGTCGTCGCCTCGACTGCGACAAACTGGTACGGCCACGAAGGCTCGATCCTGCGCTACGTCTTCTGGCACTCCATCGTGCTGGCGTGCTTGGTCGGCGTGCTCGTGACCTTGCAGGCTTATGTGTACCCGTTCACGGCGCTGGTTCTGAAGTAACCTTCGCTGGAACGTCGCTATTACGATCCCCGCGGCGCAAGCCGCGGGGATTTTCGTCTATCATCTTCGTTCGGAACCTGACCCGCTGGCGTTTCACTAGATTTGAGTCTAGAAACCCGCGCGGCGAAAACTCAGGACATTCCGGCAATGACAATTCTGCGACACACGGCGTTTGCTATCGCTCTTACTGCGACGTCCATCTGGTCGCCTGTGGCGCAAGCGGCAAGCGAATTTCCGTTCGGAATGGAAATGACGCTCGACGCCGCTCCGCAGCCCGGATCGAAGAAGATTCCGACACTGGAAATCGGTGAAAGCGGCGAGGCCGCTCTCGACCTGTGGTGCAAGTCCGGTAAGGGCCAGTTTTCCGTAGCCAACGACACGGTGATTTTCGTTCCCGGAGCGATGTTGGATCGCGACTGTACGCCTGCGCGCGCGCAAGCGGACGATGCGCTTGTCGCGACGTTGAGCGATGCTGCGACGTGGAAGCGTCAGGGCGATTTCGTGTCGTTCATTGGCGCCAAGACTTTGCGATTCCGGCTGCTGACGAACTGACGGTTGTCACCGTCCGCGCAAAATCATATCGGCACATGCGCCGGCGGATTGAATCGCGCCGGTATAGCCCCCGAATCCGGTAGCTGCGGAAGCGATATAGAGACCGGGTATGCCGGTTGCAGGTGAACGCCTGAGCATTTCTAACATTGAGCGCGGCGCCGTCGGGGCGAACCCATAAACCGCGCCGTTCGGCGTTCCAAGATATTGCCGGACTGACAGCGCCGTATTGAAGGACGACGCAACGACGGATGCCGCCAATCCCGGATAGTGTCCGTCGAGATATGCGACGAGAGCGTCCTGCCACCGCGCCCGCTTTGCGCGATACGCGTCCTGATCGACATCGCTCCAGTTCGATAATGAGTCCGGTCCGACCACGGACAACACGTAAGGCGGCGCGGGAACTCCGGAATCGATGGCTGCATAGTTGACGATGGCGAGTGGCGGCATGCGGTCGGCCGGTTCGCCGCTCATCAATGAAGTGCCTTGGGCGTAGTCGTTGAGAGATTTCATCCAGCCGGGCAGCAACTGCGTCGAATAACTCTTGATGCCGAACTCCGCCGGATTTTTCGCCAGCCCGAGCGTCAGCGAGAACAGCGAAATCGACGGTTTGCGGTCAGCGAAGGACGCCCGCAACTTTTCGGCAGCCTTACCTGGCAACAAGGAAGCCAAAACTTCCGGCGCTGCATTGCCGACAATACAATCGGCCCCAATCGATTGTGGATCGCTGCCGTCCTTGGCGGTGTGCGTCAGCCCGCTAACCCTTCCGTTTGTATCGACCGCGATACTGCTCACGATACGCCGGAGCAGAACGCTGCTTCCGGGAGATTTGATGACGACGCGTGCAAGCGAACTCGAAAGCCGTTGCGATCCTCCCTGAATGTAGCGGCCGCCGCTGAGCAAATAGCTTCCTTGCGCGACAGCGAAAAACACCCACCACATCGTCGTTGGATCGTCGTGATAGTAGGAGAGGTTCGCCGCAATCGCCGATTTCAGGGCTTCGTTGCTTCCGAATATAGCATCGAGTTTCTGAGCGAGCGTCAGATGCCAGTCGCGTATCGCGGGCAGAAGATCGCGAAGCGCGCCGAGTGTCTGCGCGGGATTGCGGAGAATTTGAACGCCCCGCGAAAGGGTGCCTGCGGCAGATGAAATCCGCTCCATTTCGCCAAGCAGATGATCGATGCCGTCGCGCGCCTCGGGAAAGCGATCCGTCAATGTTCTGCGCGCGGCGGGAAAATCGTCGAGCAGCATCAGCGATTTACCGACCGGGCCTCCGCGAACTTCGTAAAAGGCGCCGCTCGGAATCCATTTGACCGCATCGAGAACACCGGCCCGCGTGAGAGGATCGTGCTTGGGATCGCGAGGATCGTGGGGGTCACTCGTTTCATGCAGCGAGCCCTCGACAAAAAGGTCTCCGACTTTATAGCTCGATGCCGCTCCGCCGACCGAGTTGCTCTTCTCGATGACGAGCACCTTGCGTCCGCCGCGCGCCAGTATCGCGCCGGTGGTCAGGCCGCCGAGGCCCGAGCCGATGATGGCAACATCGAATTTCGTCATTTGTCATCGAACTCCGCGATGACAAGAAACGGGATGGTGCGCTACTTCCATGCCGCCTTATCCGTATCCCAGCGTTGCCCCTTCAATTCCGATGCCAGCGTCTTGATGAGGCTGTCGTCGTCGTTGAAGGTGCCCTCCTCATCGTTACCTGCATTGTCGGTGAATTGCAGATGCGGCCCGCTCGATTCGTCTGCGGTCTTGCTTGAAGGAGTGCCGACCCACACAACCATGCGATCGCTCGCACCGGGCTTTTCCGGCCCGACCAGCGCCGTCATCTCGAGCGTTTCGACAAGATTGAGAGCCGGTACCGATTGGCTGGGACGTTTGACCGAGAAAGTAACTTCGCCGGTCGTTTCGTTCCATTTTGACGTTGCGGGTTTCCCCGACATCGACTTCGCAACGGCCGAGGACAGGGCGGACGCAAATTTTTCCTTGTCGAATTTGCCCGCGTTGCTCCAGTCGCTGGCTGCGAACCGGACCGCGCGCTCCATATCATATGTGCCGCTGGTCCAGCCTGTCGCAACGACGCCTGGCGCTGCTTTCAGTTTGGCAGTCAAAGCAGGCGCACGCATCGGATCGACAATGAGTCGCAATACCTGCTTCCCCGTCCGAAGCGCGTTGCAATCGGTCGCGATGGAATCGAGCGCGATCTGTACGTTTTCGCTTCTGAGGCTTTCAACGAGATCGATGAAACCTTCGCGGCTGACGCGTATGCCAATGGATTGCGGCGACACCTGCGTGAAATCCTTCGGAGCCTCGACAAGATCGTCATCGACAACCTGCGTCTGCTGAAATTCCTTTTCACCGATGTCCGTATTGTCCGGCGAGGAGACCAGCGAAGCATGTCCGCCGACGGTGATCTTGCCGTCGAACGCAATAGCCTGCTTGACTTGTTTGCGGGTGAGACTGACCGAGACAGGAGCCTTGCTCTCCATCGTCTGTCCGTTGCCGACGAGTTTGTCGCCGTCCGGCTTGAGTTCGACAACGAAGCGGTCCTTGCGATCCGATGAAGCATTTACGGAGTAGCAGGCATCGATGACGGCTGAGATGACCTTGCCGCCCTGCCGCGTTTCCTTGATGAAGGATTCGACCGGCAGATCGCCCAGAATGTCGCCCAATGTCGCGAAGTAGCGGACATCGGTTGAATCCGCTGCGGTCTTCGGTTGTGCCTTTGCGGATTCTTTCGCACCTTGCGCATCTGCCTGCGAGCAAAGAAGCGCGCCGAGCAATGCAGCGGGAAGGCTGTATTTCAGATTGAACATGATTTGGTCCTGTCCCGTGAGTCGCCGACTTGCAGGCGGCGGCACAATCTCAAAAGCGGCGGCGATTGTCGCGGCAATTCGTTTCTGACCATAGGGGATTGATGTTCAGGATCTTGATGTGGGTTCTGCTTGCAAATCCTGCCGATAAGTATCGCCAGAGAAATCGGTCGCGTCCTTAGCAATTGTATGAAGAGAGTGCTAATGATGGGTCGGGATATGGCGTGCCGTTCATCTTGTCAAACAAGCCCTTAAGGCCTTGGTGAGGCCAATATAGGATGCTTAGGAAACCATTGAGGGCCGTGGGCGTATTTGTTTGGACCCAAAAAGATCGCAGTTCGACGTCCGCTCGTCGTTGGGATGAGCGGCTTCAGGAATGTTGCCGGGAGTATTCATGTTCAGGACCATCCAGCGACCCAGCCCGATCGCGACAGCCAATCTGATTGTGGCTGTCGTCCTCTCAGGATTTCTCGGCGGCTGTGGCACGACGGGCGGCTTTGGCGGTTTCGGCGGTGGAAGTACGCAGACGGCGGCGCCGGAGCCGGGAACAGGTCCGGAAATTCCTTCGACCATTCGCGCCGATGAAATCGTCGGACGCTGGGGCCTCGCCGCCTATCATAAGCCTGAGGATCGCGCGCGGACCGAAGCCGCCGCCAAGGGCCAATGCAAGCAGCCTTATGTGATCGGCCAGGGCACAACCGGCGGCGTCATCATGCATCTGCCTGACGAGGCAACGCCGCAGGAATTGCGCCTGAAGGGTAGCCAGAGCGGAAAGAACTACATCGGGCCGGCAGGGCCTGCGGGCGGCGAGAAGGATCGCGAAATCGTTTCCTTCGACGGCCGCGTTTTGCAGACCCGTTTCATCGATCCTGATGCAAACAGCCGCTACGGAACGATGGTGTATGTCCGCTGCGCACCGCGCGCTTAGCCGGATTTAATCGAACAGCGCGTCGATATCGTCCTGCGACGCATGGCCTTCGTCGTCGGCGCCCTTCGGCCCATTTAGCAGACGGGCATCGCCGACACGCGTGTCGATGACGGCCGGTGCATGCTGGCGGATGGCATCAACACCGCCCCAAATATCCATCATGACGTTGATGTGGTGCTCGATGAACTTCATCGTCTGCATCACCTTGCCGATGCGCTGGCCGGTAAGATCCTGAAAGTTACAGGCCTCGAAGATACCGACGACTCGTTCCTGAATTTCCTCGCGCAGTTGCGCCTGCTGATCGGCCGACGTGACCTTGCCGAGCGCGGTCGCAGCCTGATCGATGGCTTCCGCAGCTTCGAGAATTTGTTGTGTCGCTTCTTCGGTGCCGCCGACGACTGCGCCGAGTTCACCTGTCACTTTGGCCATCTCGTCGCCGTTGAAACTCTTGCCGTGCAGCGTTGCGATCTCCTGCTTCGTCCGATCGATGGCCTCGTGAATCAGATCGAGTTCGACCTTGAGCTTCTCGCACTGCTCGATCTGCGCCCGATAAGTCTCCAGAAGAATTTTGGCGTCCGCCGACTGCTCGGCTGTCACGGCGTCCGTGCTCGCAGCCGATTCGGCGCGATGAGGCGCCGCCATCTGCGCGCGAATGGCACGCAATTCGCTGATGATTTCACGCTGAAGGGGAAGGATGTCGCCATCAAATCCGTCGAGCATCGGAAGCTCGCCGGCCTCGGCCTGAAATTCTTCAATGCGAAATCGCTTGCGTTGTACGGCCATCGAAGTCCCCAATCCCAAGATTGAGCCGTTGTAGCCAACGATTTTTAACGTGAGGTTCATGCGGCAAGCAGGCACCGCGCCGCGCTTGGCGCTCGAACACCAACGGTTAACCATGAGCCGTCTGTATTCATTCAAAATAAACGCTACCGACAACAAGACAGCGAGACTGACGACGTGGTGAATCCAAAACCCGTTTTCGTTTACCAAACCGATGCGATTTGAATCTTTAATGGTTCGCGTTCGGGCGCGCTGCTCGCGCGTCCTCGACGAAACAGTACAGAGTACGTCGCATGAAAAAGATTCCATTCGCGCTCGTCGCCGGCGCATCGCTGTTCGGCGCAACCTCACTTACAGCTCTTGCCGAGGATGCTGTGCCGCGCGATCCTCGCGTGATCTACGCGCCGCAGCCGCCCGTTCCGATCCGGGTCGCGTATCAGGATCGTTCGAGTTCGAACATGGGCGGCGGCTTCATCGAGTTTCTATTCAACGGCGGGCAGTCATCCGCTGAGCCGCGCTATGAGCGCCAGCCTCTGCCGGAGCAGCGATCGCGCCGCGAGTTGCCGCAGATGGATCCTCAGGAGGCGATGGCGCCGCGTGAGGAATCGATCGAGCCCAGCCGTCCCGGCATGGACCCGAAGTACCAGAAGCAAACCGTTGCGTATGACGGCAAGGAAGCGCCCGGCACGTTGGTCATCGATACGCCCAACAAGTTTCTGTATCTCGTGCAGGCGAATGGCAAGGCACTTCGCTACGGCATCGGCGTTGGCAAACCGGGGTTCACCTGGTCCGGCGTGAAGCAAATTTCGATGAAGAAGGAATGGCCGGATTGGACGCCGCCGGCGGAGATGCTCAAGCGCCGTCCCGACCTTCCGCGTCATATGGAAGGCGGCCCGGAGAATCCGCTCGGCGCGCGCGCGATGTATCTCGGCACATCGCTCTATCGGATTCACGGATCGAATGAGCCGTGGACCATCGGCACCAACGTCTCGTCAGGCTGCATCCGTATGCGCAACGAGGATGTGATCGATCTTTATGGCCGCGTTCCAGTCGGCACCAAAGTCGTCGTGATCTGATATAAATCTCGATCAAAAAAGAACGGCCGCTGATTTCAGCGGCCGTTTTTGTTTTGCGACTTAGCAGGTGTCAGGCGTAATCGGTATCGCCGCCGCCGTCGAAATCGCCGGCATCGAAATCATCATTGTCGTCATCGTCATCGAAATCATTCGATGCATGATCCGCGAAATTCTGCCGCTGATCGTCTGCGTTGTTTTTGCCGATGTCGTTGATGCCTGCATCGCGCGACAGCTTGTCCGACGAACCGCCGCTCCACGGATTGCTGCTGCCTGACCCGATCGACGACGCGTCGCCGAAGGTCTGCTGATGTCCGCCCATCAATCCGCGGATGCTGTTCATCAGGATCGATCCGCCGATCACGCCAGCAGCTGCTGCGGCTGCCGTACCGAGGAACGATCCGCCACCGGACTGAGCGCCGTTGAAGCCCGCCTGACGTGGATCGGTTTGCCCGAGAACATTGCCGCTGTTCCAGACCGGGCCGCGCGGGCCCGTGTTCGGGACGGAACCTCGCGTCGATGGACCGAGCAGAGCATCGCGCATCGAATCGAGAAAGCCACCGGACGGCGCGGTGCTGCCACCCTCCAGTTCCTGAATGCGTGCATTTGCCCGCTTGAGAGCTTCATCCTGAACGAGCACGGTCTGCACCAGCGCGTAGCTCGCGTGCGGCGCTCGGCTCAAACCGTCCGCGATCGCGCGCTCCGCGTCGGCTTCGCGCGGGGATGTTTCCAGGCGGGCGAGACGGTCGAACAGTTCGTCAACGAGTTGGCGTTCTTGCGGCGTCATGGCGTCCCTCCGTGTGCCGGCCGGATCGTTGGCGGCGGGACGAATGTGGGGCCGGATTGTGTCGGGTTAAGCCCCGGCGCGGATTAAATTTGGGAAAGCCAAGCCGCAGGTGCGACAAAACGACGTATCGGCGCGATCAACGCCGAGCGAGCGTTACATTATTCGCCGCAAGCATGGCGGCGAATTCGTCGGATGCCAGATAGGCGAATTCGCGTTCGCGCTGATGCGTCAGCGGATCGAGGCTTGCCAGAGTTTCATCGACGAATCCCGGATGGCACATCACCAACCCGCCGTCGGGCAGCCCGTCGAGAAATTTTTGCATCAGGGCGGCGAAGTCTGCCTTGTTTGAGAAATTGTAAGCGCCGGCAAAACCGGAATTGAAATGCAATCCCGCTTGCGTGGCTTTTTGACGAAAAGCCGCGCTCAGCGCATCGAGCAACAGCGCCTTCGGGGTGTCGAGCCGGTGAGTAAGCGGCAATGACCGTCCGCATTGCCTGACCCACGCGTTCGGCGCAGCGTTTTTGATGGCCGCCAGAAATCCATCGCGGATTTTCGGAAACAATTGAACGTGCTGATGGCCGTCGACATAGTCCGGCGCGCGGCCGAACAACTCCCTGAAGGCCGCGATTTGCGCCAGCAATTCGGCTTCGATCATCTCGGGATCAAGTTGTCCGACAAAACTTTTGCTCAAGAGTCTGCCGAGAGCGATGAACTGACCGCCATCTAGCGGTCTGAAATGCATTGTCAATGGATGGAACGGGGCGGTCAGTGTTGCGTGCAGTCCCACCGCGCAATCGGAATTCGCAGCAACGGATGATTTCAATGCATCGATCTCGGAGCGATCAATCGCCGGGCCGACCACCATCACCGATGTTGCGTTGATGCGTTTTCGGTCGATCAGTTCGCGGATGGCGCGGTTGACGCCGGGGCTGATGCCGTAGTCGTCCGCGCACAGCCAGATACGCCGCAACGGAACCGCGCTCATTCAGCGGCGGTCCGGGACGTCGTACTTTCGGAGCTGTTTTCGGCGCGCTTCACGCTGTGTTCGGCGACAAAGTAAATCGGGCGCGCCTTCATCTCGGAGAGAATCTTGCCGATATATTCGCCGACGACTCCGATCAAGATCAGCTGCACGCCGCCGATGGTCATCATGCCGACGACGAGCGACGGGTAACCGGGAACGGATTTTCCGCTGACCACGGTTTCCCAGAGGATCGAAAGCCCGAACAGGAAAGCGACGAACGCGAGCAGTAGTCCAAGCAGGCTGGCGATACGCAGTGGAGCAACCGAGAACGATGTGAGTCCTTCGATCGACAGGCCAAGGAGTCGTCCGGGGCTGAACGTCGTTACGCCATGCGCGCGCGATTCCGGTTCGTAATCGACACGGATTTGCCTGAAGCCGATCCAGGTCGCGAGGCCCTTGAAGAAACGATTGCGCTCGGGCAGTTGACGCAACGCCGCCGCGGCACGCGGCGAGAGCAGGCGGAAATCTCCGGCGTCTTCAGGAATTTTCTGACGAGCGCCCCAGTTGATGAGGAAGTAAAAGCCTCGCACCGACACGCGCCGCAGAAACGATTCATTGTCGCGGTGAGCCTTTGCCGTATAGACGACATCGTATCTGCCATCGATCCAGTGACCGACAAGCGTCTCGACCAATTCCGGTGCGTGCTGTCCGTCGCCGTCCATGAACAGCACCGCGCCGAGGCGCGCATGATCGAGGCCGGCCATCAGGGCTGCCCCCTTGCCGAAATTGCGGGAAAGCGAAACGACCTGTACGTCCAGCGAGGACGCCGGGAGACCGCGTGCGATGCTCAGCGTTGCGTCGGTGCTGCCATCGTCAACATAGACGACTTCGCAGCCGAGACCGTAGTGCTGCTTGAGACCGTCGGCGAGCTTGCAGAGGCGATCATGGAGACGGGCGAGTCCTGCTGCTTCATTGAATGCCGGTACGACAATGGACAGGCCCTGCGCAGCGGGATTCCGCTTGTCGCCTGACATTTCCGAAACATCGGCACCGAGCATCATCGATCAGAACTCACAGATCATCGTTACGATCATATGGCAACTGCCGCCGGCTTTGCCACCGGGATTGCAGCCTTACTTGCCCAGGAAGCGTTCCAGCCGCGCGAACAGCGGGTTTTCGCGGTCGAATACATAGTCGAGGGAGGCGATCGAAACCGTCTCCGCACCGCGTTCACGCAGAAAACTTCCCAGCGCATAGAGCTGTGCGGGCGGGCAGTGCAACGTCACCATCCCGGACGACGTCGGTCCGCCGAACGGAGAGACCACGCCGAATTTGTTATGCGCCTCAGTCAGAAGTTCGGCGTTGCAGCCGGCAAAGCGGGTTCGCACTTCCTTGAACTTGCGGGCACGGCCGCTCGCTGCGATATGATCGAGAATGACGCGTGCGGTTTCGCGTGCTTCCGGCGACCAGTCGGCGTCCCGCGAGGCAACGAGATTGGCATGACTACGCAGGATCACGCCGTCGTCGAGAACTTTCAGCCCATTGGCGGCAAGCGTCGCGCCAGTGGTCGTGATGTCCACGATCAGTTCAGCCGTC
>JAFKKP010000008.1 GCA_017305515.1 Hyphomicrobiales bacterium
CAGATGTAGATTTTGCCGTCGGGGCCGAGTGCGGCACCGTTCGGGCCGCCGGGAATTTCCGCGATAATTTCCTTGCGGCCGTCGGGATAAACGCGCGTGAGTGTCCTGCGGCGGATTTCGACCAGCACGACCGAGCCGTCCGGCATCGCCACCGGCCCTTCCGGAAATTGCAGATCGGTCGCGATCGCGCGCGCCTTGGACATTCAGGCCTCCCGAATTTTCTTGAACCGTTTCGTTGGGCGAAAACTATCGGGAGTTAAGCGATGTGACTAGCGCCTCGCCTTCGTGCGCCGCGACTTTATCTTCGTCCTTATCCTGGCCAGAAGTTTTTTGCGGAATGCGCGGTCGCGCTTGAGGTGCCACTCGCGGCTCATCGCTTCATTCCGCGTCTCGAATTCTTCCGTATGCAAGAGCGTCCAGACGCGGCCTTTTGTGGAGCGCGCACCCTTCCCGACGTTGTGGGTCGCAAAGCGTTTGGCGACATCGTTGGTCCAGCCGACATAGGAAATGTGCCGGCCCTTGTGGAAACTGCCGAGGACGTAAACGAAGGCGCTCATGTCATTTCGCGGCGGGCTTGGAATCCTTGTCCGGCTCCTTCGCCGGCGGCTTTTTCTCCAGCGTCTCGAGCCGAGCCTGAAGTGCGGCGACCGTCGCCTTCAGGGCGTCGATCTGGCGACTGGCGGCATCGATGCGCTGCTGGCTGTCGAGCTGCGCCTTGGTGATGGTCTTTTTCAGAAAGTCGATATTGCTTTGGAGGCAGCTCGTCCGCCGCTCCCACGTCTTCTCGGCGGTGCAGATTTCGATTCCCGGAACGTCCTGAGCGAGAACCGGCGTCGCAATGAGCAGCGCGAACAATGTCAGCATGGATTTCACGGCGTGCTCCTCGCTCTTGTGTGCCGGAATGCGACGGCTGGTGCCGCGCCTGTTAACACTTTGAACGCGGCCTGAACAAATCGCGTCCGAATCGGCGATGACTGATTCGCGCACCGATATCTTGTGTTGAAGCAGCACTTGCGGTCCATATCGTGCATCGCGAATTTTCAATCGCGTGCGAAACGTGCTTCATTTCGTTAACGCCGCCCATCCGTCAAAGAGCCGCTCCGAATGTCCGACTTCCACGGTGTCTTCCCCTATCTCGTCTCACCGCTCTCCGAGAACGGCCGGATCAAATCCGACGTTCTCGGCAAACTGTGCGAGGATCTGATCGGCGCGGGCGTGCATGGGCTCACCCCGCTCGGCTCGACCGGCGAGTTCGCTTATCTCAACCGCGACCAGCGCGCCGTTGTGGTGAAGACGACTGTCGATGCCGCGAAGAAGCGCGTGCCGGTGGTCGCGGGCGTGGCATCGACATCGACCGTAGATGCCGTCGCGCAGGCGATTTCGTATCAGGGCATGGGCGCCGACGGCATTCTCGCGATCCTCGAAGCGTATTTCCCCGTCAAGGACGCGCAGATTGAATCCTACTTTCGCGCAATCGCCGACGCCGTCGAAATTCCGGTGGTGATCTACACCAATCCGAATTTCCAGCGTTCGGATCTCACCCTGGATGTGATCGCGCGCCTCTCCGAGCATCCGCGCATCAGCTACATCAAGGATGCCTCGAACAATACCGGGCGGCTGTTGTCGATCGCCAACCGATGCGGCGACCGGCTGAAAATCTTCTCGGCGTCCGCGCATATTCCTGCGGCGGTGATGATGATCGGCGGCGTCGGCTGGATGGCCGGTCCGGCCTGCATCGCGCCGCGCGATAGCGTGAAGCTCTATGAGCTTTGCAAGGCCAAACGCTGGGACGAGGCGATGACGCTTCAGCGCAAATTGTGGCGCGTCAACGAAGTGTTCGCGCGCTTCAATCTCGCCGCCTGCATCAAGGCTGGATTGGAAATTCAGGGCTACGCGGTCGGCGATCCCGTCGCGCCGCAGGCTTCGCTGACGGCAGATGAGCGCAAGGTGATCGAGGCCCTCTTGAAGGACAT
>JAFKKP010000009.1 GCA_017305515.1 Hyphomicrobiales bacterium
AACCGCAGACGCTGTCGCTGCTGTCTGGCGGCGAACAGGCGCCCACCGCGCTCGCATTGATCTTCGCGGTGTTCCTGACCAATCCAGCGCCAATCTGCGTGCTGGACGAAGTCGATGCTCCGCTCGACGACCACAATGTCGAACGCTTCTGCAACCTGCTGCATGAAATGACCCGCTCGACCGAGACGCGCTTCATCATCATCACGCACAACCCGATCACCATGGCGCGCATGAACCGGCTGTTCGGCGTGACCATGGCGGAGCGCGGCGTATCGCAACTCGTGTCTGTCGATCTCGAAAGCGCAGTTAAAATTCTCGACCAGAACGTGGCATAATACCCTCGGGCCGAACGCGGCCTGAGGTTTTCATGGCATCCGAGCTTCCAGCCGAACTCAAAGCTGCTATCGAACGCAGGATTGAAGGTATGTCGCGCAGCGATGCCGCGCGGCGCTCGCGCTCGATTTCCGACACCTATCGCAGCGGCGGAAACTCCCTAAGCATCAAGTCGGACGAAGACGCTCTCGCCTACGCGCTGGTCCGGATGCCGGCGACTTATGCTGCGATCGGCGCCTGCCTTGGCGCGATCGCCGAAGCGCGCCCGGAATTTGCACCTGCGACTCTGCTCGATGTCGGCGCGGGACCGGGAACGGCAACGTGGGCTGCCAATCATTCATTTCCGTCGTTGGGCGAATTTGCGCTGATCGATTCCAACGATTCATTGCGCGCTCTTGCCCTGGAGCTTGCGAAAGCAAGTTCATCGCTCGGCGCGGCGAGTTATGTGAAAGGCGACGCCGCCACTCTTCTTGCGACATCCCAACCGGCTGATCTTGTCGTGGCAAGCTATGTCGCCGGTGAACTCGGAGATACCGCGCGCGCAAATCTCGCCGACGCGATGTGGTCGAAGACGAACGACACATTGCTGATCGTCGAGCCCGGCACGCCTTCGGGTTATGCGCGCATTGTCGATTTGCGAGCGCATCTGATCGCGAAAGGCGCGCATGTCGTCGCACCCTGCCCGCACGATAAAGCATGCCCGCTTGAAGATCCCGACTGGTGCCACTTCTCGCAGCGCCTCGCGCGGTCGCGCGCGCACAAGCAGATCAAAGGTGCGGATGTACCCTTCGAGGATGAAAAATTCAGCTATGTCGCTTTGTCGCGCGCGCCTATTCCAGAACGCCCGTCGCGCGTGCTGGCGCAGCCGAAAATCTCGAAGGTTGCAGTGAAGATGAAAGTTTGCACGACTGGCGGCGTTGAAACAAAAACTGTTCCGCATCGTGACAAGCGGAATTATTCCATCTTGCGAAAATTAAATTGGGGCGATGCGATCCCGCAGAAATTCCTCCCGGCGGAATAATTTTTAGATCGCGGGTTTGATTCAGTGACGCGTTCGCGTCCGTAAAATCATCCATCAGGAGTAGAACCGCGATGTCCCGTACATTCGCCGCAGTTGCGGCTTTGACTTTGATTCTGACAACCGCCGCGTCGGCTCAGGCGCTCAAGACCGCCGACTCATCGAAGGGCAAGATCTTCGTCGATGCGAAGGGCATGTCGCTCTACACATTCGACAAGGACGCCGGCGGCAAATCGATGTGCAACGGTCCTTGCGCCGAAAACTGGCCGGCGCTCGCGGCCGCAGACGATGCCAAACCGACCGCCGATATGACCGTTGTCGTGCGCGACGACGGAAAGAAGATGTGGGCCTATAAAGGCAAGCCGCTCTACACCTTTAAGAAGGACGTGGCTCCCGGCGACGTCAACGGAGACGGTTTCCTGAACGGCGCCTGGCACCTCGCCAAGCCCTGATCCGCAGATCGGCTTCTGGCCTGCGATCCCGCCTCTTCCAAGAGGCGGGATTTTTCATGCACGAGACGGGTATTTCCAAGCAACAAAGGCCAAATTCCTCATTTGGCGCGTTAACGAAACCCGCAGGATTAACCCTAAGGCAGACCTAAGGAATTG
>JAFKKP010000010.1 GCA_017305515.1 Hyphomicrobiales bacterium
GTATTCCAGGCGATGGTCGCAACGCGGTCGCCGAGCTTGATGCCGTCCTTGTCGAGACGCTGGCCGACCTTCAACGCGCGCGCGCGGATTTCGGCGTAGTTGGTGCGATGGATCGGCCCCTCAACCGATCGCGTCACGACCTCCTGCTTGCCATGCACGGCGGCTGCGTGATCGATGATCCGATGACACAACAACGGCCAATTTTGCATCAATCCAAGCATAACGAATTCCTCCTCAGTGATTATTGTCTGGCATGTGCCATGCCATTACTGCCCCGGAAGGGACTTGAATGAACTTTAGCGCGGACGGCGTGGCCCGCAAATGGTCTTCTGGCGTGGCTTTGGGCCGGAATCTGCTCGTGCCTGCGCTTGCGGCAGCAGTTCTGATGGTGCCGGAAATGGCTGTCGCCGGAAATTCTGTCCCGTTGCCGAGACCTCGTCCGGCGGATGCGCTGAAAGCCGAACCTGCGCCGCCCTCCGATGAGGCCGCAAAATCCGGGCAGCAGCCGGACGAAACAAAGCCCGAGGCTTCCGCCCCGTTAGAAGAGAAGCCGCCGGAGCCGTCGGCGTGCCGGCTGGCATTGACCGAGACGATTGCGATTGCGCCGTCGATCCCTCCGATCAAGGGGCCGGGTGCGTGCGGCGGCGACGATCTGGTACGGCTTGAGGCTGTTGTTCTGCCCGATACGCGCAAGGTGCCGGTCAGTCCGCCGGCTGTGCTTCGCTGCACGATGGCGACTGCGATTGCGGACTGGATTCGCGCCGACATGGTGCCGCTCGCAACAAGCCTCGGCACGAAACTGAGCGAACTCGACAATTTCGATTCCTACGAATGCCGCGGCCGCAATCGCGTGCGAGGCGCGCGTCTGTCCGAGCACGGGCTTGCCAATGCGCTCGATGTGCGCAGCCTGAAACTCGCCGACGGCAGTACGATCTCTCTCACCGACCGTAAAGTGCCGCGTGAGACACGCGAGGCGGTGCTGCACAGCGTTTGCGCGCGATTCATGACGGTGCTGGGGCCGAGTTCGGACTGGTATCACGAGGACCACATCCATCTCGATCTCGCCGAGCGGCGCAACAATTACAAAATCTGTCAGTGGGGCGTTTACGATCCGCTGCCGGATGTCGCGCCGCTGATGCCTGCGGAGCGCCCGGAAGAAGCGCCGCCGCGTTTGAGCGACGAGGAGAAGGCTGCGCTGGAAAGGCCGCCGGTCAGTTCATCCGCAAAGCCCGACGAGAACACGCCTGCGCCGGAGACCGTCGAGGAGGAGCCGAAGCCGCCGGTTCAACCGAGCGAGAAACCGTCGCGAAAAAAACCGCGCAAATAAAAAGCGCCGGACATGCCGGCGCTTCTCAATTTCCTTTGCGGCAGAGGCGGCGATTACATCGTGCCGCCGGCTTGCAACGCCATCTTGGAATTGTAAGGCGAGTCGCCCTGCTTCGGATCGAGCACCACGACCACAGTATTCATCTTGGCGCGGCTGTAGAGATCGATCACGTCTTCATTGGTCATGCGGATGCAGCCCGATGAAATCGACGCGCCGATGAATTCCGGCTGGTTGGTGCCGTGAATTCGGAACATGGTGTCGCGGCCGCCCTGATAGAGATACAGCGCGCGCGCGCCGAGCGGATTGTCCGGGCCGCCGGGAACGGAAGCGGGAAGTCCTTCGATGCGCTTATGGATGTCGGCGGTCGGCGTCCATTTCGGCCATTCCTGCATGTTGCCGACGCGCGCGATGCCGGAGAAGGCAAGCGCCTCTTCGCCCACCGTGATGCCGTAGCGGATCGCCTTGCCGCCTTCCATCACGTAGTAGAGATAGTGATTGTCGGAATCGACGACGATCGAGCCGGGCAATTCCTTGCGGTGATAGCTGACAATGGCGCGGCGGAACGGAGGCGCGACCGCGATCTTGTCGTAGGTCGCCTTG
>JAFKKP010000011.1 GCA_017305515.1 Hyphomicrobiales bacterium
CATCCCGAACTTCTAAAGCTCTATAAGGAAATAGCGCGGGCATACGGTGCGATGGCGGTGTTCGATGACGACCAACCGACATTGACTACAATCTGCGGCAATCTCGCTAAGGTTTTTAAGAAGATCAAACCCGGCCCAAAGGCTGCTTCTGCCTATCATCGTCTTGTTATGGGATCCTTGACCGCCCTATTTTATCCGTCTCTTACGCAACCTCACAAAGAATGGGAAATACACGACGGCCGAAAGCGAATTGACATCGTGTTTACTAATGCAGCCGACACGGGGTTTTTCGCTCATCGGCGCAACGACCAAAAGGTCAATGCCAACGCCATTATTGTCGAATGTAAGAACTACTCGGAGGACTTAAAGAATACCGAGATAGATCAGCTACTCGCCCGATTTGACGACAACCGAGGCAAATTTGGAATTATTACCTGCCGATCAATAGAAAATCCAAAAGCACTCCTCCGTCGATGCAAAGACGCATCTAGTCGTTCACAAGGATACATCATTTCGCTAACCGACGAGGACATCTGCAATATGCTCGCCGCGAAGTCTCTACTAGAGGATGAGCATGTCGAGGCGTTACTGCAAAGAAAGTTCAGAGACTTGCTGGCGTGAGATTATCGCTTCTCAGTACCAAATTTCTCGGAAGCCACCTTTGATTCCCCTCCGCTTCCTCACCACCCTCGCGATCCTCGCCCTCGCATCCGCGCCGGGATGGGCCGAGGTCTGCCACGGCCGCTTCTACCCTTACAGCTTCTGCCCGCGCTGTACGTCGGTGTCGATCAAGACGACCAAGCGCGACACGCCATGTTCGGTCGACATCAATGTCGGCGGCGGCAGGATTTACGTCGGCTCGAAAATCGCCAGGCGCCCGGGCCACGGACAGGCCGGCGTCGAGGGGCCGTCGGTCGCCTACGTCCCGGCGAAGGGTTTTGTCGGCACGGACAAGTTCACCGTCGAGTGGGATCTGCTCGAAGGCGAGAAGGCGCTGGTGATCTTCGTCGAATACACGATTGAAGTGACGCCCTGACAATCCGCGCCCACGCGGCCGATGTCCTGATCGTGATCCGGTTCCTTGGGAACCCCTCGCCGCTCCTGCGGTTATTCGCCACGTCCCCGCGAATTTCACGCACGGCGCGGCCTTGCTGCGTCCACAGAAGGAACATGCCCATGAATAGGCCCATGAATATATCCATGAAAAAGCTGCTCGCACTCCTCGCCGCGACCACGATGCTGACCGGCGCAGCACTCGCCGAATCCGTCACCGAGAAAACCGGCGTCAATTCCGCGCTCGGTGTCGCACCCACCACGCAGGATTTCGTCACCGAGGCTGCAACCAGCGACATGATCGAAATCGAGGCCGGCAAGATCGCGCAGATGCGCGGCACCGATGCCGAGAAGAAATTCGGCGCGCAGATGGTGGCAGATCACACCAGGACCTCCGCCGACATCAAGGCGATGATCGCCGGCGGCAAGCTGAAGGCCGAGTTGCCGAGCGTGATTCCCTCCGCCGGCCAGAGCAAGCTCGACGATCTGAGGAATTCCAAGAACGAGGATTTCTCAAGCGTCTACGATCCAATGCAGGTGAGCGCGCATGAGGACGCGGTGTCGCTGTTCGAGCGTTACGGCAAGAGCGGCGACAATGCCGAACTGAAAGCCTGGGCGAACAAGACGCTGCCGGCGCTGAAGCATCATCTCGACATGGCCAATAAGCTCGACACCGAGCGCATGCGCCCGACGGTCGGCCAGTCCAACGACCGGCGATAAGTTTCGCAAACGAAAGCCCCGGAGTTTTTCGCTCCGGGGCTTTCTGAGTTTCACATTTACCGGCCGTGGACCTCATCCTGAAAAGCGGTTCGCAGAAGCGCGTCTCGAAGGATGGCAGTTTACAATATCATTCA
>JAFKKP010000012.1 GCA_017305515.1 Hyphomicrobiales bacterium
AATGCCGCGATCGATCGATTTCTCTCGCGCAACCGCGTCTGCAATTTGCAGCAGTTCGAGTTTGTTGGCGCTGACAGCTGCCATGGCTCAGTCTCCTTCGTGAGTGTCGATATTGCCTGCGCGCTTTTTGGCTTCGGCGGCAAGGCGATGGGCTTTGGTATTGGTCGGCTTCGATTTCGGTTTGAAGCTCTTCTTCAGGTCGCGCTTTTCGCGCGCCATGCGCGCGTGAGGCGGCGGCTGCGGCACGGCGCCGGATTGTTCAAGCTGGTCTCGCTCGGCATCGCGGCCCCGGCGCATGGATTCCGCGATCAGCGCGTTAGTTAGAACGAGGTTTGCAGCTGCAATGTCTTCGATAGGCAGCAGCGACTCGACTTCCTGTGCGCCCTTGTGATCCGGCTTGGCATCCTCCCGCGCGATGCGCACATTTGCGCCCTCGACGTTTTGAATGATTCCGCGGAAACGCTTGCGGCCGTCATGCGGGTTCGCCATTTCGATCCGCACGAGATGGCCGGTGTAACGCTCGAAGTCCGATTTGCGAACCAGCGGCCGGTCGATTCCCGGCGACGAAATCTCCAGCCGGTAGGCGCGCTGCACGGGATCCGCAATGTCCATCACCGGCGACAGAGCCTTGGAGATGGCTTCGCAATCCTCGATCTGCATCGAGCCGTCCGGCCTTTCTGCCATGATCTGCACCGTGCAGCCGGCTTCACCCGAGATTTTGATCCGCACCAGCCGGTAGCCCATGCCTTCGAGAACCGGAGCGGCCACCGTCGCGACGCGCGCACCGAGGCCCGGCTCAACCACAAGGCGCGGTTCGGCCAGAAGCTCATTGAGTGAATCGGCTCCCATGGGAGCGCCGGTCGGATCGGTCATCGTCAGGGTCAAAACGGGTCTTCGGTTCGGGGTCGGAGCGAGCAGTCCTGCTCAAGTAATAAAAAAGAGCGGGTCCCGAGGGGCCCACTCTCCTACGCTGTCGTATGAGAATTGATTGTTGGGAGGAATATAGCGTTTTGGCACTCTACCGGCAAGGCGTCGGGGCCGATTTTAGCGGTGTTTGAGGGCTGTTCCGGCCGTTTAGCTAACCCTTCTTTCACCTCGGCCCCCTAGATTGGCACGAAGCTCCTGACCTGGTGGCGACTGAAACAATCATGGCAGCAGCCTTCTCCCTCATTCCGGAACTCGATGAAATCGTCAAAAACGGCACGCCCAAGAAGCGTGCGGAGGCGATTGAGCGAATTTCGGGCCTGTTTCTGAAGGGCGCCGAGCATTTCGAAGCCCAGCATGTCGAGTTGTTCGACGACATCCTGATCGGCCTGGTTCCCGCAACCGAGATCGATACGCGCATCAGTCTAGCCGAGCGGCTATCGACACTCGAGAACGCGCCGCCGACACTTGTGAAACAACTGGCCCGCGAAGATGAAATTCGCATCGCCGGCCCGATTCTGAGCAAGTCGCCGCTCATCGACGAGCCGACGCTCATCGACATCGCGCGTATGAAGGGGCAGTCGCATCTCGCCGCCATCTCTGAGCGTTCGACGCTCTCTACGTCGGTGACCGATGTCATTCTCAGGCGCGGTGATCGCGATGTCGTGCGCACGGTCGCCGGCAACGCCGGAGCGCAGTTCTCCGAAAGCGGCTATTCGGGTCTGGTGAAGCGCGCGACCGACGATGGAATGCTGGCACTCGCGGTGGGACAGCGCGACGATATTTCGCCAAACCTTTTGAAAGAGCTGTTGTCGAAATCCGTCGATATGGTCCGGCGAAAACTCTTCGATATCGCCAAGCCGAAACAGAAAGCCGCCATCAACAAGGCGATGGTCGAGATTTCCGGCGCGCCGAAAGCCCAGCTTATCACGCGCGACTTTGCGCCCGCGCAGCGCACGATCCTCGCGCTTCATCGCGAAGGC
>JAFKKP010000013.1 GCA_017305515.1 Hyphomicrobiales bacterium
TCCTTGCCGAAATTGCGGCTGAGCCGGACGATTTCCCATTCGCCGCCCAGTGCCTCGGCAAAGCGCGCGGCGCTGTCGTCGACGCTGCCGTCATCGATCAGGATCTTGCGCGTGGCGAAACCGAAGCGACGGGAAACCTCGGTCTCCAGTTCCAACAAAAGCCGGGCGAAACCTTCCGCCGAAGGACGATCGCCTGCGGAAACGATGAGGCTTGCAAGCCGCCCGAACGGCGGATACAGCGCGCGTTCGCGCGCCTCGATCTCGGTTGCATAAAAGGCTTCACGATCCGCCGCGACCAATGCCCTCATCACCGGATGATCCGGCTGATGGGTCTGCAAATAGCCGACACCATAACCCTTCTCGCGGCCGGCACGGCCAATCACCTGGTTAAGCAATTGGAACGTGCGCTCCGCTGCGCGCGGATCGCCGTTGCCGAGACCGAGATCGGCATCGACCACACCGACAAGATTGAGCCGCGGAAAATTGTGACCCTTGGCGACCAGCTGCGTGCCGATAATGATGTCGATGCGCCCTTCGGCAATTTCATTCAGTTCGGAGCGCATCGTTTCGATCGATGTAATCAGATCGCTCGACAGCACCATTGTCCGCGCATCCGGAAACAAAACCGCCGCTTCTTCCTGCAAACGCTCCACGCCGGGCCCGATGGCTGCCAGCGATTCTTCTGCGGCGCATTGCGGACAAACATGCGGGCGCGGCATCGTGAACCCGCAGTGATGACAGACGAGTTTCTGCCGGAAGCGATGATCCACCAGCCAGGCATCGCAGATCGTGCAGGAAAACCGGTGGCCGCACGCACGGCATAGCGTGAGCGGTGCATAGCCCCGGCGGTTGAGGAACAGCAGCGCCTGTTCCCGACGGCCGATTGCCGTGCCGATTTCCTCGGCCAGACGCGGCGAAATGAATTTGCCCTTCGGCGGCCCCTCGCGCCGCAGGTCGATCGCCTCAATCTGCGGCATATGTTGTCCGCCGAAACGCGACGGCAGAACGACGCGCTGGTAGCGGCCCTTGCGCGCGTTGACTTCCGATTCCACCGACGGCGTCGCCGAACAGAGAACGACGGGTATCTTCGCGATGTTTGCGCGCACCACCGCCATGTCGCGCGCGTGATAATGCGCGCCGTCTTCCTGCTTGTAAGCCTGGTCGTGTTCCTCATCGACAACGATGAGCCCCAACTTCGCGTAAGGCAAAAACAGTGCAGAGCGCGCGCCAACGACGACTTGCGCCGTACCTTCCGAGACTGCTGCCCAGTTTCTTGCACGCGTGCGCGGCGTCAATTCGGAATGCCATTCAACCGGACGCTCGCCGAAGCGCGCTGCGAAGCGATCGAGAAATTGTCCGGTAAGCGCGATCTCCGGCATCAGGATCAGAACCTGCTTGCCTTGACGGATGATCTCGGCAACCGCCTCGAAATAAACCTCGGTCTTGCCGGAGCCGGTTACACCGTCGAGCAAGGCGACATGAAACCCGTTTGTTGAGGTGAGCGTCTTCATCGCATCGGCTGCGATCTTCTGATCCGCAGAAAAGTCCGGTGCGGAAAATGACGGATCGGGCGCTGGCGTAGCTATTTCGCGCGGCATCGGCTCCGCCGCGAGCGTGCCTTCATCGACCAACCCGTCGATCACGCTCGCGCTGACGCCGGCTTCCTTTGCAACATCGGATTTTCCGTGAAGCAGTTGATCCGAGAGCGCATCGATCAATCTACGTCGCGCCGGCGTCATGCGCGGCGGCGGATCGCCGATGAGCCTCACACCCATCCGAACGCGCTCCGGCCCGAGATGCTCACCCATCCGCAGCGTCATCCGCAGCACCATGCCGCGCGCGGACAATGTGTAACCGGCAACCCAATCGACA
>JAFKKP010000014.1:0-1251 GCA_017305515.1 Hyphomicrobiales bacterium
GATTGCGGTGGCCTTCAGCGTGAACTGGGTGAAAGACACCTTCGCCGCCAAACCGCAGCGCGATCTTCCCGCTGCGGGATCGGCATCGGCGCCGCCCAAGCAACCATAAGAGGGCGGCCCACCGGCGGCGCAGACGATCCGGTGGAATTGCTCTAACAGCGCTCGTTCGTGGGATGCACCCATCTCATATCCGACGTCACCGGACGATTCGCCCCGCAAACAGAGAACTGCGGTCAGCGTGAACAACGGCCCGCTGCAACAGTCAGGCGGCGGCGTATAAATATTTGTTTTGACTAGGAATTCGGCGCGAAAACCGAAGGGACCGCACGGAAAAAGCGCGACCTTGACAAATCTAGGAACAAATAGGATAAATTAGGTCCTATTTTTCGGAGGGTAGATACGATGTCTGCGCGTGCACCGCTTTTCGAGGCCAAAGCAGTTCAACCGACTCCCAGGATGTCGCTGCTGGCGGACGCCTGTCCCACCTGCGACCAGCCGATCCCGCACGATCGCCACGACGAGATCAAGGAGCGGATCCAGTCGCGCGAGCGCGAACGATCGGACGAGATCGCCGCGCGACTGAAAGAGCAGCACGCGCGCGATAAGGAACTGGCGCTGGAGGAGGCGCGCAAGCTTTCCGATGCGAAGATCGCGGAAGCTTGCGAGACCGCCCGCCGTGCGGCCGAGACCCTTGGCGCCGAACGCATCGCCGCGATCGACCGCGCCAACATGGAAGCCCAGGCTTCGATCCGCGTTGAACTCGACGCCGCTCGAGAGGCAACGGCCGGCGCCACGGCGATGATTGAGCGGATGAAGGACGCTGCCGCCGAACGTGAGCAGGCAGTCCGCGCAGAAGCTCTCGGCGTGGCGGAAGCTGCTGTGCGCCAAAAGCTCGAGGAGAGCGAACACCGCCTGAAGGAGATCCAGACCGCGCTCAATGATCGCGTCGAGAGCGCTGACGCCGCCAAGGTCGCGGCCGAGACCGCCGCCGCTGCGCTTGAGGCTGCGTTGGCCACGGAACGCGATGACCATGACATCGCGCTGGCAAGGCTGAAGTCGGCGGCCGCTGACCGTGAAGCCGGGATCCGCAAGGAGATTGAAGTCGCCGCCACGGACGCGGTGCGGCAACGAATCGATGACCTCGAAAAGGCTAAGACGGAAGCTGAAGCTGGCGTCGCCTCGGCGATGCAGCAGGTCGAAGCCCTGCAGCAGGCACATCAGGTGCAGGTCCAGGAAGAACGCGACATCTGG
>JAFKKP010000014.1:1272-3126 GCA_017305515.1 Hyphomicrobiales bacterium
AACGCCGAGAAGGCGGCCTCGTTCGAGGAACGCCTCAGGATCCAGACCAAGTTCGAGGAATTGAAGCGCGCCTACGAACAGAAGACGGCTGAGGAGTTGGGCGAAGGCGCCGAGATCGATCTCTACGAAGCCCTCAAGGCTGAATTCGAGGGTGACCGGATCGAACGGATCAATAAAGGGCAGCCGGGCGCCGACATCCTGCACACCGTGATGCACAACGGGAAGGAATGCGGGAAAATCATCTACGATTCCAAGAACCATAACGCGTGGCGCAACGACTTCGTGACCAAACTCGCCTCCGATCAGATGGCGGCCAAGGCCGAGCACGCGGTGCTCTCGACCAGCAAATTTCCCAAAGGCGCGCGACACCTTCACGTCCAGGACGGCGTCGTCTTGGCCGGACCCGCACGCGTGGTGGCGCTGGTGCTGGTCATCCGCCGGCACCTGGTCCAGACCCACACCCTGCGTCTCAGCAACGAGGAGCGCGCGAGAAAGACGGCGGTGCTGTACGATTTCATCACCTCGGAGCGCTGCGCCGGTTTTCTAGCCAGGATCGACAACCACACTGACGACCTTCTCGAATTGCAGGTGAAGGAGAAGAAGGCTCACGACGCCACCTGGAAGCGGCAGGGCGAACTGGTCCGCTCGGTGCAGCGGGTTCGCGCCGAGTTGACCACGGAGATCGACGCGATCGTCGGCACCGCCGATTTCGGCGAGATCGCCGATGACTAGCGCGGCCGAAGACCGTAACGTCGTCGTCAATCTTCAGGAGCGCAGGCTCGACCGGACCGTATTGCGGACATACCGCACCAGAGCGGACATCGAGGACATCGTCCCGAACGAAAAGCAACCGCGCCTCGGTCCAAAAATAGACGAAGAGCTCCAGCGGCAGATCGAAGCGAACGGAGGTCTTTTCGAGCCGCTGCTTGTCGAACCGCACCCGCACCTGCCGCGGAAATTCCGCATCATCGACGGCGACCGGCGATGGACGAACTCGAAGGTGTTGGTCGAGCAAGGCAAGGAAGAATATCGACAGGTTCCTGTGGAAGTGACCGACCGGACGCTGAGCGACGAAGACCGGCTGCGCGTATGGATTTACATTCACCGGCAGCGCAAGGAATGGGACGCCAAGGAAAAGGAGATGGTCGCCTACAGTCTCGTCGATCTTGTGGGCCGCGCCAGCGCAGCCAACATCCTCGGCATCACGGTTCGCGAGCTCGACAAGCTGGTGGAGGTGTTCGATCTCTCCGAGAAATTCACCAGCCTCCGCGACCCCGGTGCGGCCATCACATGGGCACGGGAGCTGATGGGCGTCAGCAAGAAGCTTCTGACGCCGAGCGTGGTGGAGGCCGTCGTCAGGAAGGTCAATCAGAAGCGCATCACCAATTCAAAGGATCTGCGCAAGCTGCGCGCCATACTGCCGGACCCCGTGGCCAAGGCTCACTTTCTCGCCGATGCCGGAGATCTCGAGTCGGCGGCGCTGCGTCTCGGAACGGCGAAGAAGAAGGGCGACGACGGCCTGTCCGGAGAGCTCGACGCCGTAGTCGAGGCGGTCAGGGCGGTACCCTGGACGACCCTGCAGGAATTGAAGGGAGACGCGGACCTTCTGAAGAAGATCGAGGCCGCCGAGAGCATGCTTCATTCGCTGCGAAAGGCGCTTTCCTGACGGCGGTTGCGGCCGAGGAATCTCGCGCAGCCTCGTTGTTCGCCTAATGGTGGAGAAGTCGGGCGCGCGAGATGTCCGTCACGGCGAAAGTCCCGTCATCCCGTGAACGGCCAGATGCATCATTTCCTTCCTCATGAGGTTGATCTCGAACACGCGGCGGCGATACTCCGCGACCGAATTCGGAGCCA
>JAFKKP010000199.1 GCA_017305515.1 Hyphomicrobiales bacterium
TTATATTTTTTCCACTCACTTCGGCTTGCGTGTATCCGAATACGCGCTCGGCGGCCGAGCTGAAGGAAGATATGATTCCGCGCTCGTCGATCACGATCATAGCATCGGGCACCGTATCCAGAATGGATTGCAGATGGGCTTCGCGCGACAACAAATCGCGTGTACTCGAAGCCGCAAGAAGACGCGCCCGCCGCAGCCCTTCGCCAAATGCGGCGACGCTCACGCCGATAATGAAGAGGACCCCGGTGTTGACGGCTTCCTTTACATCGAGCGTTCTTGGATCGCCGGACGTCATCAGGGCCGACGCCGTGCAAAGCGTGGTGCACAGAAGCCCTGGCCCGAGACCGCCGACAGTCCCGGCAACAAGAATGGCCGGCACGAAGAAGAGATAGTTGACCTGTCCCTGCATGTACGGAGCGACAGCTGCCCTCAGGAAAAACGCGCAAGCAGCCAGCGCGATTGCCAACCCATAGAGCAGCGGCGTTTTCCAGAAATTCGCTGCCGGCGCCGGCATTTGCTGGCCTTGCTGGTCGCGGGCCATCAGGTCGCGAACGGTCACGGGAATGTCCTGACGATTGAGTTTATGCAATCAAACCACGCACCTTGTATGAAGTAACTAGCTGCGAAAAAAGCGATTTTTTCATCAGAACACACCTCCGTATAAGCCCTTAGGGTCAATATCTGAATTTCGCAGAATCTTGTCCCAGACCAAGGTGATCTCAAAGATGGAGATTGCCCATGCTGCAACAGGTTAATCCGGCCCGACCGGCATATCGCCCGCCCGCTTTCGCGGCATTTGGCGCATCGCGCGAGAGCCAAGCCGATGACCGGCTGGAAACGGTCGGCCACCTGGTATCGCGTACTCAGGATCAGGAAATCTTCAGCGAAGGTGAGCTTGCGACAAAGCTCTACAAGGTGATCAGCGGTTCGGTACGAACCTTCAAGATTCTTCACGACGGCCGCCGGCAGATCGTCGGCTTTCACTTGAAAGGTGATTTCTTCGGCCTCGAAGCCGCAGATCGATACTCCGTTTCTGCCGAGGCAGTAGGTGCAGCGGAACTGATCGCAATGAAGCGCAGCACATTGCTCGAGCGCGCTTCGCGCAATCAGAATCTATTCGAAAAGCTCCTGAACATCACGACCCGCGAACTGTCCCGTGCCCAGGCTCACGCGCTGCTGTTGATCAAAAGCGCCCAGGAGAGGGTGCAGGACTTTCTGTTGGATCTATCCGAACGCGCGGAATCGCACGAGGTCGTTGACCTCCCGATGTCGCGGCAGGATATCGCCGACTATTTGGGACTCACGATTGAAACTGTGTCGCGCACACTGACGCTGCTGGAAAAAAACGGGCTGATTTCGTTTTGTTCAACTCGACGCATCGCGCTCAACAACCGTTCCGCTCTCAAAGCGTTGCAACGCTGATATGTCTCGTGGAGGTGCAAGATGATCGATAGTTTCGCCTCCTGGCTGAGGAGCGCCTTCGTCCGTCTTCGCGCAAAGCGAGAGATGGATCAACTTTGTCAATCGGACCTCGAGCGAATCGCCGCCGATCTTGGGGTCTCGCCGTCCGAGCTTTGCGCGAACTCTGCGACCAATCGCGATTGGCGGCGTTTGCTCGATGAGCGGATACGTCAATTCGGTTTGGACAGGGCGGCGTTGGATGAGGATTTTCCGCGTGTGGTTCGAGATCTCGAGCGGACTTGCGGGCGTTGCGGTTCGGCGTCTCGCTGTGAGAACGACTTTAAGCGGTCCGGTTTGGAGACAATTTCCGGCTACTGCCCCAATACGCATACGCTGAATGCGCTTAGTAAAGAATCGAAAAATATCTCAAAACGCTAAGCACATGCGTCACCGCCTTATTTTTGAACTCAGTGTCCTTGCCATCATCTCTGCTCCTGCGCACGCAGCTACATCGCCGTCGGTAGAGCGCGGACGCGCTTTCGCCGCTGCCAATTGTGCGCGGTGTCATTCAATCGACAAGGCAACAGCGAGCCCGCTGTCCATCGCGCCGCCCTTTCGAACGCTCCACAACCGATATCCGGTCGATTCGCTACAGGAAGCATTGGCAGAAGGAATCGTGACGGGTCATCCCACCATGCCGGAGTTTCAACTCGATCCCGGCCAGACAGTCGACTTCATAAATTTTCTGAAGTCGCTTGAACGTTAATCGCCGCCTTTGAAATTTCAATCCGAATTGATTTCGATCAACGCGATGCGCGCGAACCCGCGCAATCTAGCGTCAGCATAAATAGCGAGAATAGTGCCATGCAATTGCAGGACGCGAAGAAGGTAATGACGTTCGGCGAGGGAGGTCTCTCGATCGTCTTTGTTTCTACCGCCTTCTTGGCTCTTATTGCGGCTGGAAAGGCTCAGGATCCGGCCTTTGCGTTTCATGCGACGCTCAGCCTGGCGGCGAGCCTGCTGGCGGTATTTACGATCGTGAATCGTTATTATGATCGGCCCGCTGTCTTGCCGCAGCAGGAGATCGATGGGCGGCCGAACTACAATTTCGGTCCCATCAAATTTGCATCGGCTGCTGCGATGTTCTGGGGAATCGCCGGATTTACAGTGGGGCTTGTCATCGCGCTTCAGCTCGCGTGGCCCGCGTTGAATTTCGATTTGCCGTGGACGAGTTTTGGGCGGCTGCGCCCGCTCCACACATCCGCAGTTATCTTCGCGTTCGGCGGCAACGTCCTGATCGCGACCTCGTTTTATGTGGTCCAAAAAACCTGCCGCGCCCGCCTCGCCGGCGATCTGGCGCCTTGGTTCGTCGTACTCGGTTATAATTTCTTCATCGTAATCGCGGGCACCGGATATCTTCTGGGCGTTACGCAGAGCAAGGAATATGCGGAGCCTGAATGGTACGCCGACCTCTGGCTCACGATTGTCTGGGTTACTTACCTGCTCGTTTTTCTCGTAACGGTGATCAAGCGCAAAGAGCCGCACATCTTTGTCGCCAATTGGTTCTATCTCGCGTTCATCGTCACCATCGCCGTCCTTCATCTCGGCAACAACCCCGCGCTGCCGGTATCGGTGTTCGGATCGAAGTCATACGTCGTGTGGGGCGGCGTACAGGACGCGATGTTCCAGTGGTGGTATGGCCACAACGCCGTCGGATTTTTTCTCACCGCAGGCTTCCTCGCCATCATGTACTACTTCATTCCGAAGCGCGCGGAACGGCCGATCTATTCGTACCGGCTGTCGATCATTCACTTCTGGGCGCTGATCTTTCTCTACATCTGGGCCGGCCCGCATCACCTTCACTACACGGCGCTGCCTGACTGGGCGCAGACGCTCGGCATGACATTCTCGATCATGCTGTGGATGCCGTCCTGGGGCGGCATGATTAACGGCCTCCTGACTCTGTCGGGCGCATGGGACAAGCTGCGCACCGATCCAGTCTTGCGCATGATGGTCGTGTCTGTCGCGTTTTACGGCATGTCGACATTCGAGGGACCGATGATGTCCATCAAGGTCGTCAATTCACTCAGTCACTACACGGACTGGACCATCGGGCATGTCCATTCCGGCGCACTCGGGTGGGTGGGCTTTGTGTCATTCGGCGCGCTGTATTGTTTGGTGCCGTGGCTTTGGAACAAGAAGGAGCTTTACAGCCTCAAACTTGTGAATTGGCACTTCTGGATCGCGACCATCGGCATCGTTCTCTACATCTCGGCGATGTGGGTGTCCGGTATTCTTCAAGGCCTCATGTGGCGCGCCTACACCTCGCTTGGCTTTCTTGAATACTCCTTCATCGAGTCCGTCGAGGCAATGCATCCATTCTACATTATTCGCGCAGCAGGCGGCGCGCTGTTCGTGATCGGCTCTCTCATCATGGCGTTCAACCTCTGGATGACCGTTCGTTCGCCGAAAACTGCGGGCGTGATCCCGCAGGCTGCGCTGTCGCCGGCGGAATAAGGAATCCGTTTATGTCTTTTTGGACCCGTCACCAGATTTTCGAGAAGAATTCGATCATCCTGATCGGAGGCATTCTCGCTGTGATCGCGATCGGCGGCATCGTCGAGATCGCTCCATTGTTCTACCTGAAGAGCACGATCGAAAAGGTCGACGGCGTGCGTCCCTATACGCCGCTCGAACTCGCCGGACGAAACGTCTATGTACGCGAGGGTTGTTATCTTTGCCATTCGCAGATGGTCCGTCCGTTACGCGACGAGATCGAGCGTTACGGGCATTATTCGCTGGCGGCCGAGAGCATGTACGACCATCCGTTTCAGTGGGGGTCGAAGCGCACCGGTCCCGATCTCGCGCGCGTGGGCGCGAAATATTCGGACGAGTGGCACGCGACGCATCTGGCAAATCCGCGGGCCATTGTCCCGCAGTCGGTCATGCCCGGATATCCGTTTTTGTATGAAGCGCATGTCGATACAACGACGATTGCCGATCATCTTCGCACCAGCCGCGCGATCGGAGTTCCTTACACCGACGACCAGATCGCGCATGCTGCCGAAGATTTAAGGGCTCAGGTCGACCCCGACAGTTCAAATGCCGATGCACTCCTGAAACGCTATCCAAAGGCCATCGCGCGCAATTTTGACGGAAAAGATGGCGCGCCGTCTGAAATGGACGCACTCATTGCGTATCTTCAGATGCTCGGCACTCTCGTCGATTTCAAACTCTACAACGACAAAGCCAATCTTCGCTGAGGAGGCGCTGGCATGAAAGCAATTCTGGCAGCCCACAACGCCGTGTCCGGCTTTGTCACCACGTGGTGGACGCCGCTGTTCGTCGGACTTTTTGCGGCGATCGTCGTCTACACGCTCTGGCCTCGAAACAAGCGAACGTTTGAGGACGCAGCGAAAATGCCTTTGCACGAGGACTAGACGTTCATGTCACAGCAAGAGATCGACAAACACTCAGGAACGGTAACAACCGGCCACGAGTGGGACGGCATCAGGGAACTCAACACGCCGTTGCCGCGATGGTGGGTTTACACATTTTACGCAACCATTCTGTGGTCGATCGGCTACTGGGTCGTGTATCCGGCCTGGCCGACCATCACCGGTTACACTGCGGGCGTGTTTGGATATTCGACGCGCGCGAGCGTGGCGGCCGACCTCGCCGATCTTGAAAGAAGCCGCGGCGAGAAAATGCAAACGCTGGCGGTGACCGATCCGGCGGATATTGAGAAGAACCCTGCTTTGCTTGCACTGGCGCGTGCGCGAGGCAAGGCAGCGTTCGGCGACAACTGCGCGCCGTGTCATGGGTCGGGTGCGGCTGGTGCCAAGGGCTATCCCAATCTCAACGACGACGACTGGCTCTGGGGCGGTACGCTCGATCAGATCATGCAGACCATCCAGTTCGGCGCGCGCTCAGTGAACGACAAAGGTCATGAAGGGCCGATGGTCGGATTCGGCAAGGACGGCATTTTGAAGAAACCCGAGATTGTAAATGTCGCCGCCTATGTTCGTTCGCTGTCCGGGCTTACCAGCACGACAAAAGGGATCGATATCGAAGCCGGCAAGAAGATTTTCGCCGACAATTGCGTTGCGTGCCACGGCGACGATGCCAAGGGCAAACAGGACGTCGGTGCGCCGAATCTAACGGATCAAATCTGGCTCTATGGGTCCGATGAGGCGACGGTCATCGAATCCATCACCAACGGCCGAAACGGCGTGATGCCCGCTTGGGCGGGACGCCTCGATCCAACCACCATCAAGGCGCTGGCTGTATACGTGCATACGCTTGGAGGCGGCCGCTAGATTCGCATCGCGCGGCGGCCGGAAAATCCGCCGTTGACGTGAATCAAAGAGCTTCCTCGTCAACCCGATAGAATGCCGGAATCGCAACCCGGCACTTTCTCTATGAGCCAGTCAGTTCTGCCAGCCGACATCGACGACTACGGGCCGCTCTACGAGGCGCACAAGCGCGTCTTTCCGCAGAGTGTGACCGGCCGCTTCCGCACCATCAAGTGGTCGCTGATGGCTGTGTGTCTGGGTATCTATTATCTCCTGCCGTTCGTGCGCTGGAATCGCGGTATTGATGCGCCCTCGCAGGCGGTTCTCGTCGACCTGCCCAATCATCGGTTTTACTTTTTCTTCATCGAGCTGTGGCCGCAGGAGGTTTATTACTTCACCGGCCTCCTCATTCTGGCTGCGCTGACGCTGTTCCTTATGAACGCGATCGGCGGTCGAATTTGGTGCGGATATCTCTGTCCTCAGACGGTCTGGACCGACCTGTTCTACGCGGTCGAGCGGCTGATTGAGGGCGACCGCCGCGAACGCATGAAAAAGCAGGCGGAAGGCTGGACGATCGAACGCGCGAGCGAGCTGATTCTCAAACACGCGATCTGGCTGATGATCGCGTGGTGGACCGGTGGTGCGTGGGTCCTTTACTTCAATGACGCGCCCACACTCGTAAAGCAGCTTGCGACGTTCCAAGCGCCGGCGATCGCCTACATCTGGATTCTTATTCTTACTGCAACGACGTATACGCTCGCCGGCTTCATGCGTGAGCAGGTGTGCGTCTATATGTGTCCGTGGCCGCGGATTCAGGCTGCTTTGACCGACGAGTGGGCGCTCAATGTCGCCTACAAATACGACCGCGGCGAAACGCGGATGTCGTTGAAGAAGTCGAACGAATTGCGCCTGATGGGTGAGGCGGTTGGCGATTGTGTCGATTGCAAGCAATGCGTCGCCGTATGTCCGACCGGGATCGACATTCGCGATGGCGCGCAGCTCGATTGCATTCAGTGCGGACTCTGCATCGACGCGTGCGACAATATTATGAATAAAATCGGCAGGCCGACGGGTCTGATAGGCTACGACAACGATATCAATATTCATCGGCGTGAGAAGGGACTGCCGCCGGTCTACCGCATCGTGCGGCCCCGTACAGTGGTCTACTCGCTCCTTATCGTGGCCGTTGGTGTTGTCATGCTCTCTGCATTAATGAGCCGACAGCTTCTCGGCATCAGTGCGCTGCACGACCGAAATCCGCTCGCAATCCAGCTCTCCGACGGCTCGATTCGCAACGCCTATACAATTCATCTGCTGAACAAGCGTGAAATCGATCGGACGATCGTCATCGACGTCAGCGGTCCAGCAAATGCGAAAATCCAGATTGTCGGTGCGGATTCGATCACACCGGATCGGCCCATGATCGTCCTGGCGCGCGACAGTACGACGGAGCTGCGCGTTCTGGTCACGACGCCGCAAGCTCCTTCGCAAAAATCATCGCCTGTGACGTTCATCGTCACGGATCTTGGTTTTGGCGAAATCGCCAAAGTTACCGACAATTTCGTCACGCCGTAGTGGAGAATTCAGATGAGCATCTTCTCGCGCCCGCTGACCGGGAAAACGGTTCTCTTCTTGCTGCTCGCATTCTTCGGCGTGGTCGTCGGAGTAAACATGACGATGATGAAGCTGGCGATCAACACGCTGCCTGGCACCGAGGTCGATAGTGCCTATAGCGCGAGTCTTGCTTACACGTCGGAAATAAATGCGGCCCGGAATCAGTTCGAGCGACATTGGAGCGTCGAGGCGCGTTTGACGCGACTGGCCGAAGGTAGTGCGACTTTGACGCTTGTCGCGAACGACGATCAGGGCAAGCCGCTTCGCGATGTCGAATTCAACGGACGGCTTGAACGGCCCACGGATAAGCGAGGCGACAGACGAATTGTCCTTGCCCGAGCGGGTGAGGGAACGTTTTTCGGAAAAATTTTGGATGTATCCGCCGGTCAATGGGATCTCGTCATCGAAGGCGACACCGGCGGCCAACGTGTATTTCTGTCCAAGAACCGCGTCGTCTTGAACTGAGAACCGCCATGCAAGCAACGCGCGATTTTTCCCATTGCGTCAAATTTCCGCAAGCCGGGGTTTCTCATCTCGACCTCGCGATCGAGGGCGTGAATTGTGCGGGCTGTATGTCCAAGATAGAGCGCGGGATCTCGGCGATTCCCGACGTGACGATGGCGCGAGTCAATTTGACGGATCGCCGCCTTGCCGTCGAGTGGACTGGCGATGCGCTCGATCCCGCAAACATCATCGATCGTTTGGCCGGCCTCGGTTACAAGTCCTATCCTTTCGAGCCGTTGCGTTCTGAGGCGGCGGAATCGGATGAATCCAGGTTTCTCTTGAGGTGCCTGTCGGTCGCTGCCTTTGCGACCATGAATGTTATGATGCTGTCGGTGCCGGTATGGTCCGGGCATGGCGCCGACATGCTTGCCGAGCAGCGTGACTTCTTTCATTGGCTGTCGGCATTGATCGCGCTGCCGGCGGCCGCCTATGCAGGCCGGCCGTTTTTCCGTTCGGCGTGGCGCGCACTACGTGCTGGCGGGACCAATATGGACGTGCCGATAAGCATCGGCGTCATCACCGCGCTCAGCATGTCGCTGATCGAGACGATCGGGCATGCGGAGCATGCCTATTTCGATGCGGCGATCATGCTGCTCACATTCCTTCTTGCCGGCCGCTATCTGGATCGGAGCATGCGGCGCCGGACACGCGCTGTTGCCTCAAACCTCGCCGCCTTGAAGGGCGAGACCGCGACAAAATTTGTCAGTGCAACCGAAATCCGAACCGTTCCTGCTGCGGCGATAAAAGTCGGTGACATCGTGCTGTTGCGTCCCGGCGAACGATGCGCAGTCGATGGAAATATCGTCGAGGGAAGCTCGGAGATCGACCAGAGCATCATTACCGGCGAAACCAGCTTCGTGACGGCGACGCCGGGCAGCCCAATCTATGCGGGAATCATCAACGTCTCCGGTACGCTCCGCATCCGCGTGACGGCGTCATCGGAAGGAACGCTGCTCTCCGAAGTCACGCGGCTGCTCGATCAGTCCCTGCAATCGCGATCGCGCTACGTGCAATTGGCCGACCGCGCCGCAAAGCTCTATGCGCCCCTCGTTCACGCCACCGCGCTGATTACGCTGCTCGGCTGGGTCTTCGCCGGTGCTACGTGGCATAACGCAATTCTCACCGCTATTGCTGTGTTGATCATCACATGCCCATGCGCGCTGGGTCTTGCGATTCCTGCGGTGCAGACGGTGGTTTCCGGGGCGCTGTTTCGGAGCGGGGTGCTGATCAATTCCGGCGACGCGATCGAACGTGTCGCACAAACGAATTACATCGTCTTCGACAAAACCGGAACGCTGACTTTGCCGGAGCTCGACGTGGTGAATTCATCCGAAGTACCGGATGAAATATTCTCGCTCGCCGGCCGCCTTGCGTTGTCGAGCCGGCATCCTGTCGCGGCTGCGGTAGCGCGTGCGTCAAAAGCAAAAGAACCGGTGTCCGACATCGAAGAAATCGCGGGGCAGGGAATTCGCGCCATGCTCAATGGACGAGAAGTACGTCTGGGCCGCCCGTCATTTTGCGATGCGGACGATCTGGCAAACCGCTTGCTCGCGATGGACCCGGAAGTATCGGTTGTCGCAATCGCCGACGGAAAAGCTCGTCATGCAATTGCCGTCCGCCAGCGTCTTCGCGCAGACGCGGCAGTCACTCTGAACAAGCTGAGAAATGCCGGGATCGGAATCGAGATGTTGTCGGGCGATCGCGTACCCGCCGTTGCTCACGCCGCCGCGTCGCTTGGCATCGGTATTTGGCGCGCCGAACTGACGCCGGCCGACAAGATCGCCCGCATTGAGACGCTTAAAAAGCAGGGCTTCAAGGTGATGATGGTCGGCGATGGGCTTAACGATGCGCCGTCGCTGGCTGCGGCTCATGTTTCGATGGCGCCCGTTAGTGCTACGCATCTCAGCCAGGCAACGGCCGATATGGTTTTTCTCGGCGACAATCTGATGCCGGTATTCGCTGCAATCTCCCGTTCGAAAAAAGCTCTTCGTCTGATGCGCCAGAATATCTGGCTGGCAGTCGTCTACAATGCGTTTGCCGTTCCCATTGCTATAGGCGGACTTGTGACGCCGTTGATTGCTGCGGCGGCAATGTCGGCGTCATCGATCCTCGTTGTGCTGAACTCGCTGCGTGCAGGGGGCAGGTCAGGGAGCTGAGATAATGGAAGTGCTGATCTATCTCGTGCCGTTGGCGTTGCTGCTTGGCGGCCTCGGTCTCGCGGGGTTCTTGTGGTCGCTCAAGAACGGTCAATATGACGACCTCGATGGCGCAGCGTGGCGCGCCATCGCTGACGACGACTCGCCGCCGTTGTTTTGATCTAAATCAAATTCGCAGGAACTTGCGGCCTCGAGGATTGATCGAAATCAATGCCCGCGCGTCCAATGTGGCGGATATTTCGGCTTGTAACGAAGGAGAAAGCCGATGCCCGCTGACGCGATCGTCGTTGTTATTGGTGTTGTGGCCATGTTTGGAATTTTTGCCGTCACCATTTTATGGGCAAGCCATCGGACGTCATCGGTCGAATCCGCCGCGCCTTCCGCTCCCGTGAAGCGGCGGCCCTTCTGATCGGGCGTCTCAGATAGATCGAGGGTCAGAATCGCAAGCCGTGCCGGTCTCTGAAATAGAGCCAGCACAAAGCCGCAAATGCGACGGTCGCAGAGATCGCAATCCGGCGGACCCAGTCGGGCCGTTTTCGAATCCGCTGATGCATGACGGCAAAAAACGTCACGAAGCGTGGTCTAAAAAACGCCATCTCTTTAACCGCAGCAGCTGAAGTGAGTGCGTTGGGGCCAATATTGCCAATGCGTAGGGGCGACCTCTACCGGCTTCATCGTCGAAGCGTTATGCCAACCGTCTGCCGTGCGGACACACGGGAATACGAGCGCGTGTACGTCGTCATCGATCACGGCGAGCTCTAGATCTCTTTCAAATGGTGCTGAGGAGATTTCTTTCCACATGTACTGAATATCCGGTCCTGCGCAGCGTCGCGCATTGATCGAGATCAGTTGCTGGTTTCAATCTCAAGCCACGAGCCAAGTCTTATGGCGTCTTCCAAGTCTTATGGCGTCTTCGCAGCCCATACAAACTGCGTCTTGCCGATGACTTGTTATGTCTCTCTTTCGCAGCTTGAAAAGCCGAGCAGTCTGTATGCCGGGCACGTTGCGAAAATTCCGGTCAACAAAGGAATAAGACCGACGAGTCCAGCCCAATGCCAGCCCTGAATTGGATAGCCGTTGCGGAAAGCAAATGCGATCAGCGCGAGACCAACTACGATCCTTATGATGCGATCGGTGACACCAACATTATGCGACATATTGCAAGCCTCCGTTTGGGTTCGCTGCCGATAAGCAGCTCATCAAGGTTTGGCTGGGCGGCATCCTCGGGCTTTGATGTACATCAAAAACTGAAGAAAGCATTTTACGAATTGCTCATAACCAATTGATTTTGTTGGATCGATATTGGCGAATTTTACAGTGAAGCGGCTGACTTCATTGACTGAGCATCAGACTCTTAACCGCCGGGTCTAAGGTTCGAATCCTTGTGCGCCCGCCAAACTTTCAAAAATCCGGCCGGTGGATCGCAAGCGCGCAATCGCCTGCGCCGATTTTTTATAACCGCAGAAGTTTGCGGGCTCTGGTCTCGAACGCGCCGAGCGGATCGTAACTCTTAAGCAGGCGGCGATGCTCCTCGCCGGATTGTTCGGCCTGTTGCGCCATCGCCCCGTCGTTCAGTAAATCAGAGATGAGTTCAGCGGAGATCGGCACGTCCGTGTCGTAGGCGCGGACATATTTCCCGATGCCCGCGCGCGCGAGCGCCTGTCCGTTCAATTCCTGTTCGATCTGAGAAGCCAACACAAGCTGCGGCACGCCGGCGGCCATCGCGTGCGATGCGAGGCCGCCGCCGCCGAAATGAATGACGAGCCTTGCAGACGCGAGCGCGTCGGCGAGATCGAGCGGTGTGTTGTGAATGTCCGCGCCGGAAAATTTCAGCCGCATGCGCCAGAACGCGGAAAGATTTGGTGCGTAGATTTGCATCTGCTGCGCGAAGGGAAGTAACCCGTGCAACGTGTCGCGGCGGAGTGGATAACCGGGCGCAAGATAGACAAGGATTTTGTCGGCGTTGCCGCGCTTGGCGACCGGCGCGCTATCGAAGGCCGGACCATCGGCCGGCGACGTGCGCTGCAAATCGTGCGGGTCGAGCAGAGGGAATGTCTCGACCAGATAGTCGTCCGCCGAAAACAGTTGAGGCAGCCGCTCCAGCGGCGCGATGCCGTGCGCGACGGTGGCCTTGTTGACAATCGTCAGCAGCCGCATCTCGTCCCACGCCGGAGCGACCGTCCGTTGCAGCAGGGGGAAATGAATCATCTCGCTCGGCGGCACGGTGTAGCCGTTACCCACGATCATCAGCGGCACGCGTCCGCGCGCAAGAAGGGACGCGGCTGGCGCGTAATCCGCAACCACAAGATCGGGGCGGACGCGCTGAAAAATCCCGCGCCATCGCGTGAGCAATCCATCCAGCGCCGCAGCATCTGCAAACCCCGCGCTCGCCAGACTGTCGCCCATCGTTGCCGAAGACAGCGCCGCGCGCTGCTTCGCTGACAGGGATTTTTCAGGCCACGGCGGCGCTTGAAGAATTTCGACACCGAGATCGGCAAGGCCGCGCGCCGCGTCGGGATTGCGAAGGACGGCAACCATCCTGACGCCGTGCCGTGCGAAGCGCGCCGCATAGCGCCGCAGGCCTGCGATGTGGCCGAATCCGCCGCCCAATTCCCACGCGAGCAGGACGGTCTTCATATGTTCGACGCCTGCGGCGAAAGAAGAATTTTGGCGGCAATTTTCATGCAGTGTTCCGGGTCGCAGACGATGACATACAACATTCGATACGTCCGGTATTGTCTATCGCGCCGGATTGCGGTCATTTGCACCTTCGTTTTTAAGGAAACCTTCGCCCGATGCCATCGGACAATTCACCATCGTCGCGCGAAGAGGTGCGGACATTCTGGACCGGCCCGGCTCTCAGCTATTACGAAATCCTGTCGCTGAAGAGCTTCGTCGCGACCGGCGCGCGGGTTTTCGTCTATTCCTACGAGAAAGACCTCAACGTCCCGGACGGCGTCGAACTCGTCGACGCGGACGAAATTCTTTCGGGCGAGGTGCATGAATTTCGTCACGCCAACGGCGACAAATCGCTGGCGCTGCATTCCGATCTGTTTCGCTACGCCGTGTTGCAGCGTTACGGCGGCTGGTATGCCGACCTCGACATCGTCGTGCTGAAAGACAAGCTGCCCGACGCGAAAACCTATTTCGGCTTCATGGCGGACAAGCTGCTCAATTCCGCGATCCTGAAATTTCCGCCGCATTCGGCCTTCATGGATACGATCATGCGGGAGGCGTGGCAGACGCTTCCCGAGGCGAGCGCGGACTATACGGATGCCGCGCGCGTCTCGGTCGGCCCGACATTATTCACGCGGATGATCTACGAGCATGGCATGGATCATCTCGTGCTGCCGAAAGTGAAGGCTTATGAACTCGCCTATCACGAGACGATGGCGTTTTTCGATCCTAAGCGATGCGACGAGGCACTAGAGCGCCTTGCGGACGCCGATTTCACGCATCTGTGGAATGAAGAATGGCGAATGATCCGCATTCCGAAGAATTTCGGGCCGCCGAAAGGCTCATTCCTCGATGTGCTGTTCAAGCGTTTCGGCATCGACATCCCCGATCGCGCGCGGCTCCAGCCGGAGGCGATCGAGGCGTGGATGCGCGAGCATCGATTGTTGAAGGACATTCGCGTCAAGCTCGGCATCGAGCGCATCGGCCCGTTCACGCTCGATGAGCTGGCATATTCGATCCAGAATTTCGGCTGGGAAGCGCGAGACCACGTCTATCACCACTGGTACTACGGCATCGAATACGACCAGCCGAAATGGCCGAAGCATCCTCAAGCCTCGAATCCGCAGACGCTGCGCACGTTCTGGCATGGCGATTCGATCACGCCGTATCAGCTTCTCTGTCTGCGCAGCTTTGTCGAACACGGTCATCGCGTCGAAGTGTTTTCCTACAATCTCAAAATGGCGGTGCCCAAATGGCTCGTGCTGCGCGATGCCGAGGAAATTCTGCCGCAGGCCGACATTCTTCACGAAGTGGATGGACGCACCGCGATCCGTGCCAATCGTTTCCGCTGGGCACTGCTGAAAAAATTCGGCGGCTGGTGGATCGATCCCGACATCATGCTGATGAAGCCGGAGTTGCCTGACGCCGAAATCTTCTTCGGCAATCCCGATGTGTTCGGTCAGGTGCCGACGGCGGTGCTGAAATTTCCGAAAGGGCACGCGCTGATCGACGAGGCGCTCGCATTGTCGCGCGCGGCAAGCGACGCGCCGGAATCGGAGCGCGCAGGGTCCGAGATGCTGACCGGTCTCGTCGCCGAGCACGGCTTCGATCTCGCTCACGATTCGGAGAAATCGCTCGGCCCTATCGACTGGTTCAATGTTCTGGATTTATTCGACCCCTCCAAGGCCGTTGAGATGGCTGGGCGCATCGGAAACGAGCGGTTTCTCCACATCCACAATGAAGTCTGGCGCAGAGCCGGAATTCACCCGTGGCTGGCGCCGCCGGCGGGCGCGTTTCTCGACGCGCTGTTCGGGCGCTATGAGGTCGGCATCCGCTTTCCTGCGCGGATGCATTTTCATCAAGTGAAACGGTGGGTTACGCATATGCAGAAAAGCATGCAGATCGACCGCGCGGCGCTCTAGCGCGGGCGAAAAAAGTTCCCGTGAAATTGCCTCAATTCGTCCCAAGATTCTTTTGCGCCAGCGTGTGCCAAATCGGCCACGAATTTCGGCGTTATCGCGTTGATTTGGCGGACCTTTTGTGGTGATTCAGAGGGACGTTGGGCAATTTGAAATTATGATTATGCCGGTTGGGCGAAAGACGTTTTTTTCGGTTGTGGGCATAGCGCGCCGGGCCTCAGTGGCGATTGGCGCGCTGGTGGCCGTTGTTGCCGCATTCACGGCCCAGTCCCAATCCGTACAGGCGCAGGCCGTCTCCGATCAGGAGCGTCTGTTCCAGCAGATGGTGTCGCAGCCGGCCAATCATGACGTGACATTCGCATTCGTGCGGGCGGCGACCCAGCGTGGCGACTACGAAGCCGCCATCGGCGCGCTCGAGCGGCTGCTGTTCTATAATCCGAACCTGACGCAGGTGAAATACGAGCTGGGCGCGCTGTATTACCGGCTCGGCTCGTATGAAATGGCACGGCGCTATTTCAAGGAAGCACTCGCCAGCCCGAATTTGCTTCCGGCGACGCGCCAGCGGATCGAGGCGTATCTGCCCGATACCGAAAAGCAGCTTCAGCAGAGCCGACTGTCCGGCTTCTTGCAGACCGGTATCCGCTCGCAGACCAATGCGAGCTTCGCGCCAAGCGGCAGTCTGTTGCGTCTTGGCGGTGCGGACCTTACGCTGCTGCCGAGTGCGCAGAGAAAAAGCGACATCAATTGGTTCGGTCTGGCCGGCGTCGCGCACGATTACGATCTGAACAATCGGCGCGGCGACATTCTCGAAACCCGCTTCGTCGGTTATCTGACCGCGCAGGACCGCTTCAGCAATCTCAATGTCGGCCTGTTCGACGTCTCCTTCGGCCCGCGTCTGATGCTGCCGGAATTGATGCCCGGCGCGTCGATCAAGCCCTATGTCGTCGGCGGCAATACCTGGGTCGGCGGCGACAACTATCTATCGTCGGGCGGCGCCGGTGTTTCGTTGCGCCTGCCGTTCACGATGCAGTGGACCCTGCAGCCGGAGTTCGAATGGCGGCAGAACAGCTTCTCGCTCGGCAACACGGCGAACGTGTCGACCTTCAATTCCGGCTCGACCTATACGGCGGCGCTATCGTCCACCTATCAGCTCGCGCAGCCGCTTCGCCTCGATATGCGCGGTCTCGTCCGCCGCGGCGATTCGACGTTCAGCTACCAGTCGTTCGACCACTGGGGCGCGGAAGCAGCCCTATTGTATGAATTCGCCCCGCCGATCGAGGGCATCATGCGCAACTGGAGCATCGCGCCGTTCGTCAAATATATCGCCACGCATTTCGATACGCCCAATCCGTTCATCGATCCGTTCACGACGCGCGCCGACAATCAGTGGAGCGTCGGCGGCATCCTGAACATGCCGGTCAACACCACATTCGGCATTTCCGCCGCCGTTCAATACGACAAGGTCAATTCGAACCTTCCGAACTACCGGCTCGACAACTTCTCGGTGATTATCGGACCGACCGCTCGTTTTTGAGATATGATCCGCTTCTGACAGAAGGCTGAAAGCCATGAACCGTCGTGTACGCTCATATCTGGCAAGATTCCTGACGCTCTTGCTCTCGATCGTTGCGCCGAACGCTGTCGTGAAGGCGCAGAACGCAGGCCGCGTCGGCGCCGTAAATCCCGATGCCACCGGCACGCCGCCCGGTTCCGGATCGCGCATGCTCGCGATCGGGTCCAACGTCGTCTACAAGGAAAAGATCGAGACCACGCCGATGGGCTCGACGCAGATCATGTTCCCGGACCAGTCGACGCTCAATGTCGGCCGCAACAGCAGCATCGTGATCGACGAATTCGTCTACGATCCGAACGCGGGCACCGGAAAAATGGTCGCCTCCGTCAGCCGCGGCGTATTGCGCTTCGTCGGCGGCCAGATCAGCCACACTGCGGGCGTCACGGTCAACACGCCGGTCGGTACGCTCGGCATTCGCGGCGGCGTCGCCAGCATCGTTTATCCGCTGACCTCGGACTTCAAGGCGTCCGATCCGCAGAACCTCGGCAACGCTTCGGGCGAACTCGTGATCTGCAACGTCGGCACCTGCACCATCAAGAACAACTGGGGCACCGTGACGCTGCGGCAGGGCTTTGCGACCTACGTGACCGGCCCGAACGATCCGATCCCCGATCCGTTCCGCATTTCGGACGCGTCGTTGCAGATTGTGATGGTCAAGGTGACCAGCGGGCCGACCCAGACCGGCGGCGTGCCCAATCCGCCGACCGACCAGATGACGATCCGCCAAGGTTACGGCACGACGATTATCACACCCCAGAACGGTGCACCGGGCAACGATCCGCTCGGCTATTTCTCGATTTTTGACGGCGGCAACTCGTCTGCAAAAGGAAAATCGCAGTCGGGCCAGACGACGCAGACCGCGCCGAATTACTGAGATTTCGCGTATAAAAAATCGCGGCTGGATGGATCCGGCCGCGATCTTATTTGAGGCTTGCGGACCGGCTGGCGGATGCGCTTGGCCGATTTTACCAAGCATTATCCGGAAGCATGCTTTGGTCGGCGGATCGTTTTGAAACGCGCGGGCCGCTTACTTGGCAAAAGCCAGAACCAGGAATGTTTCCGATCTTCCCGGCGTCATCGGAGGATTGATGCCGCTGTGGATCGGCGCGGGCGTCTATCTCTTCGTGCTGGCGACCGGCAACAATCTGCTGCGCGACTCCGACATCTTCTGGCAGATCGAAGTCGGGCGCTGGATCGCCGAGCATCGCGCCGTCCCCTAT
>JAFKKP010000101.1 GCA_017305515.1 Hyphomicrobiales bacterium
TCAGCGAGACCTTCAAGGGTCTGCCGCGCGATGTGACGGAAGAAAATCTTCAGGCCCGCACGCGCGGCGTTCTGCTGATGGCGCTGTCCAACAAGACCGGCGCGATGCTCGTCACCACCGGCAATAAGTCCGAAATGTCGGTCGGCTATGCCACGCTCTACGGTGACATGAACGGCGGCTACAATCCGATCAAGGACATCTACAAGACCGAAGTGTTTCGCCTCTCAAAACTGCGAAATTCGTGGAAACCTGATGGCGCGCTCGGCCCATCCGGCGAGGTCATTCCGCCGAACATCATCGTGCGTCCGCCGACCGCAGAATTGCGCGAAAACCAGACCGATCAGGATTCGCTGCCGCCTTACGATATTCTGGACGGCATTCTCGAACGCCTCGTCGAGCGCGAGGACACGCTGGCGTCGATCATCGCCGAAGGTTTCGACCGCGACACGGTGGTGCGTATCGAGCGGTTGCTGAACATCGCCGAATATAAACGCCGTCAGGCCGCCCCGGGCGTGAAGGTGACGCGCAAGAATTTCGGCCGCGACCGGCGCTATCCGATCGTCAATAAATTCCGCGATTCCGGAAAAGCGTTGCCGAAGCCGGACGATGCGCTGGTGACGAAAGCCAAAAACGGCTCGGCAGAAAACTTCGACGGCTAAAGGAAGTGTCCCCAAATACTAATCCTCATCCTGAGGAGCCCGTTCTTGCGGGCGTCTCGAAGGATGAGGGTTTTTTCGCTTGGCCAGCTTCCGTAACGAATTCATATCGCCGCGAATAAAGGATTCCTTCTTCGCGCGAGACCATTTCTTGAGCTTGCGCTCGTTCTCAATCGCGTCGGCGATCCTCTCGAACCATTCTGAAAATATCAGGACCACAGGCCGGCGCGACTCCGTATAGCCCTTGAAAGCACCGGTGTTGTGCTCGGCGATGCGCATCTCAAGAGACGTGCGGGTCGTGCCCGTATACAGGCTGCCGTCGGCGCACCGGACGATGTAGAGGTACGCGCCGTCCGCCATTCCAATAGCCTCATCCTTCGAGACGGCTGCTACGCAGCCTCCTCAGGATGAGGCAACACGCCCGGTTGTCAAATTTGAATAGCTATCTCGCCGGAATGAATGTCGGGCCGACCGAGCGGATCGGCTTTTCGCCGGTCGGCGTTGTCGTCGCGGTGCTGTCGCTCGCGGCGGGAGCGGCCGTCGTCGCAGCAGGTGCTGCGGATTTCTTCTGCGCCGAAACGGGCATCTTCGGCGGCTGCGCCATCTTCTTCGAGCTTTCGTCGGTGACGATGATGTCGCCCTGCGAGATCGAGTCGCGCTCGTCGATATGCTTCATCGCATCCGACCACGACTGCCCCGCCGCGCGGCAGCTGCACGATTTGTCGAACGCCTGACGATATTTGAACGCGTTGGGCGAGGCCGAGTAGGGCTGGCCGCTGAGCGACACTGCGGAGTTCATGTCCTCGCCGGGATTTTTGTAGGAATAGAGCGTGACTTCAGCGTTCGGGCAAAGCTGCTTGCAGGTCTTCTCGTCGTCGGCAAAACGGCTCGGCACGGTTGCGAACGAGACCGGGAAATAAAATCCGTCGCAGGTGCGCGCGCAGACCGTGCGATAGGTGCCGCCGGCCGCGCCGTACTCGCCGCCGGGATTTGTCACGCCGCCGAACAGGTTCTGAAAAAATCCGCCGGCACCCGCGTCACGCGCCGCGTTCGCATATTGGGGGCCGCAATTGTTCTGCGCGAGCGCGGAGAGCACCGAGCGACGCTGGCCGTCGCGATCCGGATTGCCGAGATTGCCGGCGCGCAGCGTGCCGAGGCTGGAATTGATCTGA
>JAFKKP010000102.1 GCA_017305515.1 Hyphomicrobiales bacterium
CACTTGGGCCCGGCCCATACGCGCCGGGCGTTTTCGACTGAGGGTCACCACGCGAAGAACGATCACTCCACGGGCACAGCCGGGACCAATAGAATCAAATGCCGTGCCAAACCGGCGGAATTCCCTAACGGATTATGAATCCGAGAGAATTCCGGCTGGGGGGTGGGGTGAGGAATATGAGTCGTTTTGTCGCGCCTAAAAGATCGACACAAATGCCAAAAACATAGGCACGACGAGAAATTGTCGTAATGCTGCTTAGGCAGCGGGCAAAATCGCTACTGAAGAGCCTCGCCGTGCTGGGTGATATCCAGGCCTTCGACCTCTTGTTCCTGGCTCACGCGCAGTCCGGCCATCGCGTCGGTCAGCTTCAGAAGAGTAAAGGTCATCCCGCCGGTCCAGACGAAGACGACGGCGATTCCGTAAAGCTGAATCAGGATCTGGCGCGGATTTCCTTCGAGCGCGCCCGCCGTTCCGCCGATGGCGGCGGTCGCGAAGACGCCCGCCAGCAAAGTACCGAGCAATCCTCCAATGCCGTGGATGCCGAACACATCAAGAGTGTCGTCGTATTTAAAGCGATGCTTGAGCCAGGTGCAGGCCCAATAGCAGACCGCGCCCGCAACGACGCCGATGACGATTCCGTGCCACGGCTCGACGAATCCCGACGCCGGCGTGATCGTGCCGAGACCGGCGACCGCGCCCGAAATCATGCCGAGCACCGAAGGCTTGCGCCGCGTCAGCCATTCGATCGCACTCCACGTCAGCGCGCCCGCGCAGGCAGCAAGATGAGTTGCGAGAATTGCCATCACCGCGCGCGAGTTCGCCTGTAACGCGGAGCCGCCGTTGAAGCCGAACCATCCGACCCACAACAGGCCGGTGCCGATGACGGCGAGCGACAGATCGTATGGCGAGAGATTTTCGGTGCCGTAGCCGCGGCGGTTGCCCATCACGATTGCCGCGACAAGTCCGGCGGTGCCCGCGCTGAGATGCACAACGAGTCCGCCGGCGAAATCGAGCACGCCCGCCTGTCCGAGAAAGCCGCCGCCCCAGACCCAATGCGCCAGCGGCACATAGACAAGGGTGAACCAGCCAATGCCGAAAATCACGAATGAGGAAAAGCGCATCCGGTCCGCGACTGAGCCTGCAACGAGCGCGACTGTGATGATCGCGAATGTCATTTGATAGATAACGAACAGCGCCTCCGGCAGCGTCTTCGCCAGCGGGTTGATGCTGTCCATGCCCATGCCGCCGAGCAAGAGCCGATCGAGGCTGCCAAGCCACGCGTCATCGCCGACGAATGCGAGGCTGTAACCGAAGACGACCCATAGAATTGAAACGATGCCGACCGCAGCAAGGCTTTGCGCCATCGTCGCAAGCACATTCTTCTTGCGAACCATGCCGGCGTAAAACAGCGCAAGACCGGGAATCGTCATCATCAGGACGAGCGCGGTCGCCACGATCATCCAGCTGGTGTCGGCGGTATCGATCTTGCCGGCGTCGGCAAGCGCAGGCGATGAAATTGAGAGAGCGGAAGCGATGCAGACAAAGATAAAGAGCGGCCGCGAAGCGGCGTTCTGGCGTTTCATGGTACCCCCGGGCTTTATATTTGCCGTGCGGCGTCTTCGCGTCGCTTCGGCGTTTTTTGGTCTAGAAATTAAAGGGCGTCATTGTCGGTTTCGCCGGTCCGGATACGGACGGCTCCGTCGATCGGCGTCACGAACACTTTGCCGTCGCCGATCTGGCCGGTTCGCGCGCCCTTCGAGATTGCCGCAACCGCCTTATCGGCGAGGTTGGAGGCGATTGCGATTTC
>JAFKKP010000103.1 GCA_017305515.1 Hyphomicrobiales bacterium
TCGCAACGCCTTCGGTCTCACGCATCGGAATTTTCATGAGCGCCCTGTTTTCTCCCTTCAAGCTGAAGAACCTCACCCTTCCCAACCGCATCGTCATCGCACCGATGTGCCAATACTCCGCCGACAATGGCGCGGCGACCGACTGGCACATGATGCATCTGCTCAATCTCGCGCTGTCCGGCGCGGGCCTGCTCATCATCGAGGCCACCGGCGTCGAGCCCGAGGGCCGCATCACGCCCGGCGATCTGGGATTGTGGGATGACCGCACCGAAGCCGCGCTGAAGCCGATCATGGCTGCGATCCGCAAATACTCGAACATCGCCGTCGGCATGCAGATCGCGCATGCGGGACGGAAAGCATCGAGCCATCTGCCGTGGGAAAGCGGTCAGCAGATTCCGGTCGGCCAAGGCGGGTGGATCGCGTCGGCACCGTCGGCGCTGCCGCAGAAGGATGGCGAGACGCCGCCGGCGGCTCTCGACAAGGCCGGCATGGCGCGCGTGAAGAATGCGTTTGTCGAGACAACGAAACGCGCCGAACGTCTCGGCATCGACGCCATCGAGGTTCACAACGCGCACGGCTATCTGCTGCACGAGTTTCTATCGCCGATTTCCAACCGGCGCACCGACGAGTACGGCGGCTCGCTGGAAAACCGCATGCGCTTTCCGCTCGAAGTGTTCGACGCGGTGCGCGCGGCGTTTCCGTCCCATAAGCCGGTCGGCATCAAGGTGTCGGCGTCCGACTGGGTCGACGGCGGCTGGGACATTCAGCAGACCGTCGCGTTCGCAAAAGAATTGAAAAAACGCGGCGTCGACTGGGTCGATGCATCGTCGGGCGGCGTGTCGCCGAAACAGAAGATCGCACTCGGTCCTGGTTATCAAGTGCATTACTCGGAGGCGATACGAAAGGAAGCCGGCGTCGCCACCTTCGCGGTCGGCCTCATCACGGAGACGAAACAGGCGGAAAACATCGTCGCCAGTGGCAAGGCGGATTTCGTCGCACTCGCGCGCGGCATGCTCTACGACCCGCGCTGGCCGTGGCATGCCGCCGCCGAACTCGGCGCAACCGTGGACGGTCCGCCGCAATACTGGCGCGCGCCTCCGCATGAATACAAGGATGTGTTCGGCGAGATCGTCGCGAAGAAGTCGGGCGCGCGATAATCGCGCTTTCGCGACACATAAATTTGATACGGCGGCCAAACCGAAACCATATCCGGCGCGTTAGTCTCCCGGCAAATTCGCGATTCCGCGAAACGATCGGTTTTGGGAGCAATCAGGATGAACTCAAAAAATGAGATGAAAGGCCGTCTCGTCAAATCCGGCGGCAGCGTGCGCGGCAAGCAGGGCCTCGACTATCACGTTGGAATTTCAGCCGACACCGTCGGATCGAAAGCGATCCACATGCAGACCGTCATCATCGCGCCGGGTTCGCGCGCGCATGCCCACAAGCACACGACACATGAGACGGCGATCTACGCGTTGAGCGGAACGTCAGGCGTCTATCACGGCGAGAAGCTCGAACATCACACCTTCGTCGCGCCGGGAGATTATTTCTACATTCCGGCGGACGTGCCGCATCTGCCTTACAATCCGAGCGAGACCGAAACGGTGATCGCGGTGATCGCGCGCACCGATCCGAACGAGCAGGAAAGCGTGGTGCTGATGCCGGAGCTTGAGAAGCTGGTGCCGCAGCAATTCAAGTCACCGCCGACCGCTCCGAAAGAAGATCAGAAAGAACTGTTCGAGACGGCAGCGCCGTAACGAGTGCCCGAGCGGCTGACGATCTTTTTATTGGGCGAAGA
>JAFKKP010000104.1 GCA_017305515.1 Hyphomicrobiales bacterium
GTGCGCGGGCCGAATGTCACGCCCGGCTACTGGAAGGCCGAGGAGCAGACGAAGAAGGCGTTCGACGAGGACGGTTTCTATCTGATTGGCGATGCCATGACGTTCGCGGATCCGAAACGTCCTGAACTCGGATTGTTTTTCGATGGCCGCGTCTCGGAAGATTTCAAGCTCACGACCGGCACATGGGTCAGCGTCGGCACGCTGCGTGTCGCGGGGATCGCTGCGCTCGCGCCGGTCGCGCAGGACATTGTCGTTGCCGGACATGACGGCGACGAGGTGCGCTTTCTGGTGATCCCGAATATCGCGGCGTGCCGTTCGCTGGCTAAACTTGCCGACGATGCAAGTGTTGACAGCGTTCTGGGCCACGAAGCCGTGCGTCAGGCGACTGCTGCGGGCCTGGCTAAACTGAAAGCCAATGGTGGCGGGACATCGACCTTCGCCACGCGCGCGCGCCTGATAAGCGAGCCGCCCTCCGTCGATGGCGGCGAAATCACCGACAAGGGCTACATCAACCAGCGCGCCGTATTGTCGCGCCGCGCCGCCGAACTCGCAAAACTCAACGGCAACAATATGAAGGACTGGATCGGCTGCCCTTGACGGTGGCCGCCCGCACTGGACTTAATCAAACAAAAATCGAGAGGGAGACACACCGATGACCGACACGAAATTCAAGCTCACGCGCCGCACGCTGCTCACATCCGCTGCGGGTGCCGCGACATTTGCCGCAGCACCTCGTCTGTTCACGCCCGCGATTGCGCAAGCCGCGCCGCTGAAAGTCGGCATGATGCTGCCCTATAGCGGCACCTACGCGAAGCTCGGCACGTTCATCGATAACGGCTTCAGGCTCTATGTCGAGCAGAAGGGTGGCAAGCTCGGCGGGCGCGCGGTCGAATTCGTGCAGGTGGACGATGAGTCGAAGCCGGAAGCCGCGACCGACAACATGAACCGCATCGTCAGCCGCGAGAAGGCCGATGTCGTCGTCGGCACCGTGCATTCCGGCGTCGCGATGGCGATGGTGAAGGTCGCGCGCGACACCAACACGCTGATGATTATTCCGAACGCGGGCGCGAACGATGCGACCGGCGCGCTCTGTGCGCCGAACATTTTCCGCACCTCGTTCTCGAACTGGCAGACCTGTTATCCGGCCGGCAAGGTGCTTTTCGATGCGGGCATCAAGAATGTCGCGACCGTGACGTGGCGCTACACGGCGGGCGCGGAAATGATCGGTGCGTTCACCGAGAATTTCACCAAGCTCGGCGGCAAGGTTGTGGCCGATCTCACCGTGCCGTTCCCGGAAGTCGAATTCCAGGCGCTGATCGCGCAGATCGCATCTCAAAAGCCAGACGCGGTTTTCTCTTTCTTTGCCGGCGGCGGCGCTGTGAAATTCGTGAAGGACTACGCGGCGGCAGGTCTCAACAAGACCATTCCGCTTTACGGCGCGGGCTTCCTCACCGACGGCACCATTCCGGCGCAGGGCGAAGCGGCCAACGGCATCAAGACCACGCTGCATTACGCCGACAATCTCGACAACCCCGCCAACGTCGCGTTCCTGAAAGCCTTCAAGGCCAAGACCAACAACGACGGCGACATCTACGCGGTGCAGGGATACGACGCGGCAGCATTGCTCGACATCGGTCTCACGGCGGTGAAGGGCGACGACAAGGCGCGTGACGCGATGATAAAGGCGATGGGCGATGCCAAAATCGATTCGCCGCGCGGGCCGCTGTCGTTCAACAAGGCGCACAACCCGATCCAGAACATCTATCTGCGCGAGGTCCGCAACGGCCG
>JAFKKP010000105.1 GCA_017305515.1 Hyphomicrobiales bacterium
GCATGGCGCTGGTGGCGCTCGGCATCGCCAACGAGCTGACCGGCACGCTGCTGCTGGCGCCCAACGGCACGCGGACGCTGGCAACGAAATTCTGGGCGCTGACCAGCGAGCTCGACTACGTGGCGGCGGCGCCCTATGCGCTGATCGCGCGCAAGAGCCGCGGCATCTCCACACTTGGCGACATCGCGGGCAAGACCGTCGGTTTGGTTGACGGCGATCTGGCGATGCGGCTGTGGCCGGCGCTGGCAAAACTGAACGACATCAAGTCAGACAAGGTGAAGATCGAAAAACTGAGCCCCGCCGTGCGCGAGCCGATGCTGTCCGCAGGCCAGGTCGATGCCGTCAGCGGCTGGTCGTTTCTCTCAGGCATCAACCTGCGCAATCGCGGCGTGCCGGCGAGCGATCTCGCAGTATTGCGCTTCGCCGATTTCGGTGCCGAGGTTTACGGCCACGCACTGATCGTCAATCCGAAATTTCTCAACGATCATCCGGATGCGGTAAAGGCGTTCATCCGCGCAACGATTGCGGGCGTAAAGCTCGCCGTCAAAGATCCCGCCAAAGCCATCGACGACGTGCTTGCGAAAATGGACGGTGCCTCGCGCGACATCGAGATCGATCGTCTGCGCGCATCCATCGCCGACAACATTCTCACCGGCGAAGTGAAGAAGAACGGCCTCGGCGGCATCGAGCCCAAACGCTTCGAGACCGCGCTCGACCAGATCGCCGCCGACTATGAATTCCGCAAGCGGCCTTCGTTTGCCGATATTTTCGACGAGAGCTTTCTGCCGCCAGCGGGTATGCGGAAGTTCAACTAGGTCGCTACTGAGACTTTTCAGCGGCGGCTCTTACAATCTTCACAGCCGCACTCATCTCGCTTTACGCTATTTTCTGATCGACCAGAAACCGCGACGTCCAGCGCGCGTCATTCACGGTTTGATTGCGCCCGAGCCTTTTAGCGACATAGAGGTTTTCATCGGCGCCGCAAACGAGCTTGGCTATCGATGAGACACCGGTTGCATTGCTCATTTTCAGACCGAGGCTTGCGGTCACGAGTCCGCCTGCGTTTTCCTTGTGAGGAATGTTCAAGCCTTGAATTGCCAGCCGCACAAACTCAGCCAGCCCGAGCGCGTCAATTGCTGAAATCGACGGAAAAACGATCACAAACTCTTCGCCGCCATAACGCGCCGCTATCGCTGAATGAAAATCGGCAATCTTGTTAAGTACGGCACCGATGCGCCGCAAGCAATCGTCGCCCACCGTGTGACCGTAGCTGTCGTTAAACTGTTTGAACCGGTCGATATCGATCATCACAAACGCCATCGGCGCCTTTTTATGAAACGCCTCTTTCCACGCGAGATCCAGCGAAACGTCCAGGGCACGCCGGTTCATTAATCCGGTCAGAGGATCGCGCGAAGATAAGAGATTCAATTCGGTGTTGGCGAATACCAGGCTGTCTTCACGGCCTTCAAATTTCTCCGCCATGCCGTTTACCGCGGATGCCAGCAAGGAAAATTCCGGCGGGAACTGCACCGGATCAAGCGCGGCTTCCCGATGTCCGTCCGCGCGCTTTCGAGCGGCCGATGTAATACGCCTAATCGGCCGCAGGATCAGCAATTCGGACAGAAACCAAGTCGCAAGAAGGACCAGCAAACCACCGCCGAAAAATTCATGACGCGCGAGTGAGAGATCTGAATCGATCTTTGACAACATAGTTTGTTCGTCGATGCCTACAACGAGGCGCAGGTCCGTGTTATCGATATGCGTGAACGAATACAGATGATTGCTATC
>JAFKKP010000200.1 GCA_017305515.1 Hyphomicrobiales bacterium
CGAGCAGTCCGTCGGGATCGAACGCCTTGAACGCGAGGCCGAGCAATGTCGCGACGGGTCCGAGCGTGATGTAACGCTTGTGCCAGTTCAGCCGCAGGCCGAGCGTCTCCTTGCCGTTGAAGGTGCCTTTGCAGATGACACCGGTGTCGATCATCGAGGCAGCATCCGAGCCCGCTTCGGGACTCGTCAGGCCGAAGCACGGAATCTCGCGCCCCTCGGCGAGACCCGGCAGCCACTTTTGTTGCTGCTCCTTGGTGCCGAAGCGCATGAGGAGTTCGCCGGGGCCGAGCGAGTTCGGCACCATCACCGTGACAGCCGCCGTCACCGATCGCGACGAGATTTTCCGCACCACTTCCGAATGCGCATAGGGCGAGAATTCCAGACCGCCGAACTGCTTCGGAATAATCATGCCGAAGAATTTGTTGCGCTTGATGAAGTCCCAGACTTCCGGGGGCAGATCGCGCCACTCCCAATTCACCTTCCAGTCGTCAATCATGCTGCAAAGCTGCTCGACCGGGCCTTCGAGAAACGCTTTTTCTTCGGCCGTCAAAGTTGCCGGCGCGTTGGCGAGCAGTTTCGACCAGTCGGGATTGCCGGTGAACAGATCGGCGTCCCACCACACATCGCCCGCTTCCAGCGCCTCGCGCTCGGTGTCCGACATCGGCGGCAGCGCCTTGTGAGCCCAGGCAAAGATCGGCTTGGTGACGATGTCACGGCGAAACGAGAAGCTCATGGGACGATCCTTTTGATCGAGGTCGCAAAGGCAATCGGATTCGCAACAGCTTTGAGGATGCTAGCGCCATTGGCGGGCTGCGGGAACCTGTCTGCACGGCAGTCGGGGAATGGCGCAAAAACCTCAAAACACTATGCGTGCCAATAACCTGCGCGGGAAGTTTACGTTCCGAAGACAGCGGACAAACAGCCTAAAAAGCCATCAAGTCTTGTTGAGCGAAGCCGCCGCACTAACGCGGCCGGACCATCTCAAACATCATGTCGGGGCGAATTTCGGCATAGTCGCCCATCCGGCCGGCCCGCAGAATTGGATGCGCCTCGGCCGTCTGATACACGCCGTCCTTTATCAGCCGCTTGTCGATGTAAACAGCGACGACTTCGCCGAACACCATCCAGGCATCGGCCTTGCTTCCGTCCGCGCCCTGAAGCTGAAAAAGCTGCGTCAATTTGCACTCGAATGAAGCGAGGCTTTCGCCGACGCGCGGCACTTTCACCTTGCGGCTTGCAGCCTTGGTCAGACCCGAAATCGTGAACTCGTCGGTCTCATGCGGCACGCTGGCGGACGTCATGTTCATCTGCTCGCCGATATGCTTGGTCGCAAGATTCCAGCAGAACTCGCCCGTCTCCCGAACGTTGGCGACGGTGTCTTTCCAGCCGACACTGGAGAAACCGACAATCGGCGGATGATAGTTGAACGCATTGAAGAAACTATAGGGCGCCAGATTCACATGGCCCTTGGAATCCTGCGACGAAATCCAGCCGATGGGACGCGGGCCGACGATGGCGTTGAACGGATCGTGGCGAAGGCCGTGACCGTCTTTCGGTTCGTAGAAGTGAAAATCGTTCATCGCAAATCCGCTTAATAGAATCCGCTATTTCTTTTCCGCCGGATCGCGATGGATCGGATCGATCCACAGCACCGTCTGCGGCTTCTCGACCGGCTCGATGTCGAGATTGATCGCTATCGCCTCGCCGTCGCTACGCACCAATACGCATTCCAGAACTTCATCGCGGCTGGCGTTGATCTCCTGATGCGGCACGTAAGGCGGAATGAAAATGAAATCGCCCGGATTGGCCTCGGCGGTAAATTGCAGATGCTCGCCCCACCGCATGCGCGCCTTGCCGCGCACAACGTAGATGATGCTTTCAAGATGGCCATGATGGTGCGCGCCGGTTTTCGCATCGGGCCGGATCGTCACCGTGCCCGCCCATAACTTCTGTGCACCGACCCGCGCGAAATTAATCGCGGCCTTGCGATCCATCCCGGCTGTCGATGGCACATTCGGATCGAGCTGATTTCCCGGGATGACGCGCACGCCGTCATGTTTCCAGCGCGTGTCGTGATCGTGCGCGTGATCGTGTGTTCCGGACATACTCTTCTTTCTTGAATCGTTGTTCCAACTCAACAGATCGGGAACATCGGGTCAATCGGCGCGTTGAATCTGCATCTCACAAAAGGAGAGTTAATATGGGTGCGACAGCCGACAAGGTAAAAGGTGCAGCCAACGAAACGATCGGCAAGGCCAAGCAGAGTCTCGGCCATGCAACCGGCTCCGAAAAGCTGAAGGGCGAAGGTGCCATTCAGGAAGCCAAGGGCCACGGACAGCAGGCCGTCGGCAGCGCGAAGGATGCGGCGAAGTCCGCGATCAATCGCGCGGCGGATGCGGCGAACAAGAAACTCTAATAAGATTTGCAGAGTGAAAATCGACCGGCCGTCGCGGCCGGTCTTTTTTGGACTAGTACGATTTCGGAAGCCCCAGCACTTTTTCCGCAATGAAACTGAGGATGAGCTGCGGGCTGACCGGCGCGATGCGCGGGATCATCACTTCGCGTAAATATCGCTCGACGTGATATTCCTTGGCGTAACCGAAGCCGCCATGCGTCATCACCGCCTGCTGACACGCGTCGAAGCCTGCTTCGCCAGCGAGATATTTTGCGGCATTCGCCGAAGGTCCGCACGGCAATCCCTGATCGTATTGCCATGCCGCCGACATCGTCATCAGCCATGCGGCCTCAAGCTCCATCCAGTTTTTTGCAAGCGGATGCTGGATCGCCTGATTCTGCCCAATGGGACGATTGAAGACGATGCGTTGCTTTGCGTAGGCCGCTGCGCGCGACAGCGCGAGCTTGCCCAGTCCGATGGCTTCTGCGGCGATCAGCACGCGCTCCGGATTCATACCGTGCAGAATGTATTCGAAGCCGCGGCCTTCTTCGCCGATCCGATCCTCAACCGGGATTTCAAAATCGGAAATAAACAATTCATTCGAGTCGACGGCCTTGCGGCCCATCTTCTCGATCTCGTGCACCGCGATGCGCGCGCGGTCGATATCCGTATAAAAGAGACTCAAGCCATGCGTCGACGTTTTGACGTCTTCGAGCGGCGTCGTCCGTGCCAGCAGCAAAATCTTGTGCGCGACCTGCGCAGTCGAAATCCACACCTTCTGGCCGTTGACGACATACTTGTCGCCCTTGCGAACCGCGCGCGTCTTCAGCTGCGTGGTGTTCAATCCGGTGTTCGGCTCGGTCACGGCGAAACAGGCCTTCTCGCGGCCCTCGACAATTCCCGGCAGCATCCGCTTGCGCTGCTCGTCGGTGCCGAATACCACCACAGGATTCAATCCAAACACATTCATATGCACGGACGACGCACCGGCCATGCCCGCGCCCGACTCCGAAATCGTCCGCATCATGATCGCGGCTTCGGCAATGCCCAGGCCCGCGCCGCCGAATGCTTCAGGAATACAGATGCCGAGCCAGCCGGCCTTTGCAATCGCCTCATAGAACTCGTGAGGAAAACCGCCGTCGCGATCTTTCGTCAGCCAATAGGTGTCATCGAACTGCGCGCAAATCTTCGCAACCGCGTCGCGAATGGACTCCTGCTGCTGTGTGAGTGCGAAGTCCATTGAGAACGATTCCGCAAAACGCTAATGATTGAAACCAATCCGCACACTAGAACGGATCGCATCGAAGGGAGCAAGATCATATGGCATCGGATCGGGAGACGCTTGTCGCGCTCAACCGCGACTATATCGATTCCGTACAGAATTCCGACGTGAAGCGTTTTGACGAAATTCTAGCCAAAGACTTCTATTGCTCCAATCCCGACCGCTCGCTCGTCGATCGTGCACAATTCCTGAAGCAGACCGAAAAGCCAGTCGCGATCAAAAACCTCAAGGCCGAAGATGTGCTGATCCGCATCATGGGCGATGTTGCGATCATTCACGCGCGCACAAGCTATCGGATGCCGGACGGAAGCGAAGGCGCGGGACGTTACACGGATGTCTGGACCAAGCAGAACGGCAAATGGCTCGCCGTGTCCGCTCACGTCACGCGATAGAGTTACAGCGATCGAAGCGGCCTATTTGGCGCTTCCATCGCAAAGCATACTTTTTTCTCCATCGAGTTGGCACGGACGGCCGGTGCCGTTTCGGCTCGCGTTGCACTGGTCGATGGCGCGCTTGGTCGCCGTTGCCGAGTCAGGCGCAATCGCCCAGCCTGCGCCAGTTACCGGATCGCTGCCGTCGGCGTTCGCGGCAACCGCGACGCATTGATCGCTGAAGGTGCCGATCAGCATGCAGGCCTTGCCGGTTGCGGGGTTTCTGGCTGCGCGACAATCTTTCATCGCCGACGACGCCGAATCCGGATTGTTGATTTGAATGCTCCACCGGAAACCCTTGTTCGGATCGCCCTGCGGGATTCCCACCGCAAGCGCGCCTTCGGCAAAACCCGAATGTGAAAATGCGGCGGTCATGCAAGCTGCCGCCAGAGCAAGGATGATTTTCTTCATTGTTGTGCCTCCCGCAATTCGTCCCCGGACAAAGTTCAGCAGGCTCGAAAGAGCCTGTCGATATGTTAGTCGCGATTTTGCGGAAAAGGTTCTGGTAGCGAGAGGCAGTGTTGATCTAGACAGCCGACAGAACATACCGAGGGTGATTGATCTTGGAAACTGGTCAAACCCGTTAGTTTTAGCGGCCCAAGGGCTATAACTAACTGGTCCGGCTAACCGCAATCGGCAGGGGTGCGCCGCGTCCCGTTTATTCGTCTAGCTGGCTTGCGGCGGCCCTGAGCGCACAGCCGCATACAGGCGGCGGCATCGAACTGCCGTTCGGCGGAATGAAAAAGTCGGGCCACGGACGCGAAAATGGCTTCAAGGCGCTCTACGAATTCTCGACGTTGAAAACGCTGATTATCAATTTCAATTGAGCACGATCTTTTGCACAACGCACTTTTGGAACATGAATTACGAATTCTAGATGAAATGAAAAAGCGCCAAGCGCGCCATAGCCCTTTGTCACGTTGGCTCCAAGATTGATACGCGGGAACTTCTAGGGCAAGGTAATGAGACGATTCACGCTCGTTTATTTTATTTTGCTCGGGGATTTTTCATGAAGACCGGCCTTATCGCTGCAATTGTCACTTTTGGCTTTGTAACGGCGACATATGCAGGGGATAGCATTGGCCGGAATGGAGCGCCTTCAGCTGGTTGGTCTGGCGTTTATGTCGGTATAAATGGCGGTTATGGTTGGAGCGCAAACGAAGGCGCTATCTATGCCTTTTTTCCGTCCGAGCCAACTCCCCTTCGTCCTATCGCAGCCACTCTTAATACAAAGGGCGGCTTTGGCGGAGTACAGCTTGGTTATAATCGCCAAGTGAGAGATTTCGTTCTTGGAATTGAAGCAGATATCCAAGGTGCGAATATTTCCAGCTATGGGGCCGGACCTACTCCCTTCATTTTCCTCAACGAAAACGTAACTGGCAATTTGAAAGTTGACGCCTTCGGTACAGTGCGTGGCCGGCTCGGGTATGTTTTCAACAACATTTTAATCTATGCCACAGGCGGCGCTGCAGCTGGTCGAGCCAACTTTGCTCTCAGCTATTCGAACGCAACCGAGTTCGGTGCACTTTCACAGCAGAGCTTGCTGACCGGGTGGGTCATTGGAGGTGGACTCGAGCAGATGATATCCGCAAACTGGTCCCTCAAAGCTGAATACCAGCGCATCAATCTTGGCGACATCCGTGTCGCTGGGACTGTACCGGTCACCTGCAGCGTGACGCCATGTCCCCTTACATCGAGTCAAAACATAAATTTCAACAACGCTCGGATTGGTCTCAACTATCGATTTGGAGCGTATTGATCTCGAAAACGTACTCACGTTTCGAGGTTGTCGATCCAACAGCCGCATAGGCGAATACCACGGGCTTACAACAGCCGTAGTCAGTAAACGACGTTGCACACCCATCCGTTGCGGCTCTTTGCTTCGTTGAAACATTGCTCGCGGTTGATGCGACCGCTGTTCAGATTTCCGCGCCGAACGTGTCTGTCGAGCTTTGTGGTAGCGAGAGAGGGACTCGAACCCCCGACCCCAGGATTATGATTCCCGTGCTCTAACCAGCTGAGCTACCTCGCCAAATGCCCGTTGCCGGTTTTCTCGAAAACGGCTGCGAACCGGCGGCATATAAGGAGCCGTGCAAATGCCTGTCAAGCAACGACAGGCCCGCGCTTCATCTCATTTCGGACGAACTGTCGGATCGCCGCCGGGGCTTCCGGGCGGCGGAATCACAGGCATTTTGCCGACATTCGGCGCGGGCGCGTGCATCTGGGGATCGACATTCGATGGCGGACAAAGCACGCCGTCGGATTTCGCGAGCTTGTCGCCCAGTGTTTCGGTCGACTGGCCCGTTGTCGTGTTGTCGCGCGGCGCGATCGTTCCGTCATTCGGCATCGCCTGCGTCGGCGTGCAGTTCTGCGCACCATTGCGCCCGATATTCGGCGGAGCCGTTTCAGGCGCAGGCGTTTTAGGTGTGGGCGGCGCTTGCGCGAACGCATCGCCAGCCGCCAGCAGAAATGCCATCGCCAGACATGATGATTTGATCTGCATGGGAACTTAACGGCCTCGAAGCGCCGATGTTCCCTGCGGCGAATTCGCCTGTCAGGTCTTGCGGTAGCGGATCAGCGAAAAATGCCCCATCGGCGGCATCGGGCGGCGCTCGACCAATACTGCACCGCCGTGTTTCGCGGCCCAGTTCACCAGCCGTTCCCACGGAAATTCCGGCCGCCAGCCGAGCCGCCGTGCCAGAGGCGCAAAGCCCATTTCGAAAATCTTGCGCGGGCCGCTTTCCGCGCCGATGTGATTGACGAGAATCAATTCTCCGCCCGGCTTCAGCACGCGGATGAAATCGTCGAGCGTGGCTTCGGGATCGGGCACCGCCGTGATGACATATTGCGCCACCACCGCATCGAACGTGTTGTCGGGGAATGCGAGATTTTTCGCGTCCATTACCGACAGCGTTTCGACATTGGTGAGATTGAACGTGCGGACGCGCTCCTGCGCCTTCCGCAGCATCGGCTCCGAAATATCGACGCCGTGCAGTTTCGTGGTGCGCGAATAGTCCGACAGCGACAATCCCGTGCCGACACCGACATCGAGAACGCGCCCGCCGATATTGTCGGCAATTGCGATGGTCGATTTGCGGCCCTCGTCGAAAACCTTGCCGAACACCATGTCGTAGACCGGTGCCCACGCGGCATAAGCTTTCGCCACCCCGGCGCGGTTGATGTCCTCTGCCATCGTTTTAACCGGCGATGGTTTCGCGCAAATTTGCAGGCGCATTCATCGCGCGCGACGCGCTCTTGATGAAGCCGCCGCCGAGCACGCGCGCTTGTCCGGACGGCGCATCGTAGAACACGCAAGCCTGTCCGGGCGACACGCCTTCTTCGCCATCGGCGAGTTCGACGACGTAGTCGGCGCCAATTTTTCGCAGCCATGCCGGCCGCTGCGGACGCGTCGAGCGCACCTTGACGAAAACCTCAAGACCGTTCGCGATTGCATTATCCAGATCGCCGTCGCCGATCCAGTTGATGTCGCGCAGAACGATGCTGCTGACATTCAGAGCTTCGCGCGGACCGACGACGACACGCCGCCCATCCGCGTCGAGATGCACGACATAAAGCGGCGCGCTCGCTGCAATGCCGATGCCGCGGCGCTGGCCGATGGTGAAATTGACGATGCCGTTGTGCTTGCCGAGAACCTTGCCGCCGAGATCGACGATGTCGCCGGGCGCCAGCGCATTCGGCTTCAGCCGCTCAATCACTTCGGTGTAGCGCCCCGTCGGCACGAAGCAGATGTCCTGACTGTCGTGCTTGTCCGCGACAGAAAGACCGAAGCGACGCGCGAGCTCGCGCGTCTGCGGCTTCGTCATGTCGCCGAGCGGAAAGCGCACGTCGGCAAGCTGGTCGCGTGTCGTCGCAAACAGAAAGTAGCTCTGGTCGCGCTCGGCGTCAGCCGCGCAGACCAGCGAGCGCGATCCATCGTTCAGTCGGCGCGAGGCGACGTAGTGACCTGTGGCGAGCGCCTTGGCGCCGAGTTCGCGCGCGGTCGAAAGCAGATCGCGAAACTTGATCGAGCGATTGCATTCGATGCACGGCACCGGCGTTTCGCCGTGAACGTAGCTTTCGGCAAAACTCTCGATGACGGATTCACGAAAACGGCTTTCGTAATCGAGTACGTAATGAGGAATGCCGATGCGAGCGGCGACATCGCGCGCGTCGTGAATGTCCTGACCTGCGCAACAGGCGCCCTTGCGGTGGGTAGCTTCGCCGTGATCGTAGAGTTGCAGTGTGACACCGACCACGTCATAGCCTTCGGCCTTCAACAGCGCAGCCGTGGTCGAGGAATCGACGCCGCCTGACATGGCGACGACGACCCGCGTGTCTTCGGGACGGCCCTCAAGATCGAGGCTGTTAAGCATGGTCCGGCCAATCTCGGTTGCGGCGGCAGAATACCGCCCGCAACCCGTAATCTCGAATAATGGCCTTTATTATAGAGCCGCTCTCAGCGAGGCAATCGGACTTGCCGGGCGGGCAAATCTTGCCGCCGGGCAGAAACGCGCCGGATAAAACCGGCAAAATCGTGCCTTTTCGTGACATTAAGCTATTGAAATAATTGATATTTTATCAAAGCGCGCGGTGGCCCGGTCCTTGCTCATGTTTGGGTGCTTATCACCGTGAAAGGCCGCCAGTGTTCCGAGTCAGCCAAGAAAACGCCGCTTCCGCAGCCACTCTCAATGCGCGCTCGAAACAGACGCGATCCCAGCCATCAACCGATGGCTTTTCGGCGCTGGTGGACAGCAATGCGCCGGATTCGCAGCGCGACACGCCGGCCCCCAATGACACACAGACGCAGCGGCTCAACGGCGGCGATACCTCTGCGAAGACCGACAACCGGCCCGACACACGCTCGGACGGCCAGAGCGACGGCAAATCCCGGCCGGCGGCCGACGCCTCCAACTCGGACGCAAAGTCTGACAGCAAAACCACAGCCAAAGGCGAATCGAAGGCCAAATCGGCAGCCGCTGCCAAGGATGCTGCAAAATCGGATTCCAAGACCATTTCCAGTTCCGATGCAAAATCGGACAAGGCCGAGATCCAGGCCGACGAAACCATCGGCAATGCCGCTGCAACCGGCGCGCCTGTGCTGGCCGCAGACACGACCATCGCTGATGCAACGGCGAAGACTGGCGCGGTTCAAACTTCCACAGCGGCGGTGATCGCTGCTGCCGCAGACGGCGCATCCGACACGGCCGCGACAAAAACCACCACGGACGGCAAGCCGGACGACTCCAAGACCTCATCGGCTGCAACAGCGGTTGTTTCTGCTGTCGTGCCCGACGCGTCCGCCATTGTCGCCGTTGTTGTGCCTGTCGCCGTGACGACAGCCGCGCAGGTTACGGCCTCGGCCGGAAAAACCGATGGCCAGATCGCGGCCGTGCAGACTGCCGTAACTCAATCTGCGGCGGCAAATGCCACGGCATCCGCCGCGAGCGCATCCGCCGCGACTGCTTCCGATATCAAAGCTGACGCAGGAGCAAGCGCCGCAACGGCAGCAGCCGTTACACCGGCATCTTCGACCGATACCCCGGTCGCAACGACGGACTCGGCCCCAGCTGCGACAGACCAGACGGCCAAAGCCGCGACAACCGCCGTTCAAGCGCAAACGCAGGCCGTAACCGGCGATGCTTCGGTTGACGCAACAACAGCGATCGCCGATTCCGCCCTGGCGCAGCCGGTCGCACCCGCCAAACCGAAAGTAACGCCCGTCCCAACGCATGCCGACAAGGCGGCGGCTGATACCGACGTCAAAGCGAGCTTCACGTCCGCAACCGCCCTTCCCGGCCAGTCCGCCGAGGCTCACGCTCCGCGCGGAGCTGAAAACGGCAAGGACGAGAGCGGCAAGATCGACGCGCATGCCGACAAGACAAATGCTGCGTCACCGGAATCCAAGGACAAGACCGCTTCTGCGGCTCCAGCAACTTCGTCAACCGAACATCGCGCGCCGGCGGTTGCGCGTCCCACATTGCCCGACGCGAATCTTCCGCCGGTCCAGCCCCAGCAAACGCAGCCTTTGCAGTCCCAAACGCAGAATCTCACCGTTACTGCTGCCACGCAGCTCAACACGACGCTGGCCAATACGCCCGTACCCGTCAGCGGTCTGGCCGCAGACATCGCGCTGAAAGCCGCCGGCGGCAACAGCCGGTTCGATATACGCCTCGATCCCGCCGAACTCGGCCGCATCGATGTGCGTCTCGACGTCGACAAGCACGGCAACGTCACCTCGCATCTGACCGTCGAGAAGCCCTCCACGCTCGACATGCTGCGGCAGGACGCGCCGAAGCTCCAGCAGGCGCTCGAAGACGCGGGCCTGAAGACCGGCGACAGCGGCTTGCAGTTCAGCCTGCGCGACCAGTCATCGGGCCGCAACGACAACAACGACGGATCGGGCCGCAATTCGCATCGCCTGATTATCAGCGAAGACGACACCGTGCCCGCGCAGATCGCCGGGCAGACTTACGGACGCGGGCTCTCGTCGAGCAGCGGCGTCGACATCAGGGTTTGAGGAGACAGCCATGGCCGTAGATGCAACCATGCCGTCGGTGGTGACGTCCGCAGCAGCGACAACGACCACCAGCAGCAGTTCGACCGGCACCACCAGCTCGAATTCGACGACCGGTCTTGCGAGTAACTTCCAGACCTTCCTGACGCTGCTCACGACGCAGTTGCAGAACCAGAACCCGCTCGATCCGCTGGACACCAACCAGTTCACCGCGCAGCTTGTGCAGTTTGCGCAAGTCGAGCAGCAGCTCAAGCAGAACGATCAGCTTGCTTCGCTTGTCGCGCTTCAGAAAACCGCGCAATCGACGCAGGCGTTGAACTTCGTCGGCTCGACAGTCGCGGTCGACGGCTCGACCGTGGCCTTCAACGGCTCTGCGACCTGGAATCTGAACTCCGCGAAGGACGCCAACGCAACGATCACGATTTCAAATTCGGCCGGGCAGGAAGTCTACAACGGCGGTTATTCTCTGAAGTCCGGCAATGCGAGCTTCGTGTGGGATGGTAAGGGCAATGACGGCACGCAATGGCCGCCGGGCAACTACAAGATGACCGTCACCGCCAAAGACTCGCAGGGCCAACCCGTAACGGTTTCGACGGAAATTCAGGGCGTGGTGGATTCGGTCGATCTCACCGCATCGCCTGCGCTGCTCTCGATGGGCGGTAACAACTACACCGTCGATCAGATCAAGCGCGTGATCCGCAACAACACAACGACATCGACTTCGTCATCGTAACGCGGCATCTCAAATATGAATCAAATCTAAACCTGCTCTCCATTGCGAGAGCGGGTTTTTCGCGTTCAACGAGATTTGTATTGGAGACATGAACTTAGGCAAATTTTAAGCCCAGCCGGGTACGTTGTTCCGAGAGTTCAAGCGTTCAGTAGTTTTCGAGTTTGTGAGTACACCATGACAGAACCCCACCGCCCGAGGGTCAAGTACGTCATCGGGCCAGATGGCAGTCCGCTGACGATTGCCGATCTTCCAGCGCCCGGCACCAAACGGTGGGTTATCCGCCGTAAGGCCGAGGTTGTTGCCGCTGTTCGCGGCGGCCTCCTCTCATTGGAAGAAGCGTGCAGCCGCTATACGCTCACTGTTGATGAATTCTTGTCCTGGCAGTTCTCGATCGACCAGCACGGCCTTGCCGGCCTTCGTACCACGCGCATCCAGCAATATCGCCAGTAAGACCTTTTTCTTTCATTTAGACGATTTTCCGAAAACCGGTCCCTTCACGGGAGGCCGGCTTTTGGCATTTCGGCGAATTCCCGGCCGCCGTTAACCCGCGTTAACCATCTGGAAACCATACCTAGGCAATTCTTGCCCAGTCGGCATGTAGCCGAATCTTGGGGCTGGTTCGTTGCAGGGTCTGTTGTCATTCCTCAAAAGTCTGGGTGCGGCGCGAATGGCGGCCATGGCCGCCGTGACGCTCGCGCTCGTCGGCTTTTTCGGCTTCGTCATCATGCGCGTCACCACGCCGCAGATGACCACCCTCTTCACCGATCTCTCCTACGAAGACTCCTCGGGCATCATCAAGGAACTCGACCGCCAGGCGATCCCCTACGAACTGAAAAACGACGGCGCCGTCATCATGGTGCCGAAGGACCGGGTCACGAAGCTGCGCATGAAGCTCGCCGAAGGCGGCATGCCGAAAGGCGGCGGCGTCGGCTACGAGATTTTCGACAAGTCCGACGCGCTCGGCTCGACCAGCTTCGTCCAGAACATCAACCATCTGCGCGCGCTGGAAGGCGAACTCGCCCGCACCATCAAGGCCATCGACCGCATTCAGGCCGCCCGCGTCCATCTCGTGCTGCCGGAACGGCCGCTGTTTTCCCGCGAAACGCCGGAGCCGTCGGCTTCAATCGTTCTGCGCGTGCGCGGCCAGCTTGAGCCCGCACAGGTCCGCGCCATCCGCCATATCGTCGCCTCCGCCGTTAACGGCATGAAGGCGCAGCGCGTCTCCATCGTCGACGAGACCGGTCAGTTGCTCGCCAATGGCGGCGCGGATGCCGACTCTGTCGATGGCGCCAATGGCGACGAACGCCGCGCCTCTTATGAAAAGCGGATGCGCGATCAAGTCGAGCGCATTGTCTCCTCGGTCGTTGGCGCAGGCCGCGCGCGCGTGCAGCTCTCGGCGGACTTCGACTACAACAAGGTGACGCAGACCTCCGACAAATTCGATCCGGAAGGCCGCGTGCTGCGCTCGAGCCAGACCCGCGAGGAATCGTCGGCCACGGCCAACGCAAACGACGGTCAAGTCACCGTCAATAACGAATTGCCGGGCAACCAGCCTTCCGCAAACGGCGCTCCTTCGGCGAAAGACCAGAGCAAGAAGAGCGAGGAAATCAACAATTACGAGATTTCCCGCATCACCAAAACCGAAGTGACCGAAGCCGGCCGCGTCAACCGTCTCTCGGTCGCGGTTCTGGTCGACGGCACCTATAACAAGAACGAGAAGGGCGAGGTCGTCTACGCAGCCCGCCCGAAGGAAGAACTCGACCGCATCGGCGCGCTTGTGCGCTCCGCCATCGGCTTCGACCAGAAGCGCGGCGATCAGGTCGAGATCGTCAATTTGAAATTTGCCGATGAGCCTTCGGTTATTCCGGTCGCGGAATCCAAGGGCCTGTTCGGCATGTTCCAGTTCACCAAAGACGACATCATGTATTTCATCGAGCTTGGCGTGATGTCGCTGCTGGGCCTGATCGTGCTGTTCATGGTCGTCCGCCCGCTGGTCAAGCGCGTCCTCGCCGCCGATCCCGCAGCCGCCAAGCCGGCCGCATTGCCGGTGCCGGTCGAAGCCGCCGCACCTGCCGTCACCCAGCTCACGCACAACGCGACATCTCAGATGATCGATGTCGCGCAGGTGCAGGGCCAGGTGCACGCACAATCGGTTCACCGCGTCGGCGAACTCGCCGAGCGCAACCCGACAGAAACCGCATCCATTATTCGTCAGTGGCTTGCAGAACCGGCGTGATCTGACATGGCAACAGCACCCGCACTTCCAGCACCGAACACCAGCGACATTGCAGGCGTCGTCGCGGCGCTTGCCAGCCGTCAGGCGGGACGGCCGCGCGGCAAGCCGATGAGCGGGCCGAAGCGTGCGGCGATCATGATGCTGGCGCTGGGCGAACAATATGGCGGCAAGGTCTGGTCGATGCTCGACGACGACGAGGTGCGAGAACTGTCGCTCGTGATGTCTCAGCTCGGCACCGTTGAAGCCGACGTCGTCGAAGACCTGATGCTCGAATTCGTTTCGCGCATGTCGGCCTCGGGCGCACTGATGGGCAATTTCGACGCGACCGAGCGCCTGTTGCAGCAATATCTGCCTTCGGAACGCGTTAACGGCATCATGGATGAAATTCGCGGCCCCGCCGGGCGCAACATGTGGGAGAAGCTCTCCAACGTGCAGGAAGAAGTTCTCGCGAACTATCTGAAGAACGAATATCCGCAGACCATCGCTGTCGTCCTCTCCAAGCTGAAACCGGAACACGCCGCGAAAGTGCTGGCGATTCTGCCGGAAGACATGGCGCTCGATGTCGTCGGACGCATGCTCAAGATGGAAGCGGTGCAGAAGGAAGTTATCGAGCGCGTCGAACAGACGCTACGCACCGAATTCATGTCGAACCTCTCTCAAACGCGCCGCCGCGACGCGCACGAGGTCATGGCCGAAATCTTCAACAATTTCGACCGCCAGACCGAAACCCGTTTCATCACCTCGCTAGAGGAAGACAACCGCGAATCCGCCGAGCGCATCAAGGCGCTGATGTTCACCTTCGACGATCTGGTCAAACTCGATGCAGCTTCCGCGCAAACACTGATGCGCCACGTCGACAAGGACAAACTGGGAATCGCGCTGAAAGGCGCGAACGACGCCGTGCGCCAGTTCTTCATGGGCAACATGTCGAGCCGCGCCGCCAAGATGCTCACCGACGACATGGCCGCCGCAGGCCCGGTACGGCTGCGCGATGTGGATGAGGCCCAGGCATTGCTGGTCAATCTCGCCAAGGATCTCGCGGCCAAAGGCGAAATCATGTTGCAGAAAAACCGCGCTGACGACGAGCTGGTGTACTGATGGGCGCGCCCGCAAAATTTCTGTTCGACACGGACTTCGCGGCACCCGCCTCGGCAAAAGAGCGCGCCGCGACATCGGCCGAGATCGCGCAGCAGGTCGCGGACGCCGAAGTGCGCGGCTATCGCGAGGGTTTCGAGGCCGCGCAGCGCGAGGCCAAGATCGAAAGCGACCGGCGCTCCGCGCTGGCGCTGGAAGAAATCGGTATCGGCATCAAGGGCATCGCCGGACGTTTCTCAGGGATCGAAGGCCGCATGGAGACCGAAGCCATCGAAGTGGCGATGGCCGTCGCGCGCAAGCTGTGCAGCGAACTGATGGCGGCCGAACCTCTCACAGAGATCATGGCGCTGGTGCAGGATTGCTTCCGCCATCTCACATCGACCCCGCATATCGTGGTTCGCGTCAACGACGATCTCTACGACGCGGCGCGCGAAAACATCGAGCAACTGGCCAAGCGCAGCGGCTTCGAGGGCCGTCTCGTCATTCTCGCCGAGCCGCAGATTTCAGGCGGCGACTGCAAAATCGAATGGGCCGATGGCGGCGTGACGCTGGATCGCGCATCCATCGATTCAAAAATCGACGAACTCGTCGGGCGCTATCTGGCGACCCGCAATCAGGCCGACATGCCTGCGGCCGTGAGGACCGACCATGAGTGACACAGACACCAACGTCCCGCTTCCCGAGCTGAACGCGGCGGACACACCGACCATCGACGATCAAACGATGTACGCCGACGACGATCCGGGGGCGCGCATCGCCGCCGATCTCGAAGCGGTGTTCGACGTTCCCGTGCAGGTGTCTGCCGTGCTCGGCCGCTCGCGCATGGACGTTGCCGAACTGCTCAAGCTCGGTCCCGGCACCGTGCTCGAACTCGACCGGCGCGTCGGCGAAGCCATCGACATCTACGTCAACAACCGTCTCGTCGCGCGCGGCGAAGTCGTGCTGGTCGAAGACAAGCTCGGCGTCACCATGACAGAAATCATCAAGACGGAACGCGCCTAGGATTTTGAATCTAACAACCCTGCATCGGGAATGACGCGGGGACAATAACAGGAGCAAACCATGCGGCTTCTCATCGTTGGCACCCTCAAGGGCCAGCTCACCACCGCAACGAAGATCGCCATGGAAAATGGCGCAACCGTCACGCACGCCGAAGACGCCGAACAGGCGATGGCCGTTCTGCGCGGCGGCAAGGGCGCGGATCTTCTCCTCGTCGATGTGGCGCTGGATATTCGCGATCTCGTCACCCGCATTGAGGCGGAACACATCCATGTGCCGATCGTCGCCTGCGGCATCACGACCGATGCGCGCGCTGCTGTCGCTGCCATCCACGCCGGCGCGAAAGAATACATTCCGCTGCCGCCCGATCCGGAACTGATCGCCGCCGTTCTCGCCGCCGTCGCCAACGACTCGCGCGACCTGATCTACCGCGACGACTCGATGACCAAGCTCATCAAGCTCGCCCAGCAGATCGCGGGCTCCGACGCATCGGTGATGATTACGGGCGAATCCGGCACCGGCAAGGAAGTGCTGGCGCGTTATGTCCACACCCGCTCCAACCGCGCGAAGAAGCCGTTTATCTCGATCAACTGCGCGGCAATCCCGGAGCATCTTCTGGAGTCCGAACTGTTCGGACACGAGAAGGGATCGTTTACCGGTGCCGTTGCGCGACGCATCGGCAAGTTCGAGGAAGCCAGCGGCGGCACGCTGCTGCTCGACGAAATTTCCGAAATGGACATTCGCCTGCAATCGAAACTCTTGCGCGCCATTCAGGAGCGCGTGATCGATCGCGTCGGCGGCACCAAGCCGGTGCCGGTCGACATCCGCATCATTGCGACCTCGAACCGCAATCTTGCGAATGCCGTCAAGGAAGGCGCCTTCCGCGAAGATCTGCTGTTTCGTTTGAACGT
>JAFKKP010000106.1 GCA_017305515.1 Hyphomicrobiales bacterium
TTTTCGGCCGCGTCGAAAAGATGCTGTCGCTCGCCGCCAATACGATGAAAGTCGGAATCATGGACGAGGAGCGCCGCACCACGGTCAACCTCGCCCAATGCATCCAGAACGCCTCGCAGCGCATCTGCTTCATCAACACGGGATTCCTGGACCGCACCGGCGACGAGATTCACACGTCGATGGAAGCGGGCCCGATGATCCGCAAGAACGACATGAAGGCACAGCCCTGGATCAAGGCGTATGAGAACTGGAACGTCGACATCGGATTGGTCAACGGTCTTCCGGGTCACGCACAGGTCGGCAAGGGCATGTGGGCCGCGCCGGATAAAATGGCGGACATGCTGGCGCAGAAGATCGCGCATCCGGAAGCGGGCGCGTCCACCGCGTGGGTTCCGTCGCCAACCGCCGCAACGCTGCACGCGCTGCATTATCACCAGGTTGACGTCGGTGCGCGTCAGAAAGAATTGAAGTCGCGTCCGAAAGCGAAGCTCTCCGACATTCTCACCATTCCGGTGTCGCAGTCGAACTGGGCGCCGGACGATGTGAAGCAGGAAATCGACAACAACTGTCAGGGTATTCTCGGTTACGTCGTGCGTTGGATCGATCAGGGCGTCGGCTGCTCGAAAGTGCCGGACATTCACGATGTCGGCCTGATGGAAGATCGCGCGACGCTCCGCATCTCGGCGCAGCATCTCGCCAACTGGCTGCATCAGGGCGTCGTTACCAGGGATCAGGTGATGGAAGCCTTGAAGCGCATGGCGGTTGTCGTCGACAAGCAGAACGCGGGCGATCCGCTCTACAGGCCGATGGCGCCGAAGTTCGACGGCATCGCGTTCAAGGCGGCGTGCGATCTCGTCTTCAAGGGCCGCGAGCAGCCGAACGGCTATACCGAGTTCATTCTCACACAGCGCCGCCGCGAAGCGAAGGCTGCGGGCTGATATTCAGCAACATCGCAAACAAAAAAGCCCCGGCATCGCGCCGGGGCTTTTTCGTTACAACAAAATCGAAATCAGAATACCGCCAGATATTTCAGCATCGACAGCACACCGATGATGATGACGATGATACGGATGATCTGCTTGGCGCGGCCGTCGACCGGCAGCATGTTGACCAGATACAGCACCAGAATGATGACGAGAAATGTAATCAGAATACTGATGAGCATAGACATGGAGCCCCCTGTCGTTTCAGACCGGCGCGGCCAGTCGCCACGCCTCATCCCTCAACAGGCTAACTCAGTTTTGGTTCCCGGTCAGGAACCTTATTGGGCGGCAAACGCCGGAAAGAACGGGAAGCTGGAGCGTTCGACGCGCGGACGGGGCGAATAGTTCGCTGCCGACGCCAGCGTCTTCGGTGCCGCGGTCAGCTTGCCGTCCGCATTGGCAACCTGATCGCCGCGGCGAACGGTCGGATCGTCCTTGATGTCGATCTTGGCGAGACCGCCGTTGGTCTGGCCGTTGCATGTGCAGCCGGCGACCGTCTCGTTGCGATACCGGAACGCGTTCGGCAGCACAGAGTAAGGCTGGCCCTTGTCCGTGTAGGCACGATCGATGCCGCCGCCATAGACGACCTTGGTCTCCGCAGCTGGGCACAGGCTGTTGCAGGTTTTCGCGCGGTCGCCGCCGGCCGACGAGATCGGGAAATAGCGGCCGTCGCAGGTCCGGACGCAGTAAGCCGACGCGCTCTGCGAAAATCTCGGCTGCTCGGGCTGCGCATTCGGGTCGCCTTCATTC
>JAFKKP010000107.1 GCA_017305515.1 Hyphomicrobiales bacterium
GATTCTCACCGGCCCGTCGCCGCGATAGCCTTTCAGGTCGCTCGCGATCCGCTCATCCAGCGGCAGATTGGGAACGACGCTGTAGACCGGCTTCAGCAGTTCTTCGTCGTTGGATGCAATCGACAGCGTGAAGCCGATGAAGTCTTCCATCGTCTGCGTCGCGCCGACGCGGTTGAGCGCCTTCACCACGAAATAAGCGTCGCGCAGCCAGCAGAAACGATAATCCCAGTTGCGCCCCGACCCCGGCGCTTCGGGAATCGATGTCGTGTGCGCGGCGATGATGCCGCCGGTTTCCTCGAAGTTCGACAGCTTCAGCGTGATCGCCGCGCGAATGATCGCTTCCTGCCAGTCGTAGGAGATATAAAGGCGCCGCACCCAGTGCAGCCAATAGTCGCGCGTCTGATCGAGAAACGAGTGCGCGGTCGCGGCGAGATCGCCGGGATAGGCTTCGTCGCTGCCGAACACCATGTGGACCGGCTTTGTCAGCACGAAGGTCGTCTCGTTCTCCACCATCGCAATCGGCGCGTCGGTGGTGACGCGGAAATTGGATTCCTCCTCGACGTAGCGGATGTGATTGCTGCCGAGCGACGAACGCTTCAGCGGCTTGCCGTAGGAATGCGTCGGCCGCACGCGGATGGTGATGCGCGGCAGACCCGACACCGGCTCGACGATGCGAAACAGTTGCGGCGGCCGGAACATGCGGCCGAACTGGCGAAAACGCGGTGCGAAATCCGTGATGCGGATCGCATTGCCGTGACGGTCGGACATGATCGTCTCGACGATGGCGGTATTGCGCACATAGTCGGATTTGAAATCCGCCATGCCTTCGAGCACGACGTCGCTGAAACCTTTTTCCTCGTCGCCCGCGAGCAGGCGCGAGAACACCGGATCGGCGTCGAAGCGCGGGAAGCACCACCACACGATGCGCGAGGTCGGATCGACCAGCGCGGCGGTGCGGCAGTTGCCGATCACCGCGAGATCGAGGCCGTGATCGATCTTCATGCCGGTCGCCTCGGCTGTCGTGACCTTGGGAATCGTCATCGCTCGTCGGCCTCATCGTCCAGCAAATGAGTAAGCCATGCGCGGACATCCTTCGGCGCGCGGAAATGCCCATCCACGCCGTGTGCGCGTCGTCCCACGGAGAACGACACGCCCTTGAACGACGGCATGATCTCGAAAACCGATTCGTCGGTCACGTCGTCGCCGATGAAAAGCGGCCGCCGTCCCGCGAACGGCGCGTTTGACATCAGTTCGCGCACGCCAGTCGCCTTGGTGATGCCGAGCGGCTTGATCTCGCACACCGACTTGCCCGGCAGCACGTCGAACGGCGCATGCGGAATGTCGGCGCGGATCGCGGACACGGCTTCATAGATCGTGCGCTCGAACTGCGGCGCGAGGCGATAGTGAAGTGCAATGGAATATCCCTTGTCCTCGAAGAGAATGCCGGGGCTGAGCGCGGCAATCGCGCTGAAGCGTTTCTTCAGGTCGTTGTCCATCGGCGGCGCGCGCGAGGCGACCGCCTCGCTCTCGGTGGACAGCCGCATTTCTGCGCCGTGGCCACCGACGGCAGGAAATTGCAGCGGCGCGAAGATCACGTCGATGTCGGTGAGCGAGCGGCCGCTGACCAGCGCCAGCGCGCCGGACATCCGGTCATGCAATCCGTTCAGCGTCGCACCGAGTTTCGGCGGCACCACAACATCGCGCGGCGTCGGCGCCAACTCCAGCAGCGTGC
>JAFKKP010000108.1 GCA_017305515.1 Hyphomicrobiales bacterium
CGTGCTTTTCAGGATCGTCGACCATGGTGTCGTCTGGGTGATGGTCGACGTCGCCGAACGTGATCTTGCGCTCATCGAAGTCGGGCAAACCGCCACCGTGCGTCTGCGCGCCTATCCGAACCGTCCGTTCACGGGAAAAGTCACTGTGATCTATCCGCACCTGAAACCGGAAACGCGCACCGCGCGGATCAGGATCGAACTACCCAACCCGGACGACGTGCTGCGGCCCGACATGTACGCCGACGTGGAAATCGCCACGGGGACGGACGCGCCCGTCGTGACAGTCTCCAGCAGCGCGGTCATCGACAGCGGCGAGCGGCAGCTTGTGCTTCTCGACAAGGGCGAGGGTCGCTTTGAACCGCGCACGGTCAAGCTGGGGCGACGCGGCGGCGGCCTGGTCGAGGTCAAGGAAGGGCTGGCCGAAAACGACAAGGTCGTCTCTTCCGCGAACTTCCTGATCGATGCGGAAAGCAATCTCAAGGCAGCGCTCAAGGGCCTCGACACCGGAGAGAAATCACAATGATCGCGCGGCTCATCGATTGGTCGGCCCGGAACCTGATGCTCGTTTTCATCGGCGCAGTCTTCGCTGTTGCGGCCGGGGTGTATGCCCTGCAGCACTCGGCTCTCGATGCGATCCCCGACCTCTCCGACACGCAAGTGATCGTCTACACCGAGTACAAAGGTCAGGCACCACAAGTCATTGAAGACCAGGTCACCTATCCCTTGACGACGGCCATGCTCACCGTGCCGAAATCGAAAGTGGTGCGGGGGTTTTCGTTCTTCGGCGTCTCGTTCGTCTACATCATCTTCGAAGACGGCACTGACATCTACTGGGCGCGTTCGCGTGTGCTGGAATACCTCAACGCCGCGGCGCGCAAATTGCCCGCCGGCGTGACGCCGACGTTGGGGCCCGACGCGACGGGCGTCGGCTGGGTCTATCAGTACGCGCTGCAGTCCAAGGACAAATCGCTGGCCGATCTGCGATCGATCCAGGACTGGACCATCCGATACGGAATTTCCAAAGCGGAAGGCGTGGCCGAGGTCGCAAGCGTCGGCGGCTTCGTCAGGCAATACAACATCATCGTCGATCCGAACCGGTTGAGATCGCTCGACATACCGCTTGCGAAGGTGCGCGATGCGGTCCGCGGCAGCAACATGGACGTGGGCGGGCGTACCGTCGAACTTTCCGAATTCGAATTCGTGGTGCGGGGCAGAGGATACGTCAAGAGCCTCTCCGACCTATCAAACATCGTGCTGAAGGTCGACAAGGGCACGCCGATCCTGCTGAAGGATGTCGCACGGGTCGAGTTCGGCCCGGACGAACGCCGCGGCATAACCGAGCTCAATGGGGAGGGCGAGGTCGCCAGCGGAATCGCACTCCAACGCTTCGGACAGAATGCACTGGACGTTATCGACAATGTGAAGGCGCGCCTGGCGGAGATGGCGTCGGCGCTTCCGAAGGGCGTCGAGATCATACCGGTCTATGACCGTTCGAACCTGATCCACGATGCGATCGAGACGCTGAAGCGGACGCTTACGGAGGAAAGCATTGTCGTCGCGCTCGTCTGCATCGTCTTCCTGCTGCACGTCCGTAGCGCGCTGGTCGCCATCGTCATGCTGCCGATCGGGATCCTGATGGCATTCGGCGCCATGAAGGCGCTGGGCATCGGATCGAACATCATGAGCCTCGGCGGGATCGCCATCGCGATCGGC
>JAFKKP010000109.1 GCA_017305515.1 Hyphomicrobiales bacterium
AGGCGCCAGCGGCTTCGTGGCCCTGACATCAACTTCCGATCCGCCACGCTTACCGAACACGACAATACCCCACGCGAAAGACTATTTGGCCCGGAGCTTTCCGAGCAAAGGTGCAAGAAAGCCGTTGCGCGGCTTCTTCGCCTCGCCGCGCCCCGTCAGCCGCTGCGCGACCTGGAGAAACATTTCCGAGGTACGATGCGTGGCGGAAATTTCCGCAATCATCTGACCGTTGTTCGCGGCCGATCCGAATATCTGCGGCTCGAACGGAATGCTGACGATCGGCTGGTTCTCGATTGCTTTTGAGAATTCGCTCGTGCTGATTTCAGGCCGCTTCGGCACACCGACTTTATTCAGGCAATAGAGCGGCGGACGATCATTCGGGCGGGAAACCTTGAGCATGTCGAACATGTTCTTGGTATTCCGCAGGTTCGCGAGATCGGGCTCTGCGACGATCAGAATATCGTCCGCGCCGATCAGTGCGCGTTTGGTCCATCCCGACCATTGGTGCGGCACATCGAGCACGATGCAAGGCATCGTCGTGCGCAGCGTGTCGAAAATCGAATCGAAGGCCTCGTTTCCGAAATCGTAGACGCGATCGAGCGTGGCCGGTGCGGCCAGCAGACTGAGATGATCGGTACATTTCGACAACAGGCGATCGATGAACGCCGTATCGACTCGATCCGGCGAGAACACCGCGTCCGCGATGCCCTGTGGCGGATCCTGATTGTAGTCGAGGCCAGCGGTGCCGAACGCAAGATCGAGGTCCGCGACGACGGAGTCGAGCGCGAGATCGCGCGCGATCGCCCATGCGACGTTGTGTGCGATGGTGGAGGCGCCAACGCCGCCCTTGGCGCCGACAATTGCGATAATGCGTCCGACAGCCTTGGCTTCTGGCACAGAGAACAGGCCGCAGATAGCGCGCACGACATCGAGCGGCTTGACGGGTGCGATCACATAGTCGCTGACGCCGCGGCGGACGAGTTCGCGATAAAGAAGAACGTCGTTGACGCGGCCGATCACGACAACGCGCGTGCCGGCGTCGCAGACGCTTGCGAGATCGTCGAGGCCGGTCAGAATGTCCGAGCGGCCTTCGGTCTCGAGCAGAATCACGTTGGGTGTCGGCGCCGTCCGATAGGCTTCGATGGCCGCAGCCATGCCGCCCATCTGAATCTTGAGATGTGCCTTGTCGAGCCGGCGGTCTTCACCGGCCGCCTGCACGGCAGCAGCCGTCTCGACCGTTTCGCAAAATGCCTGCACGGACACGCGCGGCGCTGGCGCGATGTGATCGTCGGCGACGGTTGCGGGCTGTTCGTCCTGGCCCTGACGCTGCTCGTAACTAATCATTTGCCCACATCGCTAATCTTAGCCTTGTCCGATTCCGGATAGGTCGTCGCCGTTGTTTTGCCGCTGCGGTATTTCTCGAAGGCTTCGGTACGGCGCGCGCCATTGGCCGGAGTTTCCGAGCGCGGCTGCACAAGATCGGCGGGGTTATCGACCATCGCCGCAAGATTGCGCTGCGTTGAGCAGCCGAAATTGTGATACGGGCGGTTTTCGATATAGCCTTTGTTGTTCACCGACGGTCCGAGATCTTCCAGCCAGATACCGCACGGGCCGGCATCGGCGATGATGCGCGGATAGTTCACGCGAATGGTTGCGAACAGGCGCGGATCGCTCGGTTTGTAGCTGCGGATCGTGATACCGTGCG
>JAFKKP010000110.1 GCA_017305515.1 Hyphomicrobiales bacterium
CCGGAGTTCGCCGAGTTCGGCAAGCTGCGCGGCGCTGCAAACTGACGGAGCCGAACTAATCGCGCTCCGGCGACCAGCCGATTCCCATCAGCTTCGAGGAATCGGCGACCAGCGAGCCGCCGAGCCGTTCCCACAATTCGCCGCGCCCTGCGATCCGCAATCCGAATTTCAGCAAGGCCGGATCGACGCCGAACAGATTTCTCGATTGGCCCGCGCGCGTTCGCGCCCGCGCAAACATTTCCGTCACCGTCAGCGCATCGGGATCGGCGGCGATGAAGGTCTCGCCCATCGCTTTGGGATTGAGCAGCACGGCGGCGATGGCGGAGTTGAAGTTCGCGACCGACAATGTTGAGCGGCGGTTTGTCAGATTGCCGAACGGCAGCGGCAGCGGAATACGGGCGAGCGAGTTGAGTGTCGCTGCATTGCCCTTCGCGTCCGGGCCATCGATCACGACGGGCCGCAGAATCGTGAAGCCGATACCGGTTTTGGCGAGTGCCCTTTCGGCTGCAAGTTTTGCCGCGCCATAGTCGCCGCCGGGATGTGGCGTATCGGTTTCCTTCAACACACCCGACGCCGACGGACCCGATTGTGCGGCGATCGACGACACCAGAATGAACTGCTGTACGCCGGCGCGCTTGGCGGCCTCTGCCGTCTCCGCCGCAAGCACATGATTGATCCGGTCGTGTTCCTCGGCGCTCGCAGGCCGATGCGCCAGCCCGGCGAGATGCACGACGGCGTCGATGCCATCCATCAGTTGCGCCCATTCGCCCATTGCGGAGGGCGTGGTCACGGTCGAGATGCGGACGTCATCGAATTTAAGCTGCGGATTACGGCTGGCGACGACGACGTCGAACCCCGCATTGCACAGATACGGCGCAAGATGCCGTGCAACGAAGCCGCCGCCGCCTGTAATCAGAATTCGCTTCAACGGTCTCTCTTGAAATTCACCGGCGTGACGGCAATCGGCGGCGGTTCAATCGAACCGCCCCGGTGATAGCATATCACAATGAACATGCCCGATTCTCCCTGCGCGTCGCGATTTGCCGCCTCGCCCAATCACGAGCCGCGCTCCGCCGCCGTGGATATGATTGTTCTTCATTATACGGGAATGGCCACCGCGAAGGGCGCGCTGGAACGATTATGCGACCCGGAGGCGAAAGTCTCGGCGCATTATCTGGTCGGCGAGGACGGCGCGATCACGCAGATGGTCGCGGAAGACCGCCGCGCCTATCACGCGGGCGTCTCGTCCTGGCAGGGCACCACCGACATCAATTCACGCTCCATCGGGATCGAGATCGTCAATGGCGGACATGATTTCGGCTGCCCGGATTTTCCACCGCAGCAGATCGATGCCGTGATCCGGCTGTGTCAGGATGTGCAGTCGCGATTTGCGATCCCGCAGGCGAATGTGCTGGCGCATTCGGACATCGCACCTTCGCGCAAGCAGGACCCCGGCGAGAAATTTCCGTGGAAGGTTCTGCATGAGGCTGGCGTTGGACTGTGGGTCGCACCTGCCGCCATCGCGGACGGCAACGCGCTTCGCATCGGCGATGAAAGCGAGGCGGTCGGAAAACTTCAGACTATGCTGCGCGCTTACGGTTACGGCGTCGAAGTCACGAACACATTCGGCGAGATGACGCGCGATGTGGTGACGGCATTCCAGCGCCACTTCCGTCCCGCGCGCGTGGACGGCGCCGCG
>JAFKKP010000111.1 GCA_017305515.1 Hyphomicrobiales bacterium
GGCAACGGCCATGTCGATCTGCGCCATAGCGCGCCGAACGTGCTGGCCTCCACCGCCAACCTGCTCAAGACCAATGGCTGGAAGCCGGGCGGCGATTATCATCAGGGCTCACCGAACTTCGACGTGATGCGCGAATGGAATCGCGCCGAGATCTATCGCAAGACCATCGCCTATTTCGCCGATCAGCTCGCGGGGCGATAGCGCGACCTAAGTTATTGATCGGGAATCAAAAAAGCGGGCTTTTGGCCCGCCGTTTTTGTAACCGCTCGGTTTTAAGGGCGGCCCAGGTGAAGACACTCCACCCGGGCCGCAAACATTACTTCTTCTTCTTCTTGGCCTTCTTAGCCTTCTTCGCCTTCTTTGCTTTCTTAGCCATAGCTAAAACCTCGCAGGTTTGTGTGAATAGAAACTCTAACGTCGAGGCCGAAAGAGCGGAGGGCCAACCTCGCTGCAGCCTCACACACATTCCGCACTGATTCGCGCAATATTGTCTCGCGATTTCGCAAGTTGTGCAGAGGATATGACGTTTGAACGCGTCATATGAGTCTTTCACATCACATTTTTCGCCGGAAGACGCCCGCGCAGCACGGTTAATGCGCCGGTAAGGACGATTTTTCCGTTCACGGAATCAAAACCACGCGGACGTTTCGCCTATTGCGGTGAGACTCCATTAAGCGCGCGCGCTGCACATTGACCTCGAACAACGGGGAATACGTCAAAGAGCGCGCCCGATGCAGGCCGCTCGGACAGGGGATCAACGATGCTGAGCGTACCGACGCTGTGGGTCGTCTTCGTTATCAACTTCCTGGCGCTTGGCGTGGTCTGGACCTACGTCATGCGCAGCTATCCGAGCTTTCCGGCGGCGCGCTACTGGACCGCGGCCTGTCTTTTCGCGGCCGCAGGCTCCGGCATTTCGATGCTGCGGGGCGAAGTGCCGGGTCTGTTGCCGCTGGTCGTGGCCGGATCGCTTCTGATCTTCGCTTGCTGGCTCGGCTGCATGGGCATTCAGCGTTTTTACGGCCGGCCCCTGAGCTGGATGGTGGCCCTCCAGACCACAGCACTTTGCTCGGCCGGCATCGCCTACTTCGTCTTCGTGCGCGAGGACATGCCGGTGCGTATCCTGATTTACTCGCTCGGCCAGTCGATCCCGCTCGCGCTGACGCTGCCGATGGTGTTCGGCAAACAGGCCGGACGCATCAATTCCGGCGCGCGGCTCGCCGGCGTCATCGCCGTCGGCATCATCTCGGTGCACATGATCCGCTCGTTCGGCGCGCTGACCCATATCGGCGGCGACGTGTCGTTCGTCAGGTTCAACGACTTCCAGGCCGCACTGATCCTTGTGCTGGTGTTCCTGTCGATGATGTGGAATTTCGGTTTCCTCGTCATGGCGATCGACCGCCTGCGCAACGAGGTGGCGGATCTGGCGCTGATGGACGATCTGACCGGCTCGGCCAACCGCCGCAAGCTCTTGGCGCGGCTCGACGATGAATGCATCCGCTCCGATCGCACCCAGCAGGCGTTCTCGCTTCTGATGATCGACCTCGACGGCTTTAAGGAGATCAACGACAGCTACGGCCACGCGGCAGGCGACGAATGCCTGAGAAAGTTTGCAACTGCTGTGAAATCGCGCCTGCGCAACACGGATTTGCTGGCGCGCCTGGGCGGCGACGAATTCTGCGTC
>JAFKKP010000112.1 GCA_017305515.1 Hyphomicrobiales bacterium
GAAGAAGTCGCCGACACCGCGCTCGGCCTTCTGATCGCGACGGTGCGTGAATTCATTCAGGCCGACAAATATCTGCGGGCGGGAAAATGGACCGCCGCAGCATTCCCTCTGAGCGCGGGATCGTTGCGCGATCGCACCGTCGGCATGGTCGGCATGGGCCGCATCGGTCAGGCCATTGCGCGCCGCCTCGAAGCCTCGCTCGTGCCGGTCGTCTATCACTCGCGCAATCCGGCCAAGGGCGTCAAATACAAGCACTATCCGAAGCTGCTCGATATGGCGAAGGGCGTCGATACGATGATCGCCATCACGCCGGGCGGCGCATCGACGGCAAAGATGATCAACGCGGATGTTCTGAAGGCGCTCGGGTCGCGCGGTGTTTTCATCAACGTCGCGCGCGGCTCGGTGGTCGACGAGCCGGCTCTGATTAAGGCGCTCAAGGACGGCACCATTATGGCCGCAGGTCTCGACGTGTTCGCGAACGAGCCGAGCGTGCCTGAGGAATTGCGCATCATGCCGAACGTCGTGCTGCTGCCGCACATCGCATCCGCATCGGTGACGACGCGCAACGCAATGGATCAGCTCGTGGTGGACAATCTCAAAGCGTGGTTCGGCGGCAAGCCGCCGTTGACGCCGATTGCCGAGACGCCGGTGAAAGGCCGCTGAACGTGCTGCGAGTCTTTGCTGCCACTGTCATTGCGACGTTGTTCTGCGCACCATCTTTCGCGCAGGATACTCGCTCGCTGACCAATGACATGATCGGGCAGTGGGAATTATCGACCGCAGGCCGCGACAAAACCTGCGTCGTCACGCTGAAAGGCGATACGACGCCGCAAGGTCTGAAAATCGAATTGGACAAGGGCTGTGGAGATGCCTTGCCGTTCACGAAAAACATCGCGGCATGGAGCGTGAAGGGTCTCGACATCGTTCGTCTTCAGGACGCCAAAGGCCAGCCGGTGATCGATGTGACCGAGGTTGAAAGCGGCATTTTCGAGGGACAGCGCCCGAACGAAGGTGTGTACCTTCTGCAAAATCTCGCCGCTGCGCGAGCCTTGTCGAAATCGACCGATCAGTTGATCGGCGACTGGTCGCTGGTTCGCGACAGCGGCAAGACGATCTGCGGCCTGACGCTGACGAATACCGAAACCGATAAGCCGGATAATTTCGCTGTCTATCTCAAACCGCGCTGCGATCCGCTGGTGGCGACATTCGCGCCGTCGATCTGGCGCATCGAGCGCGGCGAGTTATTGCTGCAATCCGCGAAGGGCGAAATCTGGCGCTTCGAGGCCGACGACAACGCGCAGTGGCGCAAAATTCCCGAAAGTGCCGATCCGCTGATTCTCGTCCGGCAATAAGCCGGTTTTACATCAGCCGCATGCCCTTCAGGCTCGAATGGCCGTTCTTGCCGACAATAATGTGATCGTGGACCGCAATCCCAAGCGGGCTTGAGATCGCCATGATCGATTTCGTCATCTGAATGTCGGCGGTCGACGGCGTTGGATCGCCGGACGGATGGTTGTGAATCAACCGCGTCGCATGCGGTAACCTATTGAATTAATGATGGTTTCTGGTAATGCCCGAGGGGGCGGGGGTATGAGTTTGGGGTCGGTAGATCGTGAAGTTGCGTGACATTCACTTTCGTTCAGCCTCTGTCTCAATGAGTTTATGCGA
>JAFKKP010000113.1:0-1645 GCA_017305515.1 Hyphomicrobiales bacterium
CTTGAGACCCCACGGCGAAACTGCGGCATCGACGACGCGCAGCAGCCGCTCATTGATCTCGTCACGATGCGACAGCACCTGATCGAGATCCATCGCGCCCATCACCGAGCGGATATTGGTCATGGTCAGCGTGACGATGGCCTGATTGAGGTTGGCGACTTCGTAGCTCGCCTTCGCTGCGTCGAACACCTGAAAGAACGCGACACCGTCGACCGTGACCGTTGCGTTGTCCTTGGTGATGACTTCCTGCTCGGGAATGTCGATCACCTGCTCCATCATGTTCACCTTGCGGCCGATACGGTCGAAATACGGAACGATGATATTGAGGCCGGGCTCGAGCGTGCGGGTGTATTTGCCGAACCGCTCGACGGTCCAGTCGTAGCCCTGAGCCACCGTCTTCACGCCCGCAAACAGCGTGAAGATCGCAAGCAGAACAATGGCAATGGTGAAAATATCGAAGCCGGACATGAATCCTCCGCAGCCAGAAACGAACAGGCCTTATTCTAACATTGTCTAAGTGACGGACGGCGCGGTTCAACTTGCCGCAGGCGAATATTTTTAACGGCGCAGGTCTTGAAAACCTAAATCCAGCCCTGAAGCTCGCGCAGCACAAGCTGGCGGATCATGTCCATGCCCTCATCGCTATCGTTGAGGCACGGCACGAAAGAGAATTGCTCGCCGCCGGCGTGATGGAAAATCTCGGCATTCTCACCGGCGATCTCCTCCAGCGTTTCGAGGCAGTCGGCCGAAAAGCCGGGCGTCACAACGACAATGTTTTTCACGCCATCCTTGGCAAGCTGCTCGATGGTCTTGTCGGTGTAAGGCTGAAGCCACTTCGCGTAACCGAAGCGCGACTGGAACGTCAGCATCAGATCTTTTTCGGTGAGGCCCATGCGCTTGCGCAGCGCCTCGATCGTCGCGACGCATTGCGCCTGATACGGATCGCCCTTGTCGATATAGCTCTGGGGCATGCCGTGAAACGACGCGATGATCGTATCCGGTGTGAATGTCAGCGACGCGAGATGCTTTTCGATGGAAACGGCAAGCGCATCGATATAGCCCGGATCGTCGTAATAGGGCGGGAGATAACGCATCGCCGGTTGCGAGCGCATGCCCTTCAAAGCGTCTGCGACCTTGTCGACCACGGTTGCGGTGGTTGAAGCCGAATATTGCGGATACATCGGCACCACAAGAATCCGGTCGCAGCCTTGATTGGTCAGCGCATCGATCCGCGACTTGATCGACGGGTTGGCGTAGCGCATGCCCCAATCGACGATGACATGCTTTTGATCCGCGATTGACGCGGAGAGTTTCTCCGCCTGCGCGCGCGTGATGGTTTTCAGCGGCGACTCGTTCTTCTCGGTGTTCCAGATTTTCAGATAGTCTTTCGCTTTGCGCGCGGGACGAATTTGCAGAACCACGCCATTGAGGATCGACTGCCAGATCAATCCCTGATTTTCGATCACGCGCGGATCGGACAGAAATTCGCGCAGATACACGCGCACGCCCTTGGCATCTGCGGTGTCCGGCGTGCCGAGATTGACCAGCAGCACGCCGACCTTTGCCCCCTGCGCGTCAGTCTTCACATCACGATTGGCGAGCGCATCCATCCTCAAGCGGCCTCCGGCTCATTGAGCAATCCGCG
>JAFKKP010000113.1:1672-2453 GCA_017305515.1 Hyphomicrobiales bacterium
TCAGGCTTGCGTCCGCGGAAAGCGATGTAGGCGTCCTCCGGATCGCGCGACCCGCCTGACGAATAGATGTCGTCGTGCAGACGCTTTGCGACCGCAGGATCGAAAATATTGTGCGCTTCCTCGAACGCGCCGAACGCGTCGGCATCCATCACTTCCGACCACATGTAGCTGTAATAGCCCGCAGCATAGTGATCGCCCGAGAAAATGTGCCCGAACTGCTGCGGCCGATGACGCAGCACGATCTCCTCGGGCATGCCGATTTTCCCAAGCTCCTGTTTCTCGAACGCATGAACGTTTTTGATCGACGCTGCCGACTGCGAATGAAATTCGAGGTCCATCAGCGCGGACGACACGAATTCCACCGTCGCAAAACCCTGATTTAATGTGCGCGCCGCGATGAAGCGTTTGAGCAGGTCCTCAGGCAATGGCTCGCCGGTCTGGTAGTGCTGCGCGAATTTTTGCAGCACCTGCGGCTGTTCCTGCCAGTGTTCGTAGAGCTGCGACGGCAGTTCGACGAAATCGGTGAACACGCTCGTTCCCGCGAGCGACGGATACATCACGTTCGACAGCATGCCGTGCAGGCCGTGACCGAACTCATGGAACAGCGTGCGTGCGTCGTCGGGCGACAGCAGCGACGGCTGGCCACCCGTGCCTTTGGAGAAATTGCAGACATTGATGATGAGCGGCTGGATATTGCCGTCGAGCTTCTGCTGGTCGCGCAGCGAGGTCATCCACGCGCCGGAACGCTTCGAGGGCCGCGCGAAATAGTCGCCGTAAAACA
>JAFKKP010000114.1 GCA_017305515.1 Hyphomicrobiales bacterium
CTCGTTGAACCGGCAGAGCGCCACACGAATCCAAAGTGGGCTCTCAAGGGGAGACGGGAAACCGGCCTCCCCTTTCGCTTTTCGCGTTCGTCGCTTCGGGACGAGCGCAACAAGGAGCCTGACATGATCCTCGAATGCCCGACCCACACGCTAAGAGAAACAAGCGGCTTCGTCCTTGAAACCAAGCGGCTGACCCTGCGTCAGCCGACGCTCGCCGACATAGAAGCCATCGCCGGAATTGTCAGCGACAAGCGCGTGTCGATCAATCTGCGCCGCGTGCCGCATCCCTATTCGGTCGATGATGCGCGCGACTTCATCAATTCGACTGCGGATTCGGCCGAGACGGTGTTCCTGATCGAGGCTGCGAACAAGGCCATAGGCCTCGTCGGTCTGAGCTGGGAAACCGAAGGCGTGCCCGAACTCGGCTACTGCTTCGGCGTCGATCACTGGGGCAAGGGCTATGCGACGGAAGCCGCACGCGCGGCAATCGACTTTGCGTTCGAGGAATTTGCCATCGAACGCATGACGTCGGGCGCACGCGTGCTTAATCCGGCGTCGCGTCACGTTCTGGAAAAGTGCGGCTTCAACTGGACCGGCGTCGAACTGCATCGCTTTGTCGCGCTCGGCTCAAGCACGCCGGTGGACTGCTTCAAGCTCGAGCGCAGCGTGTGGTCGTCGATCCGCAACTGGAGCAATTCGACGCGCAGCGCGTGACAGCAAATCAGGCCGGTGGCGGCACCACCACCGGCTCCTCTTTGCTGTGGCTGCGCTCGCGCAGAAAAATATAGAACCCAGCGGCAATGATAACGGCCGCTCCGACAAGCACATGAAGCGTCGGCACATCGTTGAAGACGACATATCCGAAAATCACCGCCCAGATAATCATGGAGTATTGATAGGGAACGACAACAGTCGCAGGCGCGAGAATGAGCGAACGATTCACGCTCATCAGCGCGCCGATGGCGATCAGGCCCGCGAACAGAAACAGTGCGAAGTCGAACGACGTCGGTGTTTTCCATCCGACAATCGCGGTGAGGATCGCACCTAGTGCAAGCGTGCTGACGAACTGGCTTGCCGCCAGAACCACGTCGGACGTTTTTCGCAGCGAACGCGTGACGATCATCTGGATTGCAAAGAGAATGCTGCCGGTGATCGCGATCAGCGCGGGCCATGTCAGGGATTGCGCCGAAGGACGCAATGCAATGAGTACGCCGACGAAACCGAGAAGCACGGCGCTCCATCGCCGCCAGCCTACATGCTCTTTGAGGAAGATCGCCGAGCCGGCCGTGACGAAGATCGGAGACGCGAGATAGAAGGTGATGATGTCCGCGAGCGGAAGATAGACGGTCGCCCAGAAGAACATGAGCACTTCGCCGCTCGACAGCGAGACGCGAAAGAGCTGAAGCCACGGGCGCTCGATCCGGTCGAAGTCCGCGCGGTTTCGCCAGATCGTCGGCGACAACAGAATGAGGGACGCAATCGACCGCAGAAGAAGCAATTGGCCGACGGCATAAATGCTGACGATATGTTTGCCGAGCGCGTCGCCGACCGAGAACAGCAGGACGCCGAGCAGCATCAGGCCGATGCCTGCAAGCCGCGCGGAACGGTCGGTGAGATCGCGTGAGAATTTGGAG
>JAFKKP010000201.1 GCA_017305515.1 Hyphomicrobiales bacterium
CGTTACGACACCATCGCCTTGCGCGACACGCGGCTCGCGTTGATGGATCGCGCGACGTTTATGTGGCTGATGGACAACAGCGTGGCGTTCAACCGCTTCATGGTGGGTCAGTTGAACGAGCGCCTCGGGCAATTCATGGCGCTACTGGAATACGGCCGTATGCTCGATCCGACCGCGCGTATCGCGCGAACCGTCGCCTCGATGTTCAATCCGATCCTGTATCCGGATTTGAATCGCTATCTCGACATCACGCAGGAAGAACTCGGCGCGATTTCCGGCATCTCGCGGCAGAATGCCAACAAGTCGCTCAAGACGCTGGAAAAGGAAGGCCTGCTGCGCCTCGAATATGGCGGCGTGACGATTCTCGATCTCGACCGGCTGCGCAGCTACGGCGAATAAAACGGAATCTACCTGAGCCTCATCCTGAGGAGCGCGCTCCTGCGCGCGTCTCGAAGGATGAGGAACGAACATGCCTCATCCTTCGAGACGGCGCGGAAGAAGCGCCTCCTCACCATGAGGGGTCAGCCGGTTCGGTGTAGCGGCGTTAGACTTCGAGCCACTCTTTGCGGACAGCCGCGTTGGACTTGAGATCGGCGGGCGTGCCCTCGAACACGATTTTGCCGTGGCCCATCACATAGAGGCGGTGCGAAATCCGCATCGCGATGGAGAGCTTCTGTTCGACCAGCAGAATGGCGACGCCGCGCTTGGCGATTTCGGCAATGAGATCGCCGACCTGCTGCACGATCAAGGGCGCAAGACCCTCGGTCGGTTCGTCGATCATCACAAGCTCTGGATCGCCCATCAGCGTGCGGCAGATGGTCAGCATCTGTTTTTCGCCGCCGGACAGAACGCCGGCCGCCGTGTCCGCGCGCGCTTTCAGATTCGGAAACATCTCGAGCATGTCCTCGAGCTTCCACTTGGTCGGCTTGCGCGTGTCCTTGATTCCCAGAAGCAGGTTCTGGCGCACGGTGAGGCCGGGGAAAATGTCGCGATGCTCGGGGACGTAGCCGAGGCCGAGATGCGCGATCTTGTAGCTCGGAAGCCCTGCGATGTCGGTGCCTTTGAACTTGATCGTGCCGACCGGCGGCACTTCGCCCATGATGGCCTTCACCGTCGTCGAGCGGCCGACGCCGTTGCGGCCGAGCAGCGAGAGGACTTCACCGGAGTCGATATGCATATCGACGCCCTGAAGGATGTGGCTCTTGCCGTAATAGGCGTGAAGGTCCTGCACTTCCAGCATCAGGCCGCCTCCTCGCCGAGATAGGCTTCCTTGACCTTCGGATCGTTGCGGATGGCTTCGGGAGTGCCGCTTGCGATGATCTTGCCGTACACCAGAACCGAAATGCGGTCCGCAAGGCCGAACACCACGCTCATGTCGTGCTCGACGATCAGGAGCGTGCGGCCTTCGGTGAGGCGGCGGATGAGAGCGACCGCGCGCTCGGTCTCCGCGTGGCTCATGCCGGCGGTCGGCTCGTCGAGCAGAATGACATCTGCACCGCCCGCGATAGTGATGCCGATTTCCAGCGCGCGCTGTTCGGCGTAAGTCAAAAGACCCGCCGGAATGTCGCGGCGCGAGGTGAGGCTGATGTCCTGCAAAATCTGCGCGGTGCGTTCGCGCACTTCGGGCAGATTATCGACGCTCTTCCAGAACGCGTATTTGTGACCCGTCGCCCACAGCACGGCGCAGCGCAGGTTTTCCCACACCGTCATGTTGGCGAACACGTTCGTCACCTGAAACGAGCGCGACAGGCCGCGGCGGTTGATCTGGTAGGGCGGCAATCCCGAGACGACTTTGTCGCGCAGCAGAATCTCGCCCTTGGACGGCATCATGTAGCCGCTGATGAGATTGAACAGCGTCGATTTGCCCGCGCCGTTGGGGCCGATGATCGCATGACGTTCGCCCGCGGCGACTTTCAGATTGACGTCGCGGATCACGGCGGTGACGCCGAAGCTCTTCTCGACGTTGCGAAGTTCGATTGCGGTGCTCATGACAGTGTCGCCTGTTCCGCCGGAGCCGTGGTGGCGCCATCCCAGGCCTGTGCGATCCATGTCCAGGTCTTGCGCGATATGAAGTATCCGACGATCAATAGCGCCGCCGCGACGCCCCAAGTTATCGGGCTTGCCGCGTTGAACGGAATGCCGAACGCCTTGATGTTCGGATCGTCGGTCGGGTTGGTCGTGTGGTGAACGACGCATTCGATGGCGATCATCGCCCCGGTCAGCATTGCGAGCGTCGGCACCAGCGCGACCGCGTACCAGGGCAGCACCTTGCCGAGCGTGCCGTTGCGCACCAGCGGACGGTGCATCATCAGAAGTCCGGTGATGCCGCCCGGCGCGAACGCGACGACGGCAATGAAGAACAGTCCGAAATAGAGCTGCCACACGGACGTCACGTCGCTCAGCGCCAGCGACAGGAAGGTGACGAAGATCGCGCCGACAATGGGCCCGATGAAGAAGGCGACGCCGCCGATGTAGGTCGCGAACAGAACCGTGCCGGATTGCACCGCGCCCAGATAGGCGGAGTTGGCGATCTCGAAATTGATTGCGGAGAGCGCGCCTGCGATGCCGGCGAAGAATCCGGAGAAGCAGAAGGCGATGTAGCGCACCACATGCGGATCGTAGCCGACGAATTGCACGCGTTCGGGATTGTCGCGCACGGCGTTGCACATGCGGCCCCACGGGGTGCGGGTCAGCGCATACATCGCGATCATGCAGATCAGCGTCCACGCCGCGACGAGGAAATAGATCTGAATCTGCGGGCCGAAGCTCCAGTCGAAGATCTTGAACAGCTTGGTGCGGTTGGCCGAAACGCCGCCTTCGCCGCCGAAGAATGTGCGCAGAATCAGCGCGGAGGAGGCGACCAGTTCGGCGACACCGAGCGAGATCATCGCGAACGCGGTGCCGGAGCGTTGCGTCGAAACCCAGCCGAGCAATATTGCGAATACAAGCCCCGTGACGCCGCCGATCAGCGGCACCAGCGGCAGCGGGACCGGCCATTTGTTGGCGCCGATGATGTTGATGGCGTGGATCGCGAGAAACCCGCCGAGGCCGTAATAGACCGCGTGTCCGAACGACAACAGCCCGGTCTGGCCGAGCAGGATGTTGTAGGACAGCGCAAAGATGATCGAGATGCCGATCAGACTGAATGTCGTCAGCGAGCCCGCCGACGGAAACATCTTCGGCAGCACAAAAAGAGCGACGGCAGCGGCGAGCCACATGCCATAAAATTTGATCTGCCCGGCAGCGGTGGGGCGCGGCGGTGCGACGGTTGCTGTCATGTCGGTCATGTATCGCGCGTTCCCATGAGGCCCATCGGGCGCAGCGCAAGGATCAGCACCAGCAGCACATAGGGCATGATCGGCGCGACCTGCGCGACGGTGACGTTCCAGATGTCGGATAGCCAGGTCTTTGCGAGGTCAGGGCTCAACGGGCCGAACATTTCGGCAAGCGAGCCGTTCATCGACACCGCGAAGGTCTGCAACAGCCCGATCAGCAGCGAGGCAATGAATGCACCGGGCAATGAGCCGAGCCCGCCGACCACCACCACGACGAAAAGAATCGGCCCGAGCAATCCCGCCATACTCGATTGCGTGACCAGTGCCGGCCCGGCGATGACGCCTGCTACGGCGGCGAGTGCCGTGCCCACGCCGAACACCATCATGAAGACGCGCCCGACATTGTGTCCGAGTGCGCCGACCATGTGCGGATGCGTCAGCGCCGCCTGCACGATCATGCCGATGCGGGTTTTCTTCAGCACGATCAGCAGGCCGACGAAAATCGCAATCGAAACGAGCAGCATGAACAGCTTGTAGGCGGGATAGTTGGTCGAGAACACCGTGAATGCCGGGAAGTCGAGCGATGCTGGCACTCTGAAATCCAGCGGGCTCTTGCCCCAGATGATCTGCACGATTTCTTCGATGGCGAATGCCAGACCGAAGGTGAACAGCAATTCGGCGACGTGGCCGTTCCTGTGAACGCGGCGCAGGCCGTAGCGTTCGACGCCGGCTCCGATCAGGCCCGCGAGAATTGGCGCGATGATGAGCGCCGGCCAGAAACTGAACCAGCGCGCCAGCTGAAATCCGAAAAATGCGCCGAGCATGTAGAAGCTCGCATGCGCGAAGTTCAGCACGCCGAGCATGCTGAAAATGACGGTGAGGCCGCTGGCCATGAGAAACAGCAGCATCCCGTACTGGATGCCGTTCAACGTCGATATGACGACAAGCTCAAGCACGCGACCGCAACCCCCAGACAGCAATCGAGAGAGAAACTGCGCCCGCCGGGGATGCCGGCGGACGCAGCGTATCGTGATCCGTTACGGACGGGTCATCTTGCAGGTGGTCGGAAGCACGGTTGCGTCGGTATCGATCTTCGCTGCACCCTTCCAGCCCCAGCCGGTCTTTTCCTCGTCGAACGGTTCCTTGTTCTTCAGCTCGCCGAACTGCGCGATGTACATCGGCTGGAAGAACTGGTGGTCGTCCTTGCGCATGGTGCCCTTGCCGCCGTTGAAGACCTCGAAGTCCATGCCTTCGAGAGCAGCCGCGACCTTGGCAGGCTCAAGCGACTTGGCCTTTTCGGCCGCGAGCTTGAACATGCGCATTTCGTTGACCGCGCGCGGATAGAACAGGCTGAAGCCGTATTTTGCACGGAGCGCCGTTTCAAAGTCGCGCGATTCCTTATGGTCGATATTCGCATAGCCCTCGGCGATCTGGTAAACCTGATCGTTGAGGTTGCCCTGCTTGATCGCGGTCGGACCGCCGGTACCGCCTGCGTAATAGGTGTACCAGTTCACCTTCAGGCCGGAGTCGGCAGCCGCCTTCAGCAGCAGCGCGAAATCCTGACCCCAGTTGCCGGTGATGACGCTGTCGGCGCCGGAGGCCTTGATCTTGGCAATATAGGGCGCGAAGTCCTGAACCTTCAGCAGCGGATGCTTTTCGTCGCCGACGATCTGAATGTCAGGGCGCTTTTCTTTCAGCATCGCGATGGCTGCGGTGCGGACCGACTCGCCGAACGAGTAGTCCTGATTGATAAGATAGACCTTCTTAACCGCAGGCTGCGTCTTCATGTAGTTCGTCAACGCCGCCATCTTGATGTCGGAGTTGGCGTCCCAGCGGAAATGCCAGAAGCTGCACTTCTCGTTGGTCAAGACCGGATCGACCGCGGCGTAGTTGAAGTAAAAACTTCCTTGCCGGGATTGCGTTCGTTGTACTTCGTGATGAAGTCTGACAGCGCAATCGCAACCGACGAGCCGTTGCCCTGCGTGACGTAACGGATGCCGGCGTCGATCGCCTTCTGAGCCTGAATGAGGCTTTCCTGCGGATTGACCTTGTTGTCGAGCGGAACGATCTCGACCTTCTGGCCGAGGATGCCGCCCTTGGCGTTCAGTTCATCGGCCAAGAACTGATAGGTCTTGAGGCCGATTTCGCCGACGCTGGCACCACCGCCCGACAACGGGTCGATGTAGCCGATCTTCAAAGTGTCCTGTGCCAGCGCGCCGCCGCCCATGACGGGAAGCGCGACGGCCACAGCCATAGCAAGTTTACGCATGTTTTCTCTCCCTGAATTCCCCTCAGAACAGCCAGATATGAAGTCGGGCCGCCGGGCTTTTTTATCCCGTTCGATCCTTGGCCATTTCGTGCGGCGGATACTGGTCCAAGCGCCTGAAACCCGCAAGCCCGGACGGACTAGTGAAATCGTCGCGGATGCTTAATTTGCTTGCGCGGACAAGCGCATGATAGGCAATTGACGCGAAATGCTGCATCTGCACTAACGGATGCAGCGTCTGTTTCATTCTGCGAAACATGAGAGCCTCGATGGCGTCCGTGCCGTTCGATCTGACAGGCAAGACCGTCTATGTCGCGGGTCATCGCGGCATGGTCGGCGGCGCGCTGGTGCGGCGTCTGGCGAGCGAAGGCGTCACAATCCTGACGGCTGCGCGCGGCGAGGTCGATCTGCGCGATCAGGCGGCGGTGAATGCCTGGTTTGCGAAGACCAAGCCGCAGGTGGTGTTTCATGCGGCGGCGAAAGTCGGCGGCATCGTCGCCAACAACACGCTGCGGGCGGAGTTCATCTACGAAAATCTTGTCATCGCCACCAACGTCATTCAGGCCGCGCATCACAATGGCGCGCAGAAGCTGATGTTCCTCGGCTCAAGCTGCGTCTATCCGAAAATGGCGGCGCAGCCGCTGCGCGAGGATTCATTGCTGACGGGTCCGCTGGAAATCACCAACGAACCTTATGCGATAGCGAAAATCGCCGGCATGAAAATGGCCGAAGCCTATCGTGCGCAATATGGCAGCGACTTCATCAACGTGATGCCGACCAATCTCTACGGGCCCGGCGACAATTATCATCCCGACTACAGTCACGTCGTGGCCGCACTCATCCGCCGCTTTCACGAAGCGAAAGAAACGCACGCGCCGAGCGTGGCGGTGTGGGGCACCGGCACGCCGCGCCGCGAATTTCTTTATGTGGACGACATGGCGGATGCCTGCGTGCATCTGATGAAGACTTATTCGTCGGATCGGCTGGTCAATATCGGCACCGGCGAGGACATCACGATTGCCGAATTCGCGCGCGTGGTCGCTGAGACCGTCGGCTACAAAGGCAAGATCGAATACGACACGTCGAAGCCCGACGGCACGCCGCGCAAGCTGCTCGATGTCGGACGCCTGTCCAAGCTCGGTTGGCGCGCGACGACTTCGCTCAAGGACGGCATCAAGCTCGCCTATCAGGCGTTTTTGAAAGAGCGACCTTAGTCGTCATTGCGAGGAGCAAAGCGACGAAGCAATCCATTTCTTTCGGTTGCTCTGGATTGCTTCGCTTCGCTCGCAATGACGGGAATCACCGCCTTATCAGCACCACGCCCGCCACAAGCAGCGCCGCGCCGATCACCTTTGTCGTGTCGATCGGGCGCACCGCAAGTCCGAGTATGCCGTAGTGATCGAAAACGAGCGACGCCAGCAATTGCCCCGCGACGAACAGCGCGATGAAGGTCGCCGCGCCGAGTTTCGGCACGAGGAAAATCGCAATCGCGATGAACACCGCGCCGAAAAATCCACCGCTCCACGCCCACCACGGCACCCGCGCCATCACGCCGAAGGCCGGAATCGGCTCGCGCATCGCGATGGCGAATACCACCATGCTCATCAGGCCGACGAAATAACTGACGAAGCCGGGCCACACCACCGAGTCGAGTGCGAAGCGCAGATTGTTGTTGAGCGCCTGCTGCGTGACGATGCTGGCACCGGCGAGCACGGCAATGAGGATCGGCAGCGCGAGTTGCATTTCTTGTTCCTTCTTTGTTGATGCTCAGGCGGATTTTTTCTTCGACGGCTTGGCTTGGGTCGCGACCGTGCCGATGATGCCGTCGCGCTCCAGCTCTGCAATCTCGGAGTCGGAAAGACCAAGCAACTCTTTCAGCACCTCATTGTTGTGCTGGCCGAGCGTCGGTGCGAGGCGTTCTATTGTATAGGGCATTTCCGCGTCGCCCTCGCGATACGACACGCCGGGCACGAGATGCGGGCCGACGAACTCGCGGTCCACCGACTGCCAGTGTCCGGTTTTGACGAGATGAGGATCGGCGGCGAGATCCTGCGGCAGCTTTGCGATGCCCGCCGCGATGCCGGCCTTTTGCAGAGTGGTCATCGCAATGTCGGGGCGCACGTCGGCGAGCCAGTGACGGATCGCGACCTCGATGCGGTCTTCATCCTTGCGGCGTCCGTTGACGGTCTTCAATAAAGAGTCTTGCGCGAGATCGTCGCGGCGCATCGCCTTGCACAGCGCCTGCCATTCGTCGTCGCTACGAACGCTGATGCTGATCCATTGATCGATGCCCGCGCAGGGAAAACATCCCTGCGGCACGAAACGCGGATGGCGATTGCCGATGCGCGGCGATGTTTTTCCTGTCGCGGATTGTTCGAGAATCGATGGCGCGGCCAGCGGCAGCATGCATTGCACTTGAGAGAGATCGATGTGCTGGCCTTCGCCGGTGTTGCGCTGGTGCATGAGACCGAGCAGCAATGCGGCTGCTGCATTCAGTCCGCCGATGGGATCGCCAATGGCCGCATGCAGCATGGTCGGCGGATCGTCGGGATTGCCCGTCACGGACGGCAGGCCCGATGCCTGTTCGAGCGTCGAGCCGTAAGCGCGCACGCCGCTCCATTTCCCGCTCATGCCGAAGGCCGGCATCGTCACGACGACGAGGCGCGGATTGATTTTATGAATGTCGTTCACGCCAAGGCCCAGACGCGGCATCACGTCGGCGGCGTAATTGTCGATCACGGCGTCGGCGTCTTTCATCAGGCGATGCAGCAGCGCGCGGCCTTTCGCCTGCGTGAGATCGAGTGTGATGCCGCGCTTGTTGCGGTTGTTGTTCTGGAACCAGTAGGCTTTTTCGTAAACGCGCTCCTCATGATAGGGCGGGCGCGTATCGGTGCCGCGAAACCAGTCGGGATACTGACAGGACTCCACCTTTATAATGTCGGCGCCGAGATCGCCCATCTGCCGCGTGGCGTGCGGCCCGGCCCATCCCATCGTGAGATCGACGATGCGAACGCCTTGCAGCGGCAGCGGATCGTCCGGTGTTGCAGCGCGCGTCGCGGCGCGGGTGTGCGGAGAGAGCGAGGAGAGGCCGGTTTCGCCCGCGAGCGGCGCGGGTCCGTTCGGCTTCGGCAATGAGCGCGTCAGATGCTGCGGCAGCACCGGGCCCTCGAAAGACGCCGTGCCGACCGTGACGGTGCCGAACGCGCCGCGTGCGCGCTGCACGTCCTGTTCGAGCAGTTCCTTCATGTCCGGCACGATGGCGAGCGGAATCCGCAGTTCGATTCCCTTCTCGAACCATTCCTGCGCGGTCTTCTTCGCCAGCACCGGAGTGATGATCGCCTTCAGTTCCTCGGCATGCGTGAAGCGGCCGATGGTTGCGGAATATTTCGGGTCGGCACCAAGCTCGGGCAATTCCATCATGTTGCAGAACGCGACCCACTGCGCGGGCGTGACAACGGTGACGCCGAGCCAGCCATGTTTGGTCGCGAAATTGCCGGACGGATAACCGCGTCCGAAACGATTGATGCCCGCACGCGGACGCGTGAAGCCGGACTCCAGCGCAAGCCCCGTATCGAATTCGCTGATCTGTAACATCGCCTCCAGACTGTTCACCGCGAAACGCCGCGCGCCGGTCTTGTAGCCGTAGAGTCCGGCCAGCGTCGGAATGAACGCGGTGAGGCCCGCAACGACGCCCACCTGTCCGTCGCGCGGCAAAACGGGCGGGCCTTCGACGGGGCCGACGAGTTTCACCAGTCCCGCAAGGCTGCGGCAGACGGAGTCTGTGGCGTGGTAGTTGCGATAGGGGCCGTGCTCGCCGAACCACGATAATGCGGTGATCGCAAGGCCCCGATCGTCGCGCCGGAGTTCGTCGTGCGACAGCAGCGACGCCCTGACGTTCTCGTGATGACGCGAATCGAGCAGCACGTCGGCGGTGCGCAAGAGCTTCTTGATACGCGCGGCATGCGTCGGCTTGTCGAGATCGGAAACGACGCTCTTCTTGTTGGTGTTGAGCCAGGCGAAGACAATGCTCTCATGCGTCTCGTCGCCGGCATCGACGGTCGGCGCAATGCGGCGGTCGGGATCGCCGCCGGGCCGCTCGATCTTGATGACCTCCGCGCCGAAATCCGCGAACAGCTTGCCGCAATAGCACAGCGCATCGCCCGAGCCGATTTCGACGACGCGAAGATGGGAGAGGGGAAGTGCCGTCATTTCGCCACGCGCGGCGGCGCCTTGTTGAGATTGGCTGCCATCGCGCTGATGAGCGGCTTCATGAAAAACGAGTCATTGGCGGGATAAATGTCGGTGTGCAATCCGTTCGCGCGCAACTCCTCGGAGACAACAGGGCCGACCGATGCAATCGGCGTATCGCCAAGACCCTTGCGCAATTTATCTTCGCAATTATGCGCCTTCGCGACATCGATCAGGCGGCGCACCTGTCCGGAACTCGTCAGCGCGATTGCATCGACGCGACGGTTCGCCATCTCCTCGATCGCGGTGACGATATTCGTGTCTGCGGCTTTCGCGTCGTAGATGTAAGGCAGCACGGTCTCGACGCTTGCGCCCTGCGCGGTGATCGCGCCGATCAGCTTCGCGTGGTCGCGGTCGGGATAAAGCTGAAGGCCGATACGATGACCCTTTATGTCTTCGCGCGCCAGCATCTCGGCGAGGCCTTCGGATGTCGGCTTCTCGGTAATAATTTGCGCCTCGAGGCCGATCTCGCGCAGCGCCTTCACGGGTTTCGGCCCGCGCGCGAATTTGCGCGGTCTGGCGAGGGCTGCGACGAATTCATTCTCGATGCCGATGCGCTTGGCGACTTTCAAAAGCCGCCGCAAGCCTTCGCCGGTCATCAGCACGAGATCGTCATACGGCTGCCTGATAAAGCCGCGTATCCATGACTCGATGGGAGCGGGGTCCGGCGCGTCGTCGATCCTGAACATCGGGCATTGCAGAACGTCCGCGCCCTGCTCAGTGAGCAGGCGGGAAAATTGCGCTTCCTCGCGCGTTTCCAGAATCAGGATCCGATAGCCGTTCAATTTGCCGCTCATGTTGTGCATATTAAACGACGAGATGCGCTGCGGTCCAACATTTGTCATCACCGGGCTTGTCCCGGTGATCCCGATAAATTGAGTATTGTGCTCGGCCAATCGGGATGCCCGGAACAAGTCCGGGGATGACATCGCGTGTTTATCGTTCGCAAAGAGTCCGAAAGCGCGATTGGCGAGGCATGGCAGCAGTGCTAGGGATGGCGCAAATCCACCGAATGAATTTGCCCATGTCCGAGCATCAGTTCGTCCTCACGCTATCCTGTCCCGACCGTCCCGGCATCGTGTCGGCGGTGACGACCTTCCTGTTCGCCAACGGACAGAACATCCTCGACGCCCAGCAATACGATGACGCCGAGACCGGCAATTTCTTCATGCGGGTGATGTTCGACACGGTTGCGGGCTCGACGGACATCAACTGGCTGCGCGGCGGCTTCGGCATCATCGCCGCACCCTTCAACATGAAGTGGACGATCCGCGACCGGGGGATACATCAGCGCGTTTTGCTGATGGTGTCGAAATTCGATCACTGTCTTGCCGACATTCTCTATCGCTGGCGGCGCGATGAAATGCCGATGGTGCCGACCGCCATCGTCTCCAACCATCCGCGCGAAACCTACAGCGGCATCGATTTCGGCGGCGTCCCGTTTCACTATCTTCCCGTGACGCGCGAGACGAAAGCCGAACAGGAAGCGGCGGTCTGGAATCTGATCGAAACCACCAAAACCGATCTCGTCGTGCTCGCGCGCTACATGCAGGTGCTGTCGCAGGACTTCGCCGGAAAGCTATCCGGCCGCTGCATCAACATCCATCATTCGTTTCTGCCGGGCTTCAAGGGCGCCAAGCCCTATCATCAGGCGCATGAGCGCGGCGTGAAGCTGATCGGCGCGACCGCGCATTACGTGACGAGCGATCTCGACGAAGGTCCGATCATCGAACAGGACGTCGAGCGCATCAGCCATCGCGACTCGCCGGAAAATCTGGTGCGCAAGGGCACCGACATCGAGCGCCGCGTGCTGGCGCGCGCGATGCGCTATCACCTTGAGGACCGCGTGATCCTCAACGGCCGCAAGACGGTGGTGTTCACGGATTAGGCGGGACGCTTCGCCGCGCTCAGTTTCTCGAATGGACGCTTCTTGACCGGCGCGCCGGACGCGCGCTTGCGCGATGTTTTCCCCGCAGGCCGGCGCGCATCCATCCGCAACTTGAGATCCTGCGAATTAAGCGTCGTCACCTGAATGAGCAGGCGGCCCAGAAATTCGGCGAGCTTGTCGGTCTCGCTGGACGTAAAGCCGGTCAGCAGCCGCTCCTCGCGCGATAGCGCCACTTTGATAATCCTGTTGTGCAGCGCGAGACCCTTGCGGGTCAGATTGATGGTGCGGCGGCGATAGGCATCGACATGGATCGAGACGATCTGCGATTTCGCCAGCACCTGGAGCGTGCGGCTGACCAGCGCCTTGTCGAGATCGAAGAATTCGCAGATGCGCTGGGCCGAACAATCCGGCTCGTTGGCGAGCAGCGACAGGATGCGCCACTCGGTCACACCGACGCCGAACTGGCGGCGATAGGTGTTGGACGCGCCGGACGCCAGCTTGTTCGCAACAAACAGAAGCAGCGCCGGGATATAGCGGCTGTGGTCGATGCGCGGCTGTTTGTCAGCCATGTTGATTGTCCAATTCAAATTCCGATGGAGCGGCCCGCCGCCTTATCCGATAGTATAGTGCCTCGTTGACATATCAACCGTCAAACTATATCGGAATCGGCAACAGAAACGCATAAGCGTCCGGCCGTTCAAAGGGAGAGGAAACATGACGAATTTCAGCAAGATTGCGCTGGCTGCCGCTGCCTGTCTGGCGATCGCAGCCGCGCCTGCCAAGGCGCAGGACAGCGTGAAGATCGGTCTCATTCTGCCGATGACCGGCGGACAGGCATCGACCGGCAAGCAGATCGACAATGCGATCAAACTTTACATGTCGCAGAAGGGCGACACGGTCGCGGGCAAGAAAGTCGAAGTGATCCTGAAAGACGACGGCGCGGTGCCGGACAACACCAAGCGTATCGCCCAGGAACTGATCGTCAACGACAAGGTCAACATCGTCGCCGGCTTCGGCGTGACGCCGGCGGCACTTGCGGTCGCGCCGCTCGCCACCGAAGCGAAAATTCCGGAAATCGTGATGGCGGCGGGCGCCTCGATCATCACCGAGCGTTCGCCGTATATCGTGCGCACCTCGTTCACGCTGGCGCAGTCGTCCACCATCATCGGCGACTGGGCGGCGAAGAACGGCATCAAGAAAGTCGCGACGCTGACCTCGGATTATGCGCCGGGCAACGACGCGCTGAATTTCTTCAAGCAGAATTTCACCGCCGGCGGCGGCCAGATCGTCGAAGAAGTAAAGGTGCCGCTGCAAAATCCCGATTTCGCGCCATTTCTCCAGCGCATGAAGGATTCCAATCCCGACGCGATGTTCGTGTTCGTGCCGGCGGGGCAGGGCGGCAACTTCATGAAGCAATATGCGGAGCGCGGCCTTACCAAGATCAAGGTGATCGGGCCGGGCGATGTGATGGACGACGATCTGCTCAACGGTATGGGCGACGCCGCACTCGGTGCCGTCACCGCGCTTCACTATTCGGCCGATCACAATTCGCAGGCCAACAAGGATTTCGTCGCGGCCTACAAGAAGATGTTCGGCCAGCGTCCGGGCTTCATGGCGGTCGGCGGCTATGACGGCATCCATTTGATCTACGAGGCGCTGAAAAAGACCGGCGGCAAGACCGAAGGCGATGCGCTCGTCGAGGCGATGAAGGGCATGAAATGGGAAAGCCCGCGCGGGCCGATGTCGATCGATCCCGACACGCGCGACGTGATTCACAACGAATACATCCGCAAGGTCGAGAAGAAAGACGGTGAACTCTACAACGTCGAATTCCAGACCTTCGAGAGCGTGAAGGATCCGGGCAAGACGAAGAAGTAATCGCAGACAAATTTCTCAGCGTCATGGCCGGGCTTGTCCCGGCCATCCACGTCTTACGTCATTGCGAGGAGCGAATGCGACGAAGCAATCCATCTTTCCTTCGCTGGATTGCTTCGCTACGCTCGCAATGACGGCGTTTTGAAACACCGGCTCCCATGACAACGCTCTTTACCATCCTGTTCGACGGCGTTGCCTACGGCATGTTGCTGTTCGTGCTGGCGTGCGGGCTTGCCGTGACGATGGGGCTGATGAATTTCGTCAACCTCGCGCATGGCGCGTTCGCGATGGCCGGCGGTTACGCTTGCGCCGTGCTGGTCAATCGCTACGGATTGCCGTTCTTTGCGGGATTGCCGCTGGCGTTTGCCGTCAGCGCGCTGGCCGGCATCGTGCTGGAGCGCACGCTATATCGCTACATGTATGCGCGCAGTCATCTCGAGCAGGTGCTGTTCACCGTCGGACTGATGTTCATGTCGGTCGCCGGCGCCGACTATGTGATGGGATCGTCGCAGACCTTCATCCATCTGCCGGAGATTTTGCAGGGGCAAGTCTCGCTGTTCGGCATCGGCGTCGGGCGCTACCGGCTGATGATTATCGTGATCTGCGGATTGCTGACGCTCGGTCTGCAACTGATCCTGTCGAAGACGCGTTTCGGCTCGCGGCTGCGGGCTGCGGTGGACGATCCGCGTGCGGCTTCGGGATTAGGAATCAACGTGCCGCAGGTGTTCGCCTTCACCTTCGCATTCGGATCGGGACTTGCTGGATTGGGAGGCGCGCTGGGTGCGGAAATTCTCGGCCTCGATCCGCATTTCCCGCTGAAGTTTCTGATTTACGTTTTGATCGTCGTCTCCGTTGGCGGAACGTCCACCGTGACGGGGCCGTTCCTCGCTGCGCTGCTGCTCGGCATCGGCGATGTCGCGGGCAAATATTACGTGCCGCATCTCGGCTCGTTCGTGATCTACGCCATGATGATCGTGCTGTTGCTGTGGAAGCCGCACGGCCTGTTCGGCCGCACGGCGGCGCGCTGACATGACGACGCAGCCTGCCATCGGCGACCGGTTGCGGCGGCTCTCGCGCTGGAGCGCGGACGAGATTATTTTCTGGCTGGCTGCGGCGGCGACGTTTGTCGTGTTTCCCAACCGCTATCTGATTTTGACCGAGATCGCGTGGCTTGCGCTGTTCGCGCTCTCGCTCGATCTCATTCTCGGTTACGCCGGAATTCTCTCGCTCGGTCACGCGGCGTTCTTCGGCGTCGGTGCCTACACGGCGGGACTGCTGGCGCTGGGCATGGTGAAAGAGCCGCTGGTGGCGCTGCTCGCGTCGGGCGCAGCCGCAGCACTGCTCGGATTCGTCACGAGCTTTCTCATCATTCGCGGCGCGGACCTCACAAGGCTGATGGTGACGCTCGGCATCTGCTCGATGCTTTATTTTCTGTCGATCCAGTATTCGTCGCTGACCGGCGGCTCTGACGGTCTTCAAGGCATCACGATCGAGCCGCTGTTCGGCCTGTTCAGATTCGACATGTTCGGCAAGACCGCGTTCCTCTACTGCCTCGCTGTCTTATTCTTGCTGTTTCTGCTGGCGCGACGCGTCGTCAATTCGCCGTTCGGCATGTCGCTGCGCGCGATCAAGAACAATCCGCTGCGTGCGGCCGCCATCGGCATTCCGGTCAACCGCCGCCTGATCGCGATCTACACGCTGGCTGCGTTCTATGCCGGCATCGCAGGCGGACTGTTCACACAGACCACGCAGCTTGCGTCGCCCGACGTGTTTTCATTCGAGCGTTCGGCTGATTTGCTGCTGGTGCTGGTGCTTGGCGGCACCGGCTATCTCTATGGCGGATTGGTCGGCGCGGTCGCGTTCAAAATCTTGCAGGAGTTTTTCTCGTCGCTGACGCCGCAATACTGGCAGTTCTGGATCGGGCTTGTGCTGGTGGTCGTCGTTCTGATCGGGCGCGAGCGGATTCAGGCGATCGTGCGCTGGCCCGCACGATTGCTGACGAGGGGCAAACCATGACCTTCGCGCTTGAAACGGTGAATCTGCAAAAGCGTTTCGGCGGTCTCGCCGTGACGCGCGATCTTTCTCTCAAAGTGAAAACCGGCGCGCGCCACGCGCTGATCGGGCCGAACGGTGCCGGCAAGACCACCGTCATCAATCTTCTGACCGGCGTGTTGCAGCCGAATGGCGGTCA
>JAFKKP010000202.1 GCA_017305515.1 Hyphomicrobiales bacterium
ATGGCTTTCAGACCCATCCGGGCGAAGGTGCGAAGATAGGCGACGAACATCTTGTTGTAGGACACGCGCGCCGCCGCCTCATCCACGTCGAACGAATAGGCATCCTTCATCAGAAATTCGCGGCCGCGCATCACTCCGAAGCGCGGGCGCTGCTCATCGCGGAATTTCCACTGGATGTGATAGAGATTGAGCGGCAGGCTCCGGTACGACTTCACATAGGCACGGAAGATTTCCGTAATCATTTCTTCGTTGGTCGGCCCATACAGCAATTCTCGCTTGTGACGATCGGCGATGCGCAGCATTTCCGGCCCGTAAGCATCGTAGCGTCCGCTCTCGCGCTACAGATCCGCACGCTGCAACGTCGGCATCAGCAATTCGATGGCGCCGGCGCGATCCTGTTCCTCGCGCACGATCTGCTCGATCTTCTGCAATACGCGAAAGCCGAGCGGCAGCCACGCATAAATGCCCGCCGCTTCCTGGCGCATCATGCCGGCACGCAGCATGAGGCGATGCGAAACGATCTCCGCTTCCTTCGGCGTTTCTTTCAGAATGGGCAGGAAATAGCGCGTCAGCCGCATGGAAATCTCGTGAATCGGAGGGCAATTCGGTCTGCCACTGAAACCGGATTGCCCGCCGAAAGACAAGAGGCCGCTTGGGCTTGCTAGTGCTTATGGCCTTCCATGCCGCTCATTCCGCTCATGCTTCCGCCCGATTTCTCGCCGGTGAAGCCAATCGGCTCGACCTTGAACTCGACATCAACCTTGCCGGCCTTCTCGAACGTCAGTTGTCCCTTCACCAGCGCGCCTTCCTTCAGCGGTTCCTTCAGGTCCATGAACATCGCGTGGTAGCCGCCGGGTGCGAGCTTCACCGTTTCGCCCGGCTTGATCTCAAGACCGTTCGCCAGCGGGCGCATCTGCATGACGCCGCCATCCATTTTCATTTCATGGATTTCGCTGTTGCCGGCGGCAGTCAGCGAGACAGCGGTGAGCCGGTCCGGCGCGGTGCCCTTGTTGGTAATCGTGAGGTACCCGCCTCCAACTTTTGCGCCGCCGGCGGTCGCGCGCGTCCAGGGATTACTGATGGTAAGATCACCGGCCTTGATGTCCGAGGACGACGTGGTGGCCGACACAAGGCGCAATGCCGGTGCCGGCGATTTCAGATCGGCGGATAATTTTCCGTCGGCAGGAATTTCGGTCCACCGGTTTTCGCCGTTGGCGCAGCTCTGCACGACGGGAAAATACAGCATGTGCCCCGGGGCAAGTCCGTCGGTTAGAAACACAGACAGGACGAATTCGTCATAATAGTCGTTCGGGAGCGAGCCACTCCATGTGACGTCCTTGACGCCATCCGAAACGGTGCCGTGATAGACCTTGTACGACTTATCGTATTTGCCCTTCACCAGATCAATTTGCCATCCGGGCTTTGGCATCGGCTTAACGCTGACGACGCCTTCGGGAATTTGCACTTCTATCTTTGTCGTCGCCGACTCTCCACACCCGTGGGGTACGGTGAACACCGCTCGATACGAACCGCCGACCATCGCTTCGGGCTGTTGCAGCATGATGTGGGCCGACGCTGAGGTCTCAATGCTAAGAATACCCAAAATCGCTATGCACGTACTAAGCGTCAGGCTTGATGATTTTTTCATTTTCTTCTGCTCCTTATCGTTGACTAAAATTTTCAATGATTTTGATGTCGCGCCGAGGGATGTTTTCCAGATTCATCCATCCGCACGAGACCTTCGAAACGCGCGAACATTTCGAGGCGGCCCGCACCCAGCGTCGCTTCCGACCGCTGGAGTTTCTGCGTAAGCGAGTCAGCCGTGTCGGCGGACAAACCGGCACGTCTTAGGGCGTCTGCCGATTTGATCGCGTCGCCAGCACACATGATCAAAATCCATTTTCCGTCGCGGCGACGAAGCAGCGCGCGGCCTCCCATGTCGCCCTGCGTCCAACCGGCAATAGCGTAGCTATCAGCCACGACAATCGGATCGATATCGAGAGCAGCACCCTTACTGTCGAAAGATGAATGCAATAGCGCGCGGACCTCATCTTGGTCTGAATCTGCTAAGGCTGGCGCGACTGTGCACGCAAACACAAAAATCAAAATCCATTTCCCCATGGAAGTCCCATTCTGCAACAAGAGGGCGTGCGGGAAGGCAACTATTGCCTGCCGGCACCGGCTTTATTCTCAACTACATTTTGTAACGGATACCCGCATAGACCGACGCTCCGCTTCCCGGCCAGAAAGCCGCGAGACCTGGCGTTGCGACATCCGTCACGCTGACGCTTGAGATGTATTTCTTGTTCGTGAGATTTCGGCCTTCGATATACGCGGAGTAATTCTGCCCGTCGTAGGCGGCCCGCATGCCAAGCAAGGCATAAGGCTCCGTGGTCAGTGTATTCGCGCTGTCGACGTAGTAAGAGACCGGCACCCACTCCACGTTCGGTCCGATCGAAAAACCGTTCGGATTCTTGTAGAGCAATTCAGTCCTCACATAATGCGGCGGCGCACCCGGAAGGCGATTGTTTCCGAACAACGCATCGTTGTTGTAGAAGAAATCATTGTAAGTGTAGGCAACCTTCAACCAAACCCGGTCGGGGTCTTGCGAGAAGTTGAAGATGTTTCGCAAGACGCCGACACCTAGACCAGCTTCGACTCCCTGATGCACTGTCCGATCAGCGTTCGTCGGAGTGCAAACACCGAACGACTGGAAAAAGCACTGCAACTCATTGCGAATATCGGCACGATAGAGAGCAACGTCCCAAGTGACTTCTGGTCGGCGACCGCGTGTACCGATCTCAAACGTTGTAGCGGTCTGGGCCTTGATCTTCGTGAAATCGACGGCAGCTGTACCTTCATCGAAGCTGGGGGCTTCGCCGCTTCGAGAAATGTTACCGTACACCTGCCACGTCTTATCGACGTCCCAGACGATTCCCACTTTTGGACTTAGGATGTCATATGTTGCCTTGCCCGGCACCGCATCGTTGAACAGCGTGAAATTTACTTGCTGCTCGCGAACGGCGTGTAGAAATTGCGTCCCGGTGACAAGCGATACCGCTGGAGTAACGTACCAAGCGTTCTCAATATATGCCGTATAATTCTCTGGGTGCATTACTCTTGAGGTGATGAGGCCAGTCTGCACACCTCCTGTATTGAAATAGTTATTTGCGTCGATCGTCCCATTCAGCATGTAGAAGCCCGCGGTAAATCGGTTGCGATGATCTAGCAGCAGACGATCATCGACGACACGCGCGAACGCTCCATAGTCGTGGTAGCGCCAATCCAACCATTGGTAGATCGGGTGCTTAAGATGCCGGTCGGCGGCAAATGCGCCAAAATCGATTGTTGTGTTGTCGAGTTTCAGCGTCGACTTGTTCGCGACATGTACCGTATCGATATTGCGTTGCCAGTCGTCGGTGATGTTGACCGCAGCCGCAGTTTTTGGCGAGTTCAACGCCGTATCTTTTGAGACTTCGCCGGGAATTCGTTGCCGTACCGAATTCGCGTTGATGTAGAAGCGCGTTTCGAATTCAGGCGAAAACTGGTATCCGAAATTCGCCGTTCCCTTGTCACCGTGGCCATCGGAATGATTGCGATAGCCGTCGGCGGTCCAACTCGTTCCACTGACATAGTAGTCCGCCGGGCCATACGACCCACCCGAGCTTGTCTGTCCTTTCACAAATCCAAAACTGCCGAAATCGACGCGACTGTCAAATGGGCTTGCGTCGCGGCCAGTTGGTGCGACGAAGTTGATGGCACCCCCGAGCGAATTTCCGCCATACGCGAGAGCATTCGCACCCTTGTAAACTTCGACATAGCGATAAGCAGAGGGGTCAATTTCCTGAAAGTCGCCGTACCCGTCCGACGTATTCATCGGGATGCCGTCGACATAAAGTTGAGTCGACCTTAAGTGATAGTTTCGCGACAATCCCGACCCTCGAATTGATAGACGCGTGTCATCACCCCACTTCGTTTGAGCCCACACGCCCGGCGTCCAATCCACGATGTCCTTCAAATCCTGCGCGGGCGTATTCTTGAATGCAGAATCCGGAATGACGGCAACGCTCCCCGGAATTCGCTCGATCGCTGCCGTAGCTTGCGCCGTATTTGGCACGGTAAGGCTCGCGGGCTTCTCGCTGCCCGCTGTCCCTGATTGCTGTACCGCTTCCGATTGCGGAGCAGAGTCAGCCGGCTTCGGCTTGCGTTTTGGTTTCGGCTTCGCGGCCTCCACCGTGACCTGCGGCAATTGCTGGCGGTCAGCCGACTGCGTGAATGCTGGTTGCTCTGCGGCGACTAATAGAGCGGAAGACAATGCGCCCACCGCGCACAGGTTTCGTTGAACTGACATTTACATTTCCTGATGGCCGCCCCCAGGCAGCCGAATGCGTATAACTAAGCGGCGACGCAAGGCGCAGCCGCAGCGATGTTTGCTTTCAGGAAATGGAAGGTGGCGCGCGGGCTTGCGCAGGTGAGCCGCGCGGATCGGTAACGAGATCGTTGAACCGCTCCTGCCATGCAATTCGCTCCGGCGAGCGAAGAACAGCAACTGCAATCGGTGCAGGCGGCGACAGCGGCGCGAAGCCGCCTTGCGAGACGATGCACAGATCGCAACAATTCTGATGCGACGGCTGGCCGGGTGTTGTCTCGCCGGAATGATTCTGCGCGGACGGCGAACAGATCGGCGACGATCCGAACGGATCCATCGCTGACGCCATCGCGAAATATGCGCCGATGGGCGCGAACACCTGCACCCAGATCGCAATCATGACGACGGGAATGAATTTCCCGATCAGCCGGCGCATCGAACTCGTCCTCGTCTGCCTTCGGTCTACACCTTGAGTCAGGCGTGAACCCTACTCTGGTATGGCATTGTTATTACAATAGATTGTGCGACGCCGAAAATCTAGCCATTCATTGCCGAAAAACGTGACAAGGCAAAATCATTCCGCTACACAAACCGCTCAGGCCGATGGGTTCATTCTCATCGACTGGTGGTCCAAGTCTCGGGAGGAGCCCTGACGCGCACAAGCAGCGTCGCCTCGTTCAAACAACGACAAATCGAAATCGTTACGGGGAAACAGGGTCGACACAATTTTGAGAGCGGGACTTCGGTCCCGCTCTTTTTTTGTCCGCAGCGTTTTTGAGCGAAGTGGAAACCGGTTCGCGTTAAGAAAACGCGTCAAAACGAGACTAGAACGGGAAGCCGAGCGTTTTCGAGATGCGCTCGATGTTGAGATAGCCGAGCCCGTAAAGATAGCTCATGACGCCGTAGATGACGGCCGAGATGATCGTGGTCCAGAGCATCTTGCGGCCGAGACGCGGCAGAATTGGCGCGCCGGGATCGGTGCCGGCGAGATCGCCGCCCTGCTCGGACTGACTCTTGACACCGAACGGCAGCGTCACAAACAGCACGATCCACCAGATGACGAAGTAGATCGCGATTGCGGTCGAGATTGTATAGGCCATCGCGCGCTATTCCTGCTCAATCTCAACAAGAGCGCCCGAAAAATCCTTCGGATGCAGAAACAGCACCGGCTTGCCGTGCGCGCCGATTTTCGGATTGCCGTCGCCGAGCACGCGCGCGCCTTCCTTTATCAACGCGTCGCGCGCCGCGATAATGTCCGCAACCTCATAGCAGACATGATGGATGCCGCCGTCGGCATTCTTGTCGAGAAACTTCTGGATCGGCGAATTGTCACCGAGTGGCTGGATGAATTCGATCTTGGTGTTCGGCAAGACGGCAAACACCGTGATGACGCCGTGCTCCGGCAGCGGCACGGCATCCGATACGTCCGCGCCCATCGTCTTGTAGATGCGCGCAGCCGCGACCGCATCCTTCACGGCAATGGCGACATGGTTGAGGCGGCCCAACATGATGCTTCCCTTATACCATCAGCACATGGACATGGCAGAGCGGCTTCTTGCCCCACTGATCGTTGATGTCGGCGCGGATCGCCCGGCGCACGGCCTCCGCAATCGCATCGGGATCGCGGCGGCGGGCGCGCGGCAGGCTTTCGACCGTTGACACCACGAGATCGAAGACGTTGTCGGCAATATCCTCGCCTTCCGAATTCTTTTCAGGAATGCCGGTCAGATCGACCTGCGGATCGTCGGCGAGATCGCCCTTGTCGGTGACGGCAATCGCAACAAACGCAGCCCCCGCGAACGAAAGGCGGCGGCGCTCGACGACGGCGCGCGCCTTTTCGTTCTCCAGAATGTTGCCGTCCTTGTAAATTCTGCCCGACGGCAATTCCTCGATGATCGCCGGATCGCCCGGACCCAAACGAACGAGATCGCCGTTCTTGCAGACGAGCACCTTCGGCACGCCGCACGCGCGCGCCAGTTTCGCATGTTCGGACAGATGCAGCGGCTCGCCATGAACCGGAATGAGAAGTTGCGGCCTCACCCATGAAATCATGTCGCGCAATTCATCGCGGCGCGGATGGCCGGAGACATGAACCAGATTCGTTCTATCGGTGATGACCTCAACGCCCTGCATGATAAGGCCGTTGACGATGGCGCCGACCGCCTTCTCGTTTCCCGGAATGGTGCGCGAAGAAAAAATCACGCTGTCGCCCTTGTTGAGCGTCACCAGCGGATGATCGTCATTGGCAATGCGCGCCAACGCCGCACGCGGCTCGCCCTGGCTGCCAGTGCACAGCGCCAATACCTTGTCCGGCGGGAATTGTCCGTAAAGGTCCGCGCCGCGAAAATTCTGCACGCCGTCGAGATGCCCGGTTTCGCGCGCGACCTGCACAACGCGCTCCATCGCGCGGCCGACGACAACGACTTCGCGCTCGGCAGCCTTCGCCGCATCCGCCACCGCACGCAACCGCGCGACATTTGAGGCAAACGTCGTCACCGCGACGCGGCCTTTCGCAGCTTTGACCAGATCGGTGATTGCCGCCGCGACATCGCGCTCCGATGGCGAGCGCCCTTCGCGCACGGCATTGGTGGAATCGCCGATCAGCGCCAGCACGCCCTCGTCGCCTAACTCGCGCAGACGTTTCTCGTCGGTGGGCTTGCCGCTTACCGGCGTCGGATCGATCTTCCAGTCGCCGGTGTGAATGACCACACCTGCCGAGGTGCGGATCGCCAGCGCATGCGATTCCGGAATCGAATGCGCGACGGGAATGAACTCCACATTGAACGGGCCTAGATCGATCCGCCCGCCGGACGGCACGACCGTGACCGGAATATCCGGCGGATTGCGCTCGCTGGCGCATTTCGCCTCGAACAAGGCGGCGGAAAATTTGGTCGCGTAGATCGGGCATTTGAGTTTGGGCCACAGATCGATGATCGCGCCGAAATGGTCCTCATGAGCGTGGGTCAGCACCAGCCCCATCAAATTCTTGCGTTCCTTCACGAGGAAGGAAATGTCCGGCATCACAAGATCGATGCCGGGCAGCCGGTCCTCGTCGCCGAACGACACACCGAGATCGACCGCGAGCCAGCTTCTCTGTTGGCGATTGCCGATCCCGTAGATCGACAGGTTCATGCCGATCTCGCCGACGCCGCCAAGCGGCGCGAAGGTGAGTTCATCGGGACGTGCCATCATGCGGCCCCCGATGATTGAGCTGAACCGAAATACACATCGCCCGCTGCGATGGCGACACGCCTGCCATCAGATTTCGCAAGCACCATACAGCCTCCGTCGTCGATGGTCTCGAATCTGCCTTCGACAGGTACGCCGCCGGTCTGGATGGAAACCGTTTCGCCGAGTCCCGCTGTACGCTCAAGCCAAAGATCGCGCAATTTTGGAAAGCCGCGGCCATTGTCCCAGATGTCGCGAAACTCAGCCCATGAATCCGACAATGCCGCGAACAGATCGCCCGCCGTCGTCTCGATGCCAAGTTTGGCGAGCGATGTCGCCGGATACGGCGTGCCTTCCGGCGCAGCAACGATGTTGACGCCCATTCCGACGGCGACCGACAGTCTGTCGCCCACCGTTTCAGCTTCAAGCAGAATGCCTGCGAGTTTCTCGCGGCCTGCCAGAACGTCGTTCGGCCATTTGAGAAAGAACTCAGCTGCTGCGCCGCGCGCGCGCGATTCCATGCTCACCGTCCGCAATGCGCTTTCCAGCGCGAGGCCCGCCGCGAAACCGAGCGTGGCGGCAACCGGCGGCGGCACATCGATGGTTTCGACAATGGTCACCGCAAGATTGCCCTTCGGCGAAATCCACGCGCGCTGGCGGCGTCCGCGTCCCGCCGTCTGCCGGTCGGTGACAAGCCACAGCGGCCCCTGCTCGCCGCCGCGCGCGCGCTCAAGTGCTTCCGCATTGGTCGAGCCGATGCTGTCGAACGCTTCAAGCCGATAGCCGAGTGTCCCTGCCCGTGGGCCGAGCGCGAACGCCATTTAAAAAAGCGACTTCGCGGCAAGCGTCGCGGCATTCACCAGCGGCGCGGGATAGACGAAGAACAGGATGTTGAACACGCCGGCAATCGCCAACACCGTTCGCAGTTCGATGCGCACCGGATCGACCTGACCCTTGGGTTCGTCGAAATACATCACCTTGACGATGGAGAGATAGTAGAACGCGCCCACCACGCTGGTGAGTACGCCGATCACCGACAGCGTGAACAGTCCCGCCTTGATGGCCGCGAGGAAAACGTAGAACTTCGCGAAGAAACCCGCGAGCGGCGGCACACCGGCTAGCGAGAACAACAGCATTGCGAACACGAAGGCCATCACCGGATTGGTGCGCGACAGGCCTGCGAAGTCGCCGATCGTTTCCACCGCCTGCCCGTTGCGCTTCATCGCCAGGATGAAAGCGAAGGTGCCAAGAGTCATCGCCACATAAATAGCGATATAGACGAGCACACCCTGCGCGCCCTGCTGCGTGCCTGCCGCAAGACCGACCAGCGCAAAGCCCATGTGGCCGATGGACGAATACGCCATCAGGCGCTTGATGTTTTTCTGGCCGATGGCGGCGAACGACCCCAGCGCCATCGAGGCGATGGAGACGAACACGATGATCTGCTGCCATTCCGGCACGATGCCGGGAAACGCGGTGAGTGCGACGCGCGTGAACACGGCAAGCGCCGCAACCTTCGGCGCGGATGCGAAGAACGCGGTCACAGGCGTCGGCGCACCTTCATAAACGTCCGGCGTCCACATGTGGAACGGCACGGCGGACACCTTGAAACACAAGCCTGCGAGTAGGAACACGACGCCGAACAGCACGCCGAGATTGCCGCCCTTTGCGGCCGCCGCGATTCCTGTGAACGCAACCGTTCCGGTAAAGCCGTAAATCAGCGACGCGCCGTAGAGCAGCATGCCGGACGACAGCGCGCCGAGCACGAAATACTTCAGGCCCGCTTCGGTCGACTTGACATCGTCGCGATGGCTGGCCGCCACGACATAGAGCGCGAGGCTCATCAGTTCGAGGCCGAGATAGAGCGTGATGAGATCGCCCGCCGAGATCAGCACCATCATGCCGACGGTGGAAAGCATGAACAGAATGGCATACTCGAAAATCTTCGCTTGGCTGGCGAGATAGCCGCGCGACAGAATAAGCGCCGTGCCGGAGCCGATCAGCGCGAGGATTTTCAGGAAGCGCGCATAATCATCGACGATGAAGCTGCCGCCGAATGTCGTCACCTTGCCCTTGGTCAGCGTCAATTCGAGCACGCCGGTGACGACCAGCAGCAAAACCGCGAGTGCCGTCACGACCGGCGTCGTTCCCTCGCCGCGATAGGCGCCGAGCATCAGCAAGAGCATCGCGCCGACCGCGAGCACGATCTCCGGCAGCACCGGAAGCAGCGAATAATCTGCAATGCCCAAATTCATCGCGGTGCCTTAGTTTCCAATTGCTGCCGTCTTCACGGCCGAGATCGCTGTCGCGTAATTGTTGACGAGTTGCTGTACGGACGCTGCCGACATGTTCAGCACGGGAGCCGGATAGACACCGAACAGGATGGTGAGGAACACCAACGGCGCGAGAATGATGCCCTCGCGCAGCGTCAGATCCTTGATCCCGGCGAGCGCGGGCTTGTCGAGCACGCCGAACACCACCTTGCGATAGAGCCAGAGCGCGTAAGCCGCCGACAGGATGACGCCGAGCGTGGCGAAGAACGCGGTCGGCAACGACACTTTGAAGGTGCCGAGCAGAGTCAGAAATTCGCCGACGAAGCCGGACGTACCCGGCAGCCCGACATTCGCCATCGTGAACACCATGAACGCAACGGCATAAAGCGGCATGCGGTTGACGAGCCCGCCATAGGCCGTGATCTCGCGCGTGTGCAGCCGGTCGTAGACGACGCCGACGCACAGGAACAGCGCGCCCGATACGATGCCATGCGACACCATCTGGAACACGCCGCCGGAGACGCCCTGCATCGTGCCGGCGAAAATGCCCATCGTCACGAAGCCCATATGCGCGACGGACGAATACGCAATCAGCTTCTTGATGTCTTCCTGCATCAGCGCGACCAGCGAGGTGTAGACGATCGCGATCGCAGAGAGCGAAAACACCAGCGGCGCGAAGTCATGCGACGCCAGCGGGAACATCGGCAGCGAGAAGCGCAGGAAGCCGTAACCGCCCATCTTCAGAAGGATCGCGGCCAGAATGACGGAGCCTGCGGTTGGCGCTTCGACGTGGGCATCGGGCAACCATGTATGCACCGGCCACATCGGCATTTTGACGGCGAAGGATGCGAAAAACGCCAGCCACGCCCATGTCTGCATGCTGCGCGGCACGGCGGTATGCATCAGTGTCGGGATGTCGGTCGTGCCGGCGTTGAGATACAGCGCCATGATCGCAAGCAGCATCAGCACCGAGCCGAGCAGCGTGTAGAGGAAGAACTTAAAGCTCGCATAGACGCGGCGCGGACCGCCCCACACGCCGATGATGAGAAACATCGGAATGAGGCCGCCCTCGAAGAACAGATAGAACAGCACGAGATCGAGCGCGGAGAACGTGCCGACCATCAACGTCTCAAGAACGAGAAACGCCATCATGTATTCGCGCACGCGCGTCGTCACCGACTTCCAGCTTGCGAGAATACAGAACGGCATCAGCGCGGTGGTGAGGATCACGAACGGCAATGAGATGCCGTCGACGCCCATGTGATAGACAATTGTGTTCGCCAACCACGGCGCTTTCTCGACGAACTGGAAATCCGGATTCGAGGAATCGAACCGCGCGACTAGAATCATCGACACGGCGAAGGTGACAATCGTGGTCCACAGCGCGATCCAGCGCGAATTGCGCCGCGCGGCTTCGTCGTCGCCGCGGCTGATGTAAACGCAGACGGCGCCGACCAGCGGCAGGAAGGTGACAACCGAGAGAATGGGCCAGGTCATGACGGAGTTCATGGCTGACCTCCGAGGCCGAACATGAACCAGGTAATCAATCCGGCGACGCCGATCAGCATCGCAAAGGCATAGTGATAGAGATAACCGCTCTGGAGCTTGACGACATTGCGCGTCACGTCCAGCACGCGCGCCGACACGCCGTCCGGCCCGAACCCGTCGATGACGAAGCCATCGCCCTTCTTCCACAAGAAACGGCCGAGCCACTTGGTCGGACGAACGAAGATCACCTCATACAATTCGTCGAAGTACCATTTGTTGAGCAGAAACTTGTAGAGCATCTGATGCTGGTTCGCGAGTTCGACCGGGATGTACGGCCGGCGGATATAGAACAGCCACGAGACGAGAAAGCCCAGCGCCATCATCAGCGTCGGCGTGAACGCGATCGCCGCCGGGATATGATGCATCTCCTCGATCACATGCGGATTTTGTTTGAGCGACTCGCGGAAGAATTCCTCGACGCCGTGGCCCGCGAACAGTTCCTTGAACGGGAAACCGGCGAGGATGGAGCCGGCCGCCAGAATATAAAGCGGCACCATCATCACCCACGGGCTTTCATGCGCGGCGTCGTAATGATGCCTGTCGTGCGGCTCTCCGTGGAACGTCTTGAAGATCAGACGCCATGAATAGAATGAGGTCAGGCCTGCCGCGATCACCGTGCTGAGAAAACCGTAAAGCGCGAACGGATTATGCGCGACGAAGGCGGACTCGATGATTGCATCCTTCGAGAAATAGCCCGCCGTGAGCGGGAAGCCGGTCAGCGCCAGCGTGCCGATCACCATTGTCACATAGGTGAACGGGATCTTGTCCTTCAGGCCGCCCATGTTGCGGATGTCCTGCTCGTGATGCATCGCGTGGATCACGGAGCCTGAGCCTAAGAAGAGCAGCGCCTTGAAGAAGGCGTGCGTGAACAGATGGAACATGCCGACCGAATAAGCGCCCGCTCCCATCGCGACGAACATGTAACCGAGCTGCGAACAGGTCGAGTAAGCGACGATGCGCTTGATGTCGTTCTGCACGAGGCCGACGGTCGCGGCGAAGAACGCCGTGGTCGCACCGACCAGCATCACGACAGCCTGCGCCGTGTGCGAGAGTTCAAACAGCGGCGACAGACGCGCGACCATGAACACGCCGGCCGTGACCATCGTCGCGGCATGAATCAACGCCGACACGGGCGTCGGGCCTTCCATCGCGTCCGGCAACCAAGTGTGCAGCAGGAACTGCGCGGACTTGCCCATCGCGCCCATGAACAGCAACAGGCATGTCAGCGTCAGCGCATCGACCTGCCAGCCGAAGAAATTGATTGTCTTGCCGACGAGGCCCGGCGCGCTTGCGAAGATCGTCTCGAAATCGGTCGAGCCGACCAGCGCAAAGATCGCGAAAATGCCGAGCGCGAAACCGAAATCGCCGACACGATTGACGACGAACGCCTTGATGGCCGCAGCATTCGCGCTCGGCTTGTAGAACCAGAAACCGATCAGCAGATAGCTTGCGAGGCCGACGCCCTCCCAGCCGAAGAACAGCTGCACGAGATTGTCGGCCGTCACCAGCATCAGCATCGCAAACGTAAACAGCGACAGATACGCCATGAAGCGCGGACGGTTTGGATCCTCGTGCATGTAGCCTATGGAATACAGATGCACGAGCGACGACACGGTGGTGACGACGACCAGCATCACGGCGGTCAGCGTATCGACACGCAGCGTCCAGTTGACGACGAGATCGCCGGAGCCGATCCAGGTGAACAGTTGCACGCGCGCGTCGTGATGCAGAAAGCCGACATCGACCAGCACAAACCATGACAGCGCCGCCGACAGCAACAGCAGCGCGGTGGTGACGATTTCAGCGAGCCGCGATCCGGCAGCCGGCGGCTCGACCGGGCCATGATCGTCGTGGCCGTGCGCGTCGCTCGCATGCGTATCGTGCGCGTGGTCATGCGAATGATCCATTTCGTCGCCGCCCGGATTGCGCCGATGCGCGCCGAACAGCGTCACCGCGCCTGCGATGAGCGCGCCGATCAAGGGCAGAAAGACAATCGCCTGAATCATCTAAAAATCAGCCCTTCATTAGATTGATGTCTTCGACCGCGATGGAGCCGCGGTTGCGGAAGAACACGACAAGCACGGCAAGGCCGATGGCGGCTTCGGCGGCAGCGACCGTCAGCACCAGGAGCGCATAGACCTGCCCCACGATGTCACCGAGAAATGCCGAGAACGCGACGAGATTGATGTTCACCGCCAGCAGAATGAGTTCGATCGACATCAGAATGACGATGACGTTCTTGCGGTTGATGAAGATGCCGAGAATGCCGATCGTGAACAGGATAGCGGCGACGGCAAGATAGTGCCCAAGACCGATCGTCATCGCACCCACTCCTTGGCGTCGGAATCCTGCAAGCCCTGCCCCGACGGCACCTTGCGCACGTCCATTGCCATCTCCTTGGTGCGCGCGTTCTGCACCGGAATGCTCTGGCGTTTCACGCTCGGCTTGTGGCGCAGCGTCAGCACGATGGCGCCGATCATCGCGACCAGCAGCACCACTCCCGACAACTGAAAGTAGTGAATGTATTTCGTATAAAGCACGAGGCCGAGCGCCTCAGTGTTGCTGATGTTGTTCGGGATCGGCGCCGTGATGCCCTTGGTGATTGCGGGGTTCATCACATAGCCGCCCGCGACCAGCAGCAACTCAGCCAGGAACACCGCGCCGATCAGAATGCCGACCGGCAGATAGTCGATGAAGCCCTGGCGCAGCTGCGCGAAATCCACGTCCAGCATCATGATGACGAACAAAAACAGCACCGCGACCGCGCCGACATAGACGACGATCAGGATCATCGCGAGGAATTCCGCGCCGAGCAGCAGGAACAGGCCCGACGCGTTGACGAAGGCGAGAATGAGAAACAGCACCGAATGCACGGGATTGCGCGACGTCACCACCATGACGGCGGATGCCACACAGATGCCGGCGAAGAGATAGAAAAACAGCGCAGGACCGATCATGCGTTCATCTCACCGGTACGGCGCATCGAGTTCGATGCTCTTGGCAATCTCGCGCTCCCAGCGGTCGCCGTTCGCGAGCAGCCGCGCCTTGTCGTAGTAAAGTTCTTCGCGGGTCTCTGTCGCGAACTCGAAATTCGGTCCCTCGACGATGGCATCGACCGGGCACGCTTCCTGGCACAGGCCGCAATAGATGCACTTCACCATGTCGATGTCGTAGCGCACGGTGCGGCGCGTGCCGTCGTTGCGGCGCGGACCCGCTTCGATGGTGATCGCCTGCGCAGGGCAGATCGCTTCGCACAGTTTGCAGGCGATGCAGCGTTCTTCGCCGTTCGGGTATCGCCGCAGTGCGTGCTCACCGCGGAAGCGCGGCGAGATCGGCCCCTTCTCGAACGGATAGTTCAGGGTCGGCTTCGGCTTGAAGAAATAACGCATTGCGAGGAAGAACGCCGAGACGAACTCCCGCAGCAGCAGCGAATTGACGGTGGATGCTACGCCCATGACGACCTCATTTCGGTGCGAGCCCCCCGAACTGGAGAACGGCGGCGACGATGAACACCATCGCCAGCGACAGCGGCAGAAACACCTTCCAGCCCAGACGCATTAACTGGTCGTAGCGGTAGCGCGGCACAATCGCCTTCGCCATCGCGAACAGGAAGAACATAAAGAGCAGCTTGAGCGTGAACCAGATGACGCCCGGCACCCAGGTGAACGGCGGCAGATCGACCGGCGGCAGCCAGCCGCCCATGAACAGGATCGCGCCCATCGCGCACATCGTGGTGATCGCGCAATACTCGCCGAGCATGAACAGGAGATACGGCGTCGAGCCGTATTCTGTCATGAAGCCTGCGACGAGTTCGGATTCGGCCTCGACGAGATCGAACGGCGGGCGATTGGTTTCCGCGAGCGCCGACACATAGAACACGACGAACATCGGCAAGAGCGGCAGCCAGTACCAGTTCAGGAATGTCAGCTTCGGCAGGCCGATCAGACTTGCAAGGCCCTTGGTGTGCTGCGCTTCGACGACCGCCGTCAGGTTGAGCGAGCCGACGCAGAGCAAAACGGTGATGATGACGAAACCGATGGAGACTTCGTAGGACACCATCTGCGCCGCCGAGCGCAGCGCGGCGAGGAACGGATATTTCGAGTTCGACGACCAACCGGCCATGATGATGCCGTAGATCGACAGCGACGAGATTGCGAAGATGTAGAGGATGCCAACATTGATGTCGGAGATCACCCAGTTGAGATTGACCGGGATCACGGCCCATGCGGCGAGCGCGAGAATGCACGACACCAGCGGCGCGAGCAGAAACACGCCCTTGTTCGCGCCGGACGGG
>JAFKKP010000115.1 GCA_017305515.1 Hyphomicrobiales bacterium
GAGCGATTCCGGCTTGGGAAGATTGGCGCAGGCATCCTCGTCAGCGACGACGAACTGCGCGAGGCACTGGATCATTGCGAGCGTATGAACGGCGGCGAACCCATCACTATTTTTGAAATCGAGACTGCGGCGGCTTTCTATCTTTTCTCGAAGCATCCAGCCGATGTCGTTCTGCTGGAAGTCGGCCTCGGCGGCAGGCTCGATGCGACCAATGTCATCGAGGCGCCGCTCGCCGCCGTGATCGCGCCGATCGGGATGGATCACATCGAATTTCTGGGCGATACGCTTATCAAGATCGCGACCGAGAAGGCGGGCATCATCAAGAAGAATGTTCCGGTAATCTGCACCGAACAATCCGCAGAAGCGACGGCGGTGATCGAGCAGACCGCGAAAAAACTTCGCGCTCCGCTGCATGCCGCGACCGAAGAATGGCATGTCCATGTCGAGCGCGGGCGGCTGGTTTACCAGGACGAACGCGGACTGCTCGATCTCGCGGCGCCGCGCCTGTTCGGCCGCCATCAGTTCGACAATGCGGGTCTTGCGATCGCGACGTTGCGGGCCATCGAAAAATTCAGGATCGAGCCGTCGGCTTTCGAGCAAGGTATCGCGAACGCCCAATGGCCCGCGCGGATGCAGCGGCTGACTGCGGGCACTCTCCTAGGTTTTGCTCCGCCTGATTCTGAAATCTGGCTTGACGGCGGACACAATCTCGATGGCGGGCGGGTGATCGCCGCTGCTCTCGGCGATCTCGAAGAGCGCGTGTCACGCCCGCTCGTCGTGATTGCGGGAATGATGGGCAACAAGGATGCGCGCGGATTTCTTGCGAATTTTGCCGGCCTTACGCGCCACATCATCGCGCTGAAAATTCCGGATCAGGACAATGCCATGCCGCCGGACATTCTGGCTGCGACCGCGCGGGATCTGGGAATGCGGGCGGAGACAGCGTCGAGCATCGAAGCGGCGCTTGAGGCAATAGCGAAGCTGGCTTACGAAATCCCACCACGGATTCTCATCACCGGCTCGCTTTATCTCGCAGGGCATGTGCTTGCCGAGAATGGCACGCCGCCGCAATAGCAAAACGGCCGGCTTGCGCCGGCCGTTCAAATTCAAAATCTGAGTGCCATCAGACTGCGGCGGAAATCCACTGCTGAAGTTTTTGCTTCGGTGCGGCACCGACCTGACGCGACGCCATTTCGCCGCCCTTGAAAATCATCAGCGTCGGGATCGACATCACCCCGTATTTGGACGCCGTCTTCGGGCTTTCATCGACGTTGAGCTTTACGATCTTGACCTTGTCGCCCATCGCGCCTGCGATTTCATCGAGCGCGGGAGCGATCATGCGGCACGGGCCGCACCATTCCGCCCAGAAATCGACGACGACCGGACCGTCTGCCTTGAGGACTTCCGCATCGAAATCGGAATCCGAAACCTTGCCCACACTCATGCTGTGCCTCTTTGGATGGAGCGCGGAATTGAGAATCGCGCACTGAAAAGCGTGACATCAACCTATGAATGAGGTGTTGCCGGGTCAAGGTTGGTCACCCGGTCGTGTTTCCCTCCGCCGAATTCGGGCGGCTGAAATAGTGAAACGATTCCAATGCTATGGAAG
>JAFKKP010000116.1 GCA_017305515.1 Hyphomicrobiales bacterium
CGCGGATTCCGAAATGCCCGGAAGACGTTCGTGCAGCACCGCTGGATCGAGATGATCGAGGTGCAGCAGGATATGATCCTTGTTCTTGCCGACGCCGCGGCCTTCGCGGATTTCAATCGTCATAGCGCGCGAGACGACGTCGCGCGAGGCAAGGTCTTTCGCAGACGGCGCATAGCGTTCCATGAAACGCTCGCCTTCGGAGTTGGCGAGATAGCCGCCTTCGCCGCGCGCGCCTTCGGTGATGAGACAGCCCGCCGGGAAAATTCCGGTCGGGTGGAATTGCACGAACTCCATATCCTGCAACGGCAGACCCGCGCGCAGCGCCATCGCGCCGCCGTCGCCGGTGCAGGTGTGCGCCGAGGTGCAGGATTGATAGGCGCGGCCGTAGCCGCCGGTCGCAAGAATCACGGTCTGTGCGCGGAAGCGATGGATCGTGCCGTCGTCGAGTTTCAGCGCAACGACGCCACGGCATGCGCCCTGGTCGTCCATGATGAGGTCGATGGCGAAGAACTCGATGAAGAACTCCGCCGCGTGACGCAACGACTGGCCGTACATCGTGTGCAGCATCGCGTGGCCGGTGCGGTCGGCGGCGGCGCAGGTGCGCTGTGCCTGTCCCTTGCCGAAGTCCATCGTCATGCCGCCGAACGGGCGCTGGAAAATCTTGCCGTCTTCGGTGCGCGAGAACGGCACGCCCCAGTGTTCAAGCTCGAACACGGCCTCAGGCGCGTTGCGCACCATGTATTCGATGGAATCCTGATCGCCGAGCCAGTCCGACCCCTTCACGGTGTCGTACATGTGCCAGCGCCAGTCGTCCTTGTGCATGTTGCCGAGCGCCGCCGAAATGCCGCCCTGCGCCGCCACCGTGTGCGAGCGCGTCGGGAAAACTTTCGTGATGCAGGCGGTACGCAGGCCCAACTCGCTGCAACCGACGACTGCGCGCAATCCTGCGCCGCCCGCGCCGACCACCACCACGTCATAGGTGTGATCCTCGATCGGATAGGCCTGGCCGTTGGTTTTGCCGTTCGGTGCCATAAAAATTAAACTCCCGACGACAGTTTGACGATGGCGTAGATCGAGGCGAGGCCGACCGACCAGCAGAAGAAGTGATTGCCGATGATGAGCGCGAGCTTCAGCTTCTCGTCGTGAATATAGTCTTCAAGCACGACCTGCATGCCGATCTTCATGTGCCAGCAGCTGGCGATGATGAAGAGGATCATGATGACGGCAACCAGCGGATTGCCGAGGACCTGCGAAGCGGTTGCCTGATTGCTGCCGAGCAGCTTCATGACGATGACGATGGAAGGCACGAGCAGAAGGATCATCGCGACCGCAGTAATGCGCTGGCGGAAAAAATCCGACGTGCCGGAGCGGGCGGAGCCGAGATTGCGGACGCGGCCGAGCGGCGTGCGCATGGACGGATGCTTGTGCGGCATGTCCGGTGCGCTCATCGGTTGCCTCCGACTGCGTAGGCAATCATCCACAGCACAACCGTCAGCGTGACCGAGCCGATCAATGCGGCCCAGGTCAGCCATTCGCGCTGCTCCTTGCCGAAAGCCTCCTCGACCAGGGCA
>JAFKKP010000203.1 GCA_017305515.1 Hyphomicrobiales bacterium
ATGGCGGCATCGGTTATCATCCCTCGCTGCTGCCGCGTCATCGCGGCATCGCCGCGATCGAGTGGACCATCAGGGAAGGCGATCCGATTGCCGGCGGCACGATCTATCATCTCGCCGACAAGATGGATGCGGGCGCAATCGCCGCCCAGGAATGGTGCTTCGTCAAGGAGGGCGAGACCGCCAGAGAATTGTGGGAGCGCGCACTCGCGCCGATGGGCCTGCGGCTGATGGCGCAGGTGATCGACTACGGCAAGGCGCATGGCAGTCTGCCTGCGAAACCGCAGGACGAGCAGTTCGCAACTCAAGCGCCGAAGATTGTGGAAGACGCAGCCCCTAAGCGCGCAACGGGCTGAATGGTCAGCCTGCACATTGTCATGGCCGGACTTGTTCCGGCCATCCCGATCCATCAGGCACCTTGCTCATGTTATCGAGATCACCGGGACAAGCCCGGTGATGACAAAGAGCTTCTTTGACTCCGGTCAAAATTCACGCCGCCGGAATTTCTCCCGCGCGCACGGCGCTCGACAAAAGATCGCCCGCATCGGTGACGCCTTCGGCGGCTTCGCGCACGATGGTCTCCGCCATTTTCGCTTTCGTCGCGGGGGTGCGATTGGCTTCGGCAATCTGCTCGACGGCAATATCCAGCACCTTGCGCAGCGTGGCGACGATTTCTGGATCGAACGTTTCCGGCGGACGTTTCGTCATGCGTTGACTCCCCTTGAATTCCGCGCGGACCATCGTGCGTCATTGGGGCGGTTATGAGTCATGCCCATGAAAACCGGATGACTGACGGCGACGTGAAAAGCCGCGATCCGCCGTCATCGGTATTTTTGGGATGTTTTTCGTGATAGGAATTTGCGGGCACACAAGTTCTGGTGTGTGACGCAAATGCGTCAGGTGTTGCTTTTGAATTTTCTTTTTGGAATTCGTCGAAGGGGCGTCATGAAATTATTTCGTAATTTTGCGCGGCGCGAGCTTGCGGCCGTGCTTCTGGTCGCACTGATGTCGCCGCTTGCGGCGCAGAACGCGCAATCCAATAAACCCTTTCTCGACGCCAACGATTTCTACCTGCGCTCGGCGGGCTTTCGCGTGAAACTCGCCGACGATGCTGTGACCAAAAAAGCTCTGGGCGCGCTGCCGCCGCACAAGATGGTGGTGCAGAAAACCGCGGCCGGCACCTGGTATGTGTTCGCCGATCCGAAAATGTGCGTCTGCATTTTCGCCGGCACCAAGGACAATCTGGAATCCTACAAGTCCATCATCGCCAATCCGCTGCCGGGCGTGGACAACAACGTGCCGGCCGATCACCGCACGCAGGCGAGCTATCTGCTCGGCAACATGTCCGACATCGAGTCGGATACGCTGGCGGACTTTTTGCGGGATTATTTTTGAGGCGGGAGTTAGGAAAATAATCCTTGACATTTTCCTCCCTACAATCCATCTTCGCGTCATCCCGCCTCACTTGAGGGGCGTTGTCCGGGACGCTTGATAGCGCGGGGCGGGATGCGGCGCCCGCGCGCGAGGAGTGACGCACTCTTCGCACCCGGGAGGCCCCGGTTCGCCGACCGGCTCCACTACGGGAGCCTGCCTTCGGTGGCTGCACGCGGCGCGGCTGAACGGCGGCGAAATCCGCCCGGATGAACGCAAGCTCCGAAAGGGTTTGCGGATCCTGCGCCCGGAAGAGCGGCACCGGGGACAGAAAAGCCGCCATAGCAAGTCGCAGACTTGCGTAAACTTGTCTGCGATGAAGCGTCGAAAGGCGTTACGCGGTGCGGCCAACGCGATGTTCGCAAACATCGTGCGCATCGCGGCACTACAAAGTTCGCGCCTTTCGGCGCTTCGCTCCCTCTTTGGTGAGGGAATGATGTTTCAGCGAAAAATCGGGACTGACGATCCGTGACGCGGAAAGGATCGCGCATGCGTGAAAGGAATGCAGGATGCAAACAACAATGGAAATTGTCATACGCGGGCTTGACCCGCGTATCCATCACTCAAGAAAGATGGATGGCCGGGTCAAGCCCGGCCATGACATCGGAAAACTTACAAAAAAGCCGGCGTTGCCGCCGGCTTTCGTTGTTCGCGTGCTGCGAAGCCTTACAGCGCGGCTTCCATCGCCGCATGTTCCTGCCTGGCGATGGTGGTCTTCACCGCCGCCTGCACCTTCTCGAAGGCGCGGACCTCGATCTGGCGCACGCGTTCGCGCGAGACGTTGAACTCCGCCGCGAGGTCTTCCAGCGTCATCGGCTCCTCGGCCAGACGGCGCGCCTCGAAGATGCGGCGCTCGCGCGGATTGAGCACGCCCATCGCGCCGGTCAGAGCCTGACGGCGATGATCGAACTCCTCGTGCTCGGCCATGATGGCTTCCTGATTGGGCGAGGTATCGACCAGCCAGTCCTGCCATTCGCCGGGTTCGCCGTCGTCGCGGATCGGCGCGTTGAGCGATGCGTCGCCGCCGAGACGGCGGTTCATATCGATCACGTCCTGCTCCGTGACGCCGAGCCGGGTCGCAATGGTCTTCACGTGATCGGGGTGCATGTCACCCTCCTCGAGCGCGGAGATCTTGCTCTTGGCCTTGCGCAGGTTGAAGAACAGCTTCTTCTGGTTCGCGGTCGTGCCCATTTTCACGAGCGACCACGAACGCAGAATGTATTCCTGGATCGACGCCTTGATCCACCACATCGCGTAGGTGGCAAGACGGAAGCCCTTTTCGGGCTCGAAGCGTTTCACCGCCTGCATCAGGCCGACATTGCCTTCCGAAACGACTTCGGAAATCGGCAGACCATAGCCGCGATAGCCCATGGCAATTTTCGCCACGAGTCTTAGATGGCTGGTAACGAGCTGATGCGCCGCGTCGCGATCGTCATGCTCACGCCAGCGTTTGGCGAGCATGTATTCCTGCTGGGGTTCCAGCATCGGAAATTTGCGGATTTCGGCGAGATAGTGAGAGAGGCCGGATTCCCCGTTGAGAACCGGCAGGGTAGCTGCACGGGCCATATTGCGCCCTCCATTGTTCAGGCTCCCGATAGCGGCGAGCCAGGCAGGCCGACCGCTTTGTCAAAGCCGGTGGCGCTGCAACGTTCCGCCGGGGACGATCCCCAACGCAGGCGCAACATACACCCTCTGGGCTTGGAAAGGGAAGAACAAAACGTGGTCACGGACCCGTGACCGGGGTTAAATGTTTGTAACCATGCGGCTTTTTAGCGCACCGCAATTAGTCTCTGCTACGAAGGGCGGCTGTCAGAAGAAGCAAATCCTCCGGCAGAGGTGCTTCCCAGCGCAGAATTTCTCCGGTGGCCGGATGCTCCAGTTGGAGCAAATAGGCATGGAGCGCCTGCCGGCCGAGTTCCGCGAGCGCCGTTTGGGCCTTTCCGCCCAGATGGGCGGCCTTGGTCCTGAATCCGGAGCCGTAAACGTCGTCTCCCATCAGCGGATGCCCGATATGGGCGAGGTGGACGCGGATCTGATGGGTTCGTCCGGTTTCCAACTGGCAAGCCATCAGGGACGCGACCGGCTTGCCGTCAACGCCGCCGAACGTCTCGACCGTTTCCCAATGCGTCACGGCTTCGCGGCCATTTTGACGGACGGCCATCTTGTCCCGCGAATGAGGGTGCCGGTCGATCGGCTCGTTCACAGTGCCGCGTTGGCGGTTCGGAACGCCCCACGCGAACGCCATGTAGCCGCGCCGCATTTCGCCGGTGCGTCCGTGATCGGCGAACTGCGCCGACAACGATTGGTGCGCGCGGTCGTTCTTGGCGACCACCATCAAGCCCGTCGTATCCTTGTCGAGCCGGTGCACGATACCGGGGCGTTTGACGCCGCCGATGCCGGACAGGCTTTCGCCGCAATGGGCGATCAGCGCGTTGACCAGCGTGCCCGTTTCGTGGCCTGCGCCGGGATGCACGACGAGGCCCTTGGGCTTGTTGAGGACGATGATGTCGCCGTCCTCGTAGACAATATCGAGCGGGATGCTTTCGCCTTTCGGCTCCGGATCGGCGGCGGGCGGCACGTCGATCGAGATGATGTCGCCGGCGCGCACATGAAAAGCGGGGTCGCGGACCACATTTGCGCCGACGGAGACTTGCCCTGCGAGGATCAGGGCTTTAAGCCGCGAGCGCGACAGGTCGGGGCTTCGCACCGCGAGCACACGATCCAGCCGCTGCGATCCTTCATCGCCCGCGACCGTGATTTTCTGGAGTTCTCCACTCGTCATGACCGAATCTGATGCGCCAGAACAGACGCCCGAGCAAGCCGCTCTGATCGCGCGGGTGCGCCGGATGATGCTGATTGCGGGCATGACGACGGCTGTCGGACTGGCGGCCGTTCTGTTTGCTATCGGCTACAAGCTGTTCCGCAGCGACGGAAGCGTGCAGACCACGGACGTGACCGCGACGCTGCCGAAGGGCGCGCGCATTATCTCGACCGGCGTTTCCGACGGACGGCTTCTGGTGACGCTGGACATCGGCGGCGTCACCGAAATCCGCTCGTTCGACGCCAAGACGTTGAAGCCCATAGCAAGGCTCAAATTTGCGACCGAGCCTTAGTGGCAAAAGCGCGTTTACGCGCGTCTTCGACGCGCTATGCGCCGTTCCATCTTGCAGCATCGGCGTTTCAAGGCTATTGCCTGAAGCCAACGCTCCCTTCGTCTAGCGGTTAGGACGCGGCCCTCTCAAGGCTGAAACAGGGGTTCGATTCCCCTAGGGAGCGCCAATAATCTCTTTCCGCGCCTTCACGCAAAATCGTCTTTTCATTTTCCCGTCTTCGCGGGCAGAATATCTGCGGGCGAAGGAATGCCGCGCGGAAATTTCCGAAGCGGCGCATCAGGGAAACGGCTTCGAGCCGGCAGGGGGAAGCAATGACGATTGCTGAAAATTTTGCGCGCGCATGTCTTGTGGCTGCGGCGTTGTCTTTCGGATTATTATTTTCAACCGGCGCGTCGGCGCAGGCGCTGAAATTTCATTTTCACTTCGATGGCACGATGAGCTGCATGGCGCCGGTGCCGGTGAGTAATGCGCCGATCAGCGGCGATGGCGACGGAACATTGAATGAGGATGGAAGCGTGCAGGCGGTCATTACGCAGGGTCTTCTGATCTTCAAGACCGCGCTAAATTTCGACAGCAAGCTCGGTCCGGGGCTGACGCAGGTTCCGGGCGGCACGGGTCAGTTGCGCGTGACAGGCCGCAGCGGCCTGAAGTTCGTCTGGAATTTGCCGAACAACTCGATCATCGTGAACATCAACGTGCGCGGACAATCCTGCTCGGCGACATTCCAGTCGCCTCTGATGCCGGGAAAAACCAACTACACGTTCTTCGACGGCTCGATGTATCACACATGCGGCAAGCCGACGATGACATCGTCGAGTTGCGAGATACGGTGATCTCATTTGCTGGAGGCAGCGGATAGGACGTGGTTCTCGCAAGGCTGAAACATGAAGTCAGAGCGCGACACAGCGTTTGAAATATCGCTCAGATGACCTCGACGGGCAGATGATGCGACGGAGCAACGGCATCGATGCGCTCCGCGCAGCCGTAACGCTGCTTGTCGTTTTTCATCATACGGCTATCACATATGGCGCGATCGGCGGCTGGTATTACAAAGAACTTCCACCATCTGAAACGCCAACCGGGCTTCTTCTCATCTTCTTCTGCACCGTAAACCAGGCTTGGTTTATGGGGCTGTTCTTTTTGTTGGCGGGTTATTACACCCCGGCCTCGTGCGAAAAGCGCGGCATTCGTGAATTTATCCGTGAGCGGCTCATAAGGCTTGGCATTCCGCTTCTGGTTTACTTTCTCGTCCTTCATCCGGTGACGGTCGCGATCGCGGAAATAGCGCGCGGGCATAGCTTTCTCTCAACGCTGGAGGATGCCTATCGACATCGCAAATTTGAACCCGGGCCATTGTGGTTCGCGGAGGCTTTGCTGATTTTCACGTCGGTCTGGCTTGTAGTCTATGTTTCTATTTGCGGCGCTGCGAAGCGCGACAAACAACCATTTCCATCGAACCTAACGTTTCTTGTTGCCCCGCTCCTTACCGGCGCCGCGGCATTTCTATTGCGCTTGATCTGGCCGGTCGGGGTCAATGTTGCCTTCCTGCAGCTGGGTTATTTTGCATCTTATGTCGTGCTTTTTGCAGCGGGCTGCGTTGCCTGGAAAAACAGATGGCTTGAGCGCATTCCGGAATCCCAAAGCCGGTTGTGGCTTAGGATCGCCTACCTGGCGATTCCTGTGTTTCCGGTGATTGCAATATACGCTGCGGTGACAAAGGTAGTTGCCGGACCTAACGAAGGTGGCTGGAATGTTCTAGCCGCTCTCTACGCCTTTTGGGAGCCGTTCGTCGCTTGGGGAACGATACTGGGATTGCTTGTTTACTTCGAACGCCGCTTTGCAATTTTAAATTTATTCTGGAAGCGGCTAACCCGTCGCGCCTATCTGATTTACATCATTCATCCACCGATACTTGTGGGCGTAGCTTTGATCTGGCGCTCTGTAGATGCGCCAGCACTACTGAAATTTTTTGTGACCGGAGCCGTAGGCTGCGGGCTTTGTTATCTCGCCGCAGGTCTTTTGTTGAGGCTCAGGATTGTCGAGCGTGTTGTATGACGAGCGATGCACGCTTGACCTTTCCACCCGCACTCTTATCCTGTCCTCATCGTCAACAACGAAAGGAGGTGGTCCAGTGTCTCATTCTAAACGCTGTCACCTCGCTGGAGCCGCCCGCCGCGTTTTCTGAAATTTGGAGAACGCAGGTGAGGGCGGTCTCCGCCCAGGCCAGCGAGTTTTAGAGGGGGCGCTTCGCGAGCGATTGCGGAGCGCCTTTCTCTTTCGCGGTTCAGAATCGCGGCGGGTGCTCGTTGCGGCGGACTTCGTCGCGATAGATCGCATCGAGATCGGCCTCTCGGGGCCGCCTGCGCTTGAACATCTGGCCGATCAGCCACGCCACGACACGCACGATAATGATCGCCAGCGTGATCTGCACCCAGAACGATCCGCCGATGCCGCGCAGTGCGACCTCGAACTGGTCTCCGTAAGGATAGGGCAGGAATGCCGAGCCCTGTTCGATGCCGTTCATGGTGGTGCGCAGCCACCAGGTGATCCATTTGGGCTTATAGAAAAACGCCCAGCCAAATCCGGCGAGGGTGACAACGGCGGTCCACGTTCTGAACACATGAGTCGCAAGCCACGTCCGAAACGGCGAGCGAGGGGCGGGATAATGTTCGCGCATCTCGATCAAAGCCTTTTTCAGAGTTCTGTTCCGCATCGCCTGGCCATGCTGGTGCGGCGGTAACGATTCCTCAAGAAATTATAGTTACCAAATCGTGAAACCATTTGGGGGCTATGACTATGAGCGACCAGAATTCCGGCGGCCAGATCGACAAATCCAGCGATCATTCAGAGGCTTCGCTCGTCCCCGATTCGGGCGCGAACGCGCAGACGGGGCAAAAGCGGATTGCAGGTCCCTCGAAAGAATCCCCGAAGGAGATCGTTCTGGAGCGGCTGACGCCGCATAGCTCGTGGGACGACCCGGCTTTCAAGACCGGCGTGGCTCCGGAAAAGGCTCCAAAGTCTTCTGCGGCGCCGGAAGCAGGCCGCCGCTCGCTGTCTCTCGCCGCCATTGTCACCCTTGCAGCCGCTGTCGGCGCAGCAGGCGGTTCGGCAGCCACCTTCGGCATCGGCCATTTCAACGCGAAAAACGATGGAATTGCCGCTCTGGCGGCGGCCGATCAGGGCCGCGCGATGGAAAGCGCCATCGCCAGGGTCAACGCCGAAATCGTATCGATCAAGGCTGCCGCCGCAGCGCAGGCCACCAAGCTCACCAAGCTGTCGGAGACCACCGACAAACTGCATGCGCCGGAAACAACCGGCTCAATTGCGACGGCGACTGCAACGCCGAACCGGCTTCCGGTGGTGGATGGCTGGACGCTGCGTGACGTCGGAGAGGGTGCTGCGCGTGTGCAGGGACGGCTCGGTATCTTTGAAGTCTATCCGGGCGATCCGCTGCCGGGCGTCGGCCGTGTCGATGCCATCCGCAAGCAGGACGGCCGCTGGGTTGTCGTCACCAGCCGCGGTCTGATCGTCGAGCGTTAAAGACTCCGTTTACCCTCGCAGCCCAACGAAAGCTGCGATCTAACGGTAAAATTTGAGCGTTCCGCTGAACGGAACGGCATGATCTCGCATGCATGATGCAGCCTCTGAGGAAGAGGAAGCAGCATGTCCGGATATCGACTGACCAAACGCCCGCAGGCCGTCAATTTCTTCGCGATGGAAGTCACCGACACGTCGGGCGATTTTCCGCGCGCGGCGAACGACAACTCCTGCCCTTACTGCGGCGGCGTTCTCGAGCCCGGCGACAAGGCTTCCGATTGCTCCGGCTCGAAAGCATTTCCATCGTCGCCGGGCGCCTGGCCGATGACACCGTTCCCGAAAGGCTGGGAAGCGTCCTGCTGATCGCGCTACGCCGCGCGTATCGCTCTTGTGCCAGTCAGGTAGAGGGCGAGTGCAAAAGCTGCGAAAGAAGCAACCACAAGACCGATCGCGAGCGTCGCGCTGGCGATTGACGCGGTGACTGCCACCCCGGCCGATGCGCCGCCCATCTGCATAAACCCCAGCAACGCCGATGCGGAGCCCGCGCGGTCGCCGAACGGCTGCAGCGTGGTCGCGGTCGCGAGCGGCGTAATCATTCCGAAGCCGGACAGGAAGACCATCACCGGCAACAGGTAGCTCCAGATCGTATGCGCGAGAAAATGTCCGCCGAGCAGAATGGCGCCGCCGAACAGCGCAATCGACAGCGCGACAATGGTCGCCTGCGAATGGCCGATCATCTTGGCGAAGCGCGGGGCGAAGATTCCCGATCCGAACACGACGAATACCGTGCCTGCAAAGAAGAAACCGAGTTGCAGCGGGGTGTAACCGAGCCCGTCGATCAGGACACGCGGCGTTACCGAGAACATCGCAAACAGCGCGCCCATCGACAGCGCGATGGTGCCGGCGGGTGCGAGGAAACGAATATCTGTCGCGAGATTCCAATAGACTTTCGCAATCGCCAGCGGCTGCATCGATGTCTTGACGTCGAACTTGTGCGTTTCGCCGACATATCGAAGGAACGCCGCGATGACGGTCAGTCCGAAAAAGCCGACGGCCAGAAATTCCGTGCGCCAGCCGAACGACGCATCGAGCAACCCGCCGATCAGCGGCGAGAAGCCGGGAGCGGCGGCCATCGCGACGGTAATGAACGCAAAGGCGCGCGTCAGTTGTTCACCGGACAAAAGATCGCGTGCAATTGCGCGAGATAACACCGACGCCGAACATGCGCCGAGGGCCTGAATGCAGCGCCCGATGAGCATCGATGGAAGATCGTTGGAGAATTCGCACCACATGCTGCCGGCGACAAAGACGACAAGCCCGAATACGACCGGCTTCCAGCGTCCGAACCGATCCGAGATCGGGCCGATAGCGATCTGCCCTACGGCAAACACGGCAAGGTAGACGCTGATGGTGGAAGCGACAGCCGCCGTCGAGACGTTCAGCGATTTTGCCATCGAGGGCAGCGACGGCAGAAGGATGCTGGTTGCGAAGGTGCCGACCGAGGCCAGCGCCGCCAGGACGAAAACCTGCGGAGACAGCGATGAAACCGGCTGTCCGACCCTCATCGGCGTGTCCTTGGCGGCATTTTGAATCGTCATTTTGCGCACCCTTCGAATTTGGGCGGCTTATTATATGACGCTTATCATTTTAACAATGGATGAAGCTGCGGATTGCAGCAATGCATTTGCGCGTGGCCCTAAATGCCCCGGCGGATTTCGGTGCGGGCGGCGTCTCTTAAGACCACGCGCCCGCTCCAGTTTTCGGAATCAGACCTTGAGATTCTCGGCCGAGGTCTTGCCGCGATTGGCGACTTCCTCGAATTCGACCGTCTGTCCTTCGTTGAGCGTGCTCAAGCCAGCCTTTTCAACCGCCGAGATGTGGACGAACACATCTTTGCCGCCGCCGGCAGGCTGAATAAACCCGTAGCCCTTCGTCGGGTTGAACCACTTCACAGTACCTTTAGGCATTCCATAGTCTCCAGAAAGTCATTTCAATTTCTAAGCGGTCGGCCTCGGCATGTCGCGTCACCCAACGGGGCGATAAGTTACGCGGTCTGCCGGAAGCTGGATAGAGAAAACGCTGCACATTCGGCAGCCGAAACCGGTCAACTTGGCGTCAAAACCGACCGAAATGTCGTCTTTACGCTGCTGCACTTGCGAAGTCGTCGCCGAGCTTCAGCAATGTCTCCGCTTTTTTTACCGCATGCACGATCATCGGCTCGGCGCGTCCGCGGATCGGGACTTCGACCGGAGGCCAGGTTTTCTCGGGCAGTCCTGCAGTCTTTCGGACCTCGTCGGACAACACGACTTCGCAGGTCAGTTGCTTGGTCATGTCCTGAAGCCGCGCGGTGACGTTGACGGCGTCGCCAAGCGCAGTGAAGACGGTGTGATCGTGCGAGCCGATGTCTCCGATGATGACTTCGCCGCCGTGAATGCCGACGCCGAACCGCAGCGGCTCGGGCACATCCTTGCCGAGGAACTTGTTCAATTCATCGACGTGGATGGAAATACGTCCCGCCGCCGTTATCGCCTGTCGGCACGCGGTCTGCGGATCGGTGTGAAGTCCGAACAACGCCAACTGTCCGTCGCCGACAAACTGGTTGGGCCGACCGCCGCATTCCACAACGGCCTGCGAAACGGCTGTGAGAAAGCGATTGATGATGAAGACGGTATCGAACGGCAGCAGTTTTTCGGCGAGCTTGGTCGATCCGCGCAGATCAACGAACATGCTGACGAGATATCGTTCCTTCCCGGCGTGGGTCTGTATCGCCTGCGACAGCGCCGAGGCGCCTGCGCGTGCCGGGAAAATCTGGAAAAACGCCACGTCGGATTTCGGCCGAAGCTGGCAGGCGAGGCGAATGGCCGGATCGTTGCCGCAGCCGACGCGCTCCAGCACGAAGGCTTCGCGGCTCGAAGGCTTCGGCAGCGCGGCACAGTCGCCGATCACGCGAATACGGCAGGTGGAGCAGCGCGCGCGGCCGCCGCAGACGCTGGAATGAGGGATGTTGAAGCGCGTGCTGGCTTCGAGCACGCTCAGGCCCTTTGGAATCTGGATCGTCTGGCCGTCGCCGTAGGACAGGCGCACAAGCCCGCCGCGCCGCTCCATGATCGCTCGCACGCCGCGCGCGACAAAAACAAGCACGATCAGGCCGAGATAAACGTACAGGGCGTATTGAACGATGTTGTCGAGCAGAATCTGGTCCGCGCCAGTGCCGACCTTGCCGGTGTTGAGATTATCGGCACGCCATTCCGGTGATGCGCTTGCGCGAACGATCGCACGCCCGCCCTGGTAAAGGCCGAGCATCGCCACCGTCGGCAGAAAAATCGCGAAAGCCAGAAGCGGCCCGGCGGCCTTCTTGAACCACAGTTTGGTGCGCAGCCAGAAAAACAATCCGATGCAGCCGTGAACCCACGCCACGATCAGCACCGCGTAAAGCATCCACATCACATGAGGGCGATAGACCCAGTAGGCGAAGAAGGCCTGCGCGTAGAGTTTGTCATGGCCGAGCAGCGATGCCGCCAGACGAATGCCGACCAGATGTCCGATCACGAGCACCGGAATGCTCAGCCCGAATACGAGCTGGATCATTTCGGTTGTGACCCAGCGGAACTGACGCCGCGTGTAAAGCGCCCACAGGCCGAGGCTCATATGCGTAAGCGCGGCCGTGTAGAATACGATCGTCACCGGCCAGCTTCGCCAGAAGGCGAGATGATAAGTCATTCCTTCTTCCATCGCTGGAACAGAAATGTTGCCGAGCGCATGGTTGGTGAAATGGCTGATGAGGTACGAAAAAAGAATAAGTCCGGTGACAAGACGGACTTGCCGGATGCCGAAGCTGCGCTGAAAGCGGAGAAAAGATGCGGCGATGGATCGTTCGGCCATGATTCAATCGTCCGGAGAAACTTTAGATTTGAAAAGGAACGCGGTCAAAATCGATTGGATTTCTGGACTTCGCTGAAATCTACCGCAGCGCGTCGTGCCGCGCCATGTGCAAATGCGCCGAAGTAACGCCACGCTGGTTTGACATCGCCGGTCGTGTCGGGGAAAAGCCGTGGCAGGCTAGGCCGGGATACGCCACGTACTTTTTGAGCAGATGACGAAGACCGATCACATCGCGACCACTGCTCAGACTATCCGTCGGCTGGACCGTAATACGATAGCGGCAGCGGCCATTGTTGCCGTGCTTGTGACGTTGCAGATTGTCTACGCGTCCATCGCCGATCTGCGGACGGACGAGGCTTATTACTGGACCTGGTCGAAGGAAAACGTGCTGTCGTTCCTCGATCATCCGCCAATGATCGCGTGGTTCGTCCGCTTCGGTACTTCGATATTCGGCGACACAAACTTCGGCGCGCGGTTCGGCGGTCTGCTCGCGATGTGGATCGCGCAGGGACTGATGGCGGACATCGTCTGGCGGCAGACGCGCGATCGGTTCGTCGTGCTGCTCGCAATCGTGATGCCGCAGGCTGCTCTCGAATTCGGTCTGTTCGGATCGCGCATTCTGCCTGACGCGGCGATGATACCGTTCGCGGTCGCTATGGTGTGGGCGCTGGTTCGTCTTGCGGATACCGGCGACGGCAGATGGTGGCTTGCTGCCGGCATGTTCGGCGGATTGGCGCTGCTGTCGAAATTTACGGCCGTTCTGCTTGTGCCCGGCGTTCTCGCGTTCGCGCTGATCCCGCAATGGCGTGCGCGCTGGCTGGGCAGTCTCTATCCATGGGCCGCATTGCTGATTGCCGCCGTGATTTTTTCTCCGGTGGTCTATTGGAACTGGTTGCACGAGTGGGCGGGATTCCGGTTTCAGTTCGTGCGCGTGAATGCCGATCACGGCGTGTCGCTGCGAACGGTGCTCGATTTCATCGGCCTTCAGGCCGGATTGGTTGGACCTCTTTTGTTTCCGGTCGCGCTTGGCGGCTCGATGATGCTGGCGTGGCGCGGCTATCGGCAGTTAGACCCCGTGTTCATTTTGCTGTCGACCTGTGCGCTTGCGCCGTTTGCTTTCTTCCTGTGGCGTTCGCTGTCGCTGCGCGTTGGCGACACATGGCCGATGCTGATCTGGCCGTTTGCGTTCGCCGCGACTGCGATCAATCTTGCTCTGATAAGCAAGCAGCCGCAGACGAACTGGTGGCTGCGCACCGCGCAAGGCTGGGCTGTTGCGGCTGTTCTGCTCGGCGCGGCGCTGAACGCCGGCGCCTTTTACTACTATGCGATCAGCAGCGCGCCGGGATTGGGTTCGCGCGATCCGGTCGGCAAGGAACTGGGATACCGCGATGTCGCGCTGCGCGCGAAGGAGGCCGCTGACAAGGCTGGAGCGACATGGATCGCGACGGTGAACTATCGTCTTTACGCGATGCTGCGCTGGCATCTGAAAGACAGCATTCCCGTCGTTCAGGTGACGGAGCGGAGCCGCTATCTCGGATTCAATGACTCCAAAGCAAAAGCAGCGGTTGCTTCAGGGCCGGGACTCTATGTCGATACGGAGCCGGGCGAAGGCAACATCATCGAAACCGGAACGTCGGCTGTGGTCAGTGTTGTCGGCGGCAGTGAGCGGGTGTGGCGAGGCGTCGTGATCGATAGGTTCATCTTTAAGACGATCAGAAACTGGAAGCCCGATCTGTCGCCGCCGCGCGATACGTTGTTCTACAACTGGCACCCGCTCGGCTGACGCTTACTTCGTGTCCGTGTCGCCGAGGCGCTTCATCAGATCCTTTGCCAGATCGGACAGCGCAGGGCGCGGCAACGCCGCGAACGGCAGCGGCCGCGTGACGTCAATCGCCGCCAGCCCCAACCGTGCGGTCAGCAATCCGTTGAGCAAGCCCTCACCGAGCCGCGCCGATAGCTTCGCGGCGATCCCGTGCCCCAGCATCTGCTGGATGAGACTGTCGCTCGCCGCCATGCCGCCGGTCACGGCAAGATGCGCGATGACATGGCGCATCAGCCGTATAAGCCCCAGCGTTCCGGGTCGTCCGCCATAGAGCCGCGCGAGTTGACGAACGAGACGCAACGCGGCTGCGAATACAAACAGCACGTCTATAATCGCGCCAGGACTTATAGCCGTTACAAGCGACACGCGCTGCGCGGCGCTTGAGATTAGCCGCCGTGCTTCCCGATCGAGCGGTGCCATCAACTCGCGCTCTGCGAGACGCACCATATCGGCACCGTCGATAATGTCGCCGCTATGGTCCTGAAGCATCGCCCGTGCGTGGGCGAGCCGCGGATTTTCATGCGCGATCTTCAAAAGATCGCGGACGATTGCATCGCTCTCCTTGCGATCGTCGCTGACGAGGACCGCGTTGGCGCGCTCATGAAGTTTTTCGATCGTCTCAAGCCGCATCAGGCTGAGGACTTCGCGCAGAATAATGACGAGCAGCGCAAGCACGGCAGCACAGGCGAAGACCAGTCCGATATAGCCGAGGCTCTGATTGCGGTTGAAAAGATCGGTGACGAGATTGGAAATGCCGAGACCGAGGCCGAGCAGCACGAGGCATCCGAGCGACATCCATAAAATTGTTGCCCAGCCAAAGCCGCGCTGCACAGGAATTGCAGGCTCGTCGATGGTTGCGGGCAACAGCGCAGCATCCGATTCCGGCATGACTTGAATCTTACTACGCGAAGGCTTTGCTGCTTCGTCATCGGTGTCGAGGACGCGCACGCGCGGATCTTCGAGCTTGAACGCGGCGGGCTTGCGGGGACGGTCGCTCATTTCAATCTGTCTCCGATCAGAAACTGAAGCGCGCGGTCGAGGCGGATATGGGGCAGGGCCGGTTCTTCGACAGTGGCTCGTTCAATTGCGGGAGGGCGGAATTTCAGAAATCGATAATCGGCTTTCTCGGCAATCGTCGCGCTCAATCCGCGGAATCCGTCCGCTGAACTGAACAGCGCGTCGAGATCGGTCGGCAGATCGCCGGGGAATGTCGCGGCCTCTGTCGCTCCGTCGAATGTTTCGCCTCCGGACATTTCGCCCTTCTCCGGCGTACCCAAGATGGATGGAAGTTCGTCACGTCCCTGTTTGACGAGGGCTTCACGGGTTGCGCGCACCGCGGCGAGCGCGACGACATCCACCGTCGCCCCTGCGAATTCTGCTTTCGCCACCGCCAATTCGACCATGCGACCGAGAATGGCTTCAAGCCGGTC
>JAFKKP010000117.1 GCA_017305515.1 Hyphomicrobiales bacterium
ACCGGGCCCGGCAGTTTCACCGGACTGCGCGTCGGAATTTCAGCCGCACGCGGCATCGCTCTGGCCGCCGGCAAAGAGGCTGTCGGGGTCACGACCCTGTCGGCCTATGTCGCTCCGCTCGTCGCAGAGAAGAGCGATCTGCCGATCGTCGTCGCGATCGATGCGCGTCATGACAATGTTTACTTCCAGGCGGTGTCGGGAAACGGCGCGACGTTGATGCGGCCGGGACTCGTCACCATCGAAGAAACATTCCGCGCGGCGCGCTTCGGTGCGGTTCGCATCGTTGGCAACGCTGCGAAGATGCTGGCCGACAGGTGGCCGCCGCAAATGCCGGCACCGTCGCGGGTCGATCCGCAGCCCGGTCCTGACATCGCCTGGGTCGCATGGGTGGGTGCCGCAACAGACGCCGCAAAATCTCCCGCAAAGCCATTTTATCTCCGCGCGCCCGACGCCAAGACGACTGCCGATCTCGCACGCGCCGGATCGTCAAAGCGGTGACAACGGCATGATCGCATCGCTGATGTCTTCATTGACGATATGGCTCGCCGATCTTCCGTCGCGCCTGTTTCCGAAATTTTTCGCAGCCGCCTCTGTTTCGGTCGAACCTGCGAATTTGCGCGATGCGCCGCGGCTGGCGCAGTTGCATCGCGAGTCGTTTCATCGCGGCTGGGGTACTGACGAATTTGAACAGATATTAGTGGAGCGAAATTCGCTGGCGCACCGTTTGCGCCGCGGCAACAGCACGATCGGATTCATCGTCTCGCGCATTGCCGCCGATGAAGCCGAAATTCTCTCGGTTGCCGTCGCTCCGGAATATCGCGGCAGGGGATATTCGCGCGATCTGCTGCGGACGCATCTCGGCCATCTGGCCGGTCACGGACTGAAGACTGTTTTCCTCGAAGTGGGGGAAAATAACCGCCCTGCCCGGTCGCTCTATCAAAGAGCCGGTTTTCGCGTCGTGGGGCGGCGCGAACGCTACTATAAGGACGCCGGCGGCGATCAATTGAACGCCGTCGTGATGCAGCGAGACTTGTCGTAAGCCTTACCCGGTGGCAAAACAGGCGGGTTCACGGGACATTGAGCCATGACCGCATTGAAATCCGTGCCAGCCGGCAGCCTCACAGACATTGAAAAACGATGCGCGGGGACCGGCATGCGGATGACGGAGCAGCGTCGCGTCATCGCACGCGTGCTCGCGGAATCGCACGACCATCCCGATGTCGAGGAACTTTACGCGCGCTGCGTGGCGGTGGACGACAAGATTTCGATCTCGACCGTCTATCGCACGGTCAAGCTGTTTGAAGATGCCGGCATCATCGAGCGCCATGATTTCCGCGAGGGCCGCGCGCGCTACGAGCAGATGCGCGACAATCACCACGACCATCTCATCAATCTGCGCGACGGCAAGGTGATCGAATTCACCTCCGAACAGATCGAAAAGTTGCAGGCGGAAATCGCACGCAAGCTCGGCTTCAAACTCGTCGATCACCGGCTGGAGCTGTATTGCGTGCTGCTGGACGACACAAAAGACGAC
>JAFKKP010000204.1 GCA_017305515.1 Hyphomicrobiales bacterium
CGGACGGTCTGCGGATCGCCGATTCCGAAATCGATGCCGCGGTCAAATCCTGCGACAGGGCCACGCTCGACGCGCTGACATTCGCGCGCGACCGCATCGAAACCTTTCACAAGCGGCAGATGCCGAAGGACGAGCGTTTCACCGACGCGCAGGGCGTCGAACTCGGCTGGCGCTGGAGCGCCATCGAAGCGGTCGGGCTTTATGTTCCCGGCGGCACGGCGGCTTATCCCTCGTCGGTATTGATGAACGCCATTCCGGCAAAGGTCGCCGGTGTCGGCCGCGTCGTGATGGTGGTGCCGTCGCCGGATGGAAAATTGAATCCGCTGGTGCTGGCTGCCGCAAAACTTGGCGGCGTGTCGGAAATCTATCGCGTCGGCGGCGCGCAGGCGGTGGCCGCGCTCGCCTATGGCACGGCGACAATCAAGCCGGTCGCGAAAATCGTCGGCCCCGGCAACGCCTATGTCGCCGCCGCCAAGCGCATCGTGTTCGGCAAAGTCGGTATCGACATGATCGCAGGGCCGTCGGAGGTTCTGGTGATCGCGGACAAGACCGCGAATGCGGACTGGATCGCGGCGGATTTGCTGGCGCAGGCCGAGCATGACGTGAGCGCGCAATCGATTCTGATTACCGACGACGAGACACTTGCGAAGGATGTTGAGCGCGCGGTGGAGACACAACTGACCACCCTTCCGCGTGGACAAATCGCGCGCGCATCGTGGGACGATTTCGGCGCGATCATTCTGGTGAAGTCGCTGAGCGATTCAATTCCGCTCGCAAACCGGATTGCCGCCGAACATCTCGAAATCCTCACCGTCGATCCTGAAAGCATCAGCGCGAAGATCGTCAACGCCGGCGCGATCTTTCTCGGGGGTCACACGCCCGAGGCCATCGGCGATTATGTCGGCGGCTCAAATCACGTGCTGCCGACCGCGCGTTCGGCGCGGTTCTCGTCGGGTCTCGGCGTGCTCGATTTCATGAAGCGCACGTCGATTCTCAAATGCGGGCCGGATCAGTTGCGCGCGCTGGGACCGGCGGCGATTGCGCTCGGCAAGGCCGAGGGCCTCGACGCGCATGCGCGCAGCGTCGCGCTACGGCTCAATCTGCCATGAGTACGGCTTCACCAGACGATGCGAACAACCGCGTTGTCGCGGTGACGCTCGACGAGGAATCCATCGGCCGTTCGGGGCCGGACATCGAGCACGAGCGCGCGATTGCGATCTACGATCTGATCGAAGCCAATCTGTTTGCGCCGGACGGCAATCACGTCGGTCCGTACACGCTGCATATCGGCATCACCGGCAACCGGCTGATGTTCGACATCAAGAAACAGGACGGCACGCCGGTCGTCGTTCACTTGTTGTCGCTGACGCCGTTCCGCAGAATCGTGAAGGACTATTTCATGATCTGCGACAGCTACTATCAGGCGATCCGAACCGCGACGCCGGACAAGATCGAAGCCATCGACATGGGACGGCGCGGCATCCATGACGAGGGATCGCGCACGCTGATGGAACGACTTGAAGGAAAAGTGCGCGTGGATTTCGAAACAGCGCGGCGGCTGTTCACGCTGATCTCCGTCCTGAACTGGAAAGGCGAGGGCGGCGGCGCATGACCCCGACCGGAACGGCAGCGACAGCAAAAAGTGGATACCGGTTTTCGGGTCAGGTCATGCGCGAAAGAAATCACGCATGACTGTTCGTTCGCCTCAAGCCGTCCTTTTCATGTGCGGACAGAACAGTGTGCGCTCGCCGATTGCCGCGAGCCTGCTCAAGCAGCTCGTGCCGCGCGGGCTCTACATCCAGTCGGCGGGCGTCAGCAAGGCCGAACTCGATCCGTTCGCGGTTGCCGTGATGAACGAAGCGGGCATCGACATTTCCAAGCACAAGCCGTGGACGGTGGCGGACCTCGAAGACTGGGAAGGCTTCAACTTCGACCTGATCGTGACGCTGTCGCCGGAAGCGCATCACAAGGCCATGCAGATGACCGCGACGCTTGCGACCGAAGTCGAATACTGGCCGACGCCCGATCCCGTCGGCACCGAAGGCCGCCGCGAATTGCAGCTCGATGCCTATCGCCGCGTCAGGGATGGATTGCGCGAGAAAATCCGAGAGCGGTTCGGCGCTCCTGTCGTGGCGAATGAGTGAAATCGCCGCCGCAACGCGGTTGTCGCCGCCAATGCGTTCGGATAGTTTCCGCGCAAACTGCCTCACCCCGTGAAAACAATCCTCCATGCTAGGCCGTCCCAAACTCGTTCTCGCGTCCGGTTCGCCGCGCCGTCTCAGCCTGCTCAATCAGGCCGGCATCGAACCAGATGCGCTGCGCCCCGCCGATGTCGATGAAACGCCGAAGCGCGGCGAGCTTCCGCGCTCCTGCGCCAATCGCCTCGCGCGCGCCAAGGCGGATGCCGCGCTGAAAAGCGTGCAGCTCGACGACGAGATGCGCGGTGCGTTCATTCTCGCCGCCGATACCGTTGTCGCAGTGGGTCGCCGCATTCTGCCGAAAGCCGAACTGGTCGACGAAGCATCGCAATGTCTGCGGCTGCTGTCGGGGCGCAATCATCGCGTCTACACCGCGATCTGCATCGTCACGCCGAAAGAAACGTTTCGCCAGCGTCTCGTCGAAACCAAGGTCCGCTTCAAGCGCCTGAACGAGGACGACATTTCCGGCTATATCGGCTCCGGCGAATGGCGCGGCAAGGCGGGCGGCTATGCGGTGCAGGGCATCGCCGGATCGTTCGTCGTCAAGATGGTCGGCTCTTACTCCAACGTCGTCGGCCTGCCTTTATATGAGACCGCCGCGCTGCTCGGCGGCGAAGGCTATCCCTATCGTCACGGCTGGTTGAATGCCGGCGGCGGCTGACAAGACGAAGCCGCGCGGCAGGCCGTGCCCGATTTGCGGCAAGCCGCCAACGCAGGCGTCCAATCCGTTTTGTTCGGAACGTTGTAGGGACGTCGATCTCAATCGCTGGCTGTCGGGCTCCTACGCCATTCCCGCGCGCGAGAGCGACGAGGCGGACGAAGACGGCTCCTGAGCCGAACGCGGCTTGAAAAGAAAGCCGGATTTTCAGGCGTTTACCGGCGTTCCGCGCGCGGATTTGGGCAACCCAAAACCGGCCCTGCGGCTGGACAGGCTAGCCCCGTCTCACTATAAACCGGCGCTCTCCCTCGCGGCCCTTCGGGTTCTGATCGGGAGCGATGCCCAGGTAGCTCAGTTGGTAGAGCATGCGACTGAAAATCGCAGTGTCGGTGGTTCGATCCCGCCCCTGGGCACCATTCATTTTCTTTCACCTCCGCCGTTCATGAAGACGCCGACGAATCCAATCCGTCGGGCATCGTCGCAAATCGGCTTGCCGCGCGGCGGCCGCTCAAGCGAAGATGGTTTGCGGCTTCGCTTTCGGATTCGCTTCGGGACTGGTTCATGAACAGGCCAAACCGTACCGACCTGGCCTGGATCGGCGCGGCTGCGGTTGCGATGTCGGCGCTGATCGCGCCCGTGCTGTGGAACGGTTATCCGCTGCTGCAATACGACACCGGCGGCTATCTCGCGCGCTGGTATGAAGGCTATCTCGTTCCCAGCCGTTCGACCGTCTTCGGCATTTTCCTGCATCTCGGCGAAGGACTGCATTTCTGGCCGAACGTTCTGGTGCAATCCGCGCTCACGGTCTGGATCGTCTATCTGGTTCTGCGCGCGTTTCGTCTCGCGCGACCGCTGCGTCTCGCAGCACTTGTCGTGCTGCTTTCGGTTTTCACCGGCCTGCCGTGGCTGACGTCCATTCTGCTGACCGACATCTTTGCCGGTTTAAGCGTGCTTGCGCTTTATCTTTTTATCTTTCGTGCCGATGATCTCAGGCAGTGGGAGCGGATCGCGCTGTTTGTGCTGATCGCGTTTTCAGTCGCGACCCATAGCGCGACGCTGGCGGTGCTGCTTGCTGTGCTGGCTTTCGTGGCGCTGCTCGGCGTTTTCCGGCGCGGCGTTGCCGTTGCGCGGCGGCTGATCGTCGCGCTGGCGGCGATGGCCTGTGGCGCGGTCATGCTGCTCGCCGCGAATTTCGCGCTGTCGGGTCAGCTTGCGTGGACGCCCGGCGGGTATGGCATCGCGTTCGCGCGCATGCTCCAGGACGGCATCGTCGCGCAATATCTCAACGACCGTTGCCCGGACGCGCGTCTGAAGCTGTGTCCCTATCGCAACGAACTGCCGGAGACAGGCGATCAGTTTCTCTGGGAGGACGGGCCGTTTCAGGATCTCGGCCGCTTCGAGGGTATGGACCAGGAGATGCGCGAGATCGTGCTGAACAGTCTTCGCGACTATCCCGCCCGCCAGATCGAAGCGGCGCTCAAATCGACCTTAAAGCAACTCACGATGGTGGCGACAGGGACCGGCGTGAACAACCGCGTCGTCCATACCTACGGCATCATGGGCGGTTACGTTCAGGAGGAATTGAAAGCGATGCGCGCGGCGCGTCAGCAGCGCGGCGAGCTGGATTTCTCCGCGATCAATCGCCTGCATGTACCGGTGGCGCTGGTGTCGATGGCGATGATGCTGCTGGGCTTCGTGAATCTTTTTCAGAAGCGGCGCGACGATCTCGCGCTCTTGGCCGCGACGGTTGCGGTTGCGACGCTCACCAATGCGTCTGTCTGCGCGATCCTGTCCGGCCCGCACGACAGATATGGCGCGCGTATCGCGTGGGTATCGACATTCGTCGTCATCGTCGCGGCGATGCGTTATCTGAAGTCGGCCAGGGCGAGTCCCTCGGAACAACCGGCGGACGATATGCTTGCGGAGCCGGAGCCTGTGTCTCGCATGGCTTGAGCCGCGAGAATCAAAACCCCGCCGCCAGATCCCTCGCGCCCTGCAACTGAACTTCCTTATCCATCTTCGCGTCGGTTGCCGCGATCAGTTTCGACACCGTGTTGTTGCGGATCGCGACGGGATTGCGCTCATAGCCCTTGCGCTGAAAGAAATTCGAAGTCGGCACCTGAGGACGCATCGCCTGCGGCATCGACACCATGTCGAAACCGTTGCCGTCGCCGGTGAGATTCATCATTTCGAGTTCGGCCGCGCTTAACTGTGCGGTGACGCCCTTGCGCCGCGCGAAGTCGATGGAGTCCATCAGCTTCAATGTTTGCAGATACGGCCCGACATCGATGTCGAGATTGAGCGCGTGAACGCCGATGCCCTGCGCCGTCTTGCCGAGATGCTCATGCGCATTCCATTCGTTCGGAACGGTTTTGCAGAACGCGATCATGTGCTGGACGATTGCGAGTTTCTGTTCGAGATCCTTGCGCGTCGCGCCGGAGGCCTGCGCGATCTTGTCCCTCAGCGCCTTGACGACGACGCCGCCATGTTCGGCCAGAAGCCCGATGGTGTTGGTCGTCAGAAGTTGGTTGTAGCCGAGCGCGGTCGAGATCGCGCGCCCGCTTTGCCCGCTTTCGAGTCCGGCCTGCACGTCGTATTTGCCGTTGCCGCCGGATTCGAATCCATACACGCGCACCGCCTGATCCTTCGTCAGGCCGAATGAAGATGCGACTTTTGCGTAGGCGCGCTTGTAGTCGATCTCGTTCGCAGGCTTGCGCGGCGCGAACTGAAACTGCGTCAGCGCGTTCTGAAGAAAATCCGCGACGACGGGAATCGGTTCGCGCGGCGGCGGGGGAGGCGGCGGCGCGCCGGACGGATCGACGGGTCGCGGCGGGCCCGAATAGACCGGCGGCTGCGTCAGCACATAATCCGGCAGTACGACGGCTTCGCCGCTGCGGCGCTTGGCGTTGCGCGCTTTCCGCTTTTCCGTGATTGAATTCCAGTACGCTTCGGCCTCGTCGTCGAAGGCGCGGCGGATCGCCGTGTATTCCAGCAGCTTCTTGCGATACTCCGCCATCTGCTGCGGCGTCGCCGAATTTTTCGCAGGCGTCTGCGCGTGGACAACAGTTGCGGCCAGCGGCGGCAACAGGCAAAGCGCGAGGACACAAACCAGTTGCGGTTTGCGTCCTCGCATCATGCGAACACGGCGACGTTCTGCCGCGCGATCATCATCGGCTTGCGCTGCGAATTCCATACGATCATCGCCTGGCTCGAATAGCCGTCGCGTACCGTTTCCGCGGTCGTGCGCACGATCCACCAGCCATCCTCGGTTTCGAGCCTGTCGGTGAGAATATCCATCGACCACGTCATGGTGCTGATCGGCGCGAATTTCCTGAAAATCACGATCGAGGCAGGCGGCGGCGCGTCGGCCAGCGCAACCAGCGATGTCATCGAGACCGGCGCAGCCTTGTCGCGGTGGCGCAGCCACAGCGTCATCGTCGGCTCCTTCTGGCTCATCGGGAAATTTCCGGCGGCGAGACGGCTGTCGAAATGCTGGACGAAATTCAGCCCCGGAATTTCGCGGAAGAACACCGGATATTTGTCGGGGTCGTCGATTTTCAGCGGCGCGATGTCGTCGAGCGCAAGTTCCGATAGACGCTTCGCGCCGTAACACAGCGTTGCGCGCGTCGCCAAACCGGCATCGCCGGACAGATCGGCGGCCGCGAACACGGTGGATTTTCCTTTTCGCAAAACCGACGGTTTGATCGTCACGGTGCCGGATGCCGGACCGACGAACGAGAATTGCGCGGAACGCAGCGGTGGCAACTCGCCGAACTGCCGCGACACGGCCTCTAAGCAAAATGCGCCGGCCAGCCCGCCATAAATCGTGCGGCCCTGCAACCAGTCTTCGGTCGCGGTCACGCTGAACGAGTCGTTGTGTTGCGCCATGCTCGCCATCAGTGCCGAAAATTCCGTCATCGTCGTCTTCTCACTGCGAAAATAAATTCGCGCGAATATACCGGTTCCATTTCAATGCGTCCGAACATAGCAGCTATGAGACGCTTCACGCGACGCACGAATTCTGCGACACGGCGCAGCACCCGCATCGGGAGTTATCCACAGGCTGTGGATTTCACTCGCATGCGGCCGCCGGATGGTCTGAAATAAATCCGTCGCACAAATGCGGACGCCAAAAACAAGAAAAAGGGCAACGCCAATGAACAACAACAACCGGCTGTTCGACATGTCCAACACGCCACGGCCCGTCCGCGCCGAATGGGAGCGCGCCATCGCCTCGCTGCGTCCCTATCTGTCGGCGGAAAAATTCGCCGAAGCCGAACGAACGCATTGGCGGATGTTCGATCGCGCCAACAGCTGGTTCGAGCACGGCGCTCTGCGTAAGCCTCGCGCGAAGTAATTCCGTCAGACGCCGCTGTTGGCGGAACCCGGCAGCGAGATCACATCCGAGCCGCCGCGATCCGGCGTGTCGTCCTTCCAGCGCACGGAGCCGACAGGCCGCTCCAGCATGCGACGAATCCGGATCGGCTCGGGACCGAGATGAAATCCGATGGCGTGCTGATGCAGTTCGCGTTCGGATTGCGTTGCGCGGTTGCGCTGGCGCAGATAATCCAGCCAGGTCGGACAGTGATAACGCTCGGTCCATAATTCAGGATCGGCAAGATCGCGCGAGATCGACCAGCCGTAAGCGCCGTTGCGTTTTCGTGTCGCCTGCACCTTCTGCATCACGTCGTGAAATTCGCGCGCGCGGTCCTGTGCCACGCGATATTCGACTTCGACGACAATCGGGCCGCTGCGCGAGGTGATGGCGAGATTGACTTCGGGCTCGGCGAGCGGATCGGTCGCGTCGATGTTGACGCCGTCGGTGCTCGGCATCCGCAGCCAGATCGCCAGCAGCGGCGAAGCCAGCATCGTGACGCCGGCGATAATCAGCGAGCCTTCGACGCCGGTGACGTTGGCGACATGCCCCCACAGCCAGCTTCCGACCGCGACGCCGCCGGCGATTGCTGCCTGATAGGCGGCGAGCGCGCGGCCCGCGACCCAGCGCGGCGTCGCAAGCTGCACGCCGATGTTAAAGAGTGTCACCGACACCATCCACGATGTTCCGGCAACGATCAGCGCGGCACCCGTCAGCCACGGCGAGCGGCTGATCGCGAGCACGATGATTGCGGCGCCCATCGTCAGCGCGCAGCCGCGGATCGAAATTTCGCTGCTCCAGCGATCGCGCACGGTCGAGATGTTCAGCGCGCCGAGCACGCCGCCCATTCCGAAACATCCCAGCATCACGCCGTAAGTCTGTGCCGTGCCGCCGAGCAGATCGCGCGCGACCAGCGGCAGCAGCGCGAGCACCGAACCGCCCGCGATGCCGGTGACGAGCGTGCGCGACAATACGATGCGGATGCTCGGCGAGTGGGCGATGTAGCGGACGCCGGAGACGACGGCGCGGCGCAATCTTTCGGGAGGCAAACGCGACGGCTCCAGCGTGCGCTGCCAGAGATACAGCACGACGAGCAGCGGTATATAGAGCGACACGTTGCAGATGAAGGCGGCTTCCGCGCCCGCCGCCGCGACGATGATGCCGCCGAGTGCGGGGCCGAAACTGCGCGCGATATTGTAGCTGATGCCGTTGAGCGCGACGGCGGCGGGCAATGTCTCGGCCGGCACCTGTTCGCTGACCGAGGCCTGCCAGGCGGGACCGAACAGCGCCATGCCGCTGCCGACCATGAAACAGAAAAACAGCAGACTGTGCGGCGTGATGAGATGAAGGAACGCGAGCACAGCGAGCGTCACAGCACCTACGAGGCCGAGCGACAACGCGGCGAGGCCGACAATGCGGCGGTCGTACATGTCGGCAATCGCGCCTGCCGCGAGCGACAGCAGCATGATCGGCAGCATCAGGGCCGTCTGCACCAGTGCGACCATGTCGGCGGACGACGTCATCTGCGTCATCGCCCATGCGGCGCCGACGCCGTTTATCATCAGGCCGAGATTCGAGAGCAGGCTCGCCAGCCAGATGCGGCGGAAGACGCCGTGCTTCAGCGGTGCAGCAACGCCGTCGGCGGAGAACAGCGAGCCTTTCGGGCGCGATTGGTCTTGCAGCGTGCTCAAGCGTGTCTCTCGGCGCGGGAGAATCCGGCGGGTCTAACGTCTACCAATTCGCACAGCTTTACCAGCGCCAGTGTCCGTCGTCCGCCCAGCGCGAACGATAGCCGGTCAACCGCATCCAGCGTGTGACGATCTGATCGAAGCCGAACGCGTAATTGCAGGCGGTGTCGCGCTTCCAGCGCGGATCGGAGGTCACGTTTGCAATCGTCTTCTCGTTGGCATAGGGCTTCAGTTCCAGCGTTTTGTCCGGGTCGCTGACTTCATTGCGGTTGTTGATGAGTTCGCGATCCAGCGTATTGGCCATGATGCAGGGCGTGCTGGCGTAGGTCGAATTTTCCTCGTCCGCGATGACCGGCGCAATTCCCGGCGGCGGCAGAATTTTATAGGACAGCAAAAACGCGGCGGCTGCGACCGCGCCGAGCAGAACGACGCCGATGGCGGAGGCCAGAATCGTCCAGCGCCGGGTCGAAGTCGTCATTCGCGTATCAATCGCGGGCATGGCTGCAACAATCGCATTTACATCAATCGCTCCAGCCATGCCGCGCAAACGTGGCGTTACTCGGGCTGAATCTTCGCGAATTGCGCGACCTTGCCCCACTTCTCGGTCTCGGCGATGACGAATTTCTGCATCTCTTCCGGCGTGCCGCCAATCGGCTCGCCGCCGAGCTTGCGGATTCGCTCGATGCCGTCCGGCGACTTGATGAACTTGATGACGCTGGCGTTGAGCTTCATCACGATGTCCTTCGATACCTTGGCGGGTGCCGCGACCGTGAACCACGCCGCAGCGTCGTAGCCGGGAACGCCGGATTCGGCGATGGTCGGAATTTCAGGCAGCAGCGGCCAGCGCGTGTTGGTGCTGATCGCGATGGCGCGCACGCTCTTGGCTTCGGCGAAGGAAAGCACGGCGGGAAGATTGTCGATCATCACCTGAATGCGTCCCGCGACGAGATCGGTGACCGCCGGCGCGCTGCCTTTGTATGGGACGTGCACGATGTCGATGCCGGTCATCGACTTCAAAAGCTCGGTTGCAAGATGCGCGGTCGAGCCGAGGCCCGGCGTGCCGTAGAAAATCTGGCCCGGCTTCGATTTCGCCAGCGCAATGAATTCCTGCACGGTCTTTGCGGGCACATCGGGATTGACCGACATCAGGTTCGGAACGCGCGCGATGATCGTCACGGGTTGAATATCGACCAACGGATCGTAAGGCATGTTCTTCTGCACGTATTTGTTGATCGCATGCGTGCCCGGCGTGCCGACGATGAACGTGTAACCGTCCGGATCGGATTTCGCGACGAAGTCGGCGGCGATATTGCCGCCCGCGCCCGGCTTGTTCTCGACGATGAACTGCTGACCATATTCTTCGGAAAGTTTCGCCGCGACAAGGCGTCCGAGAATGTCGGTGGTGCCGCCCGGTGCGAACGGCACGACGAATTTCACCGGACGCGACGGCCAAGTGTCGGCGAACGATCCGCGCGAGATGAACGGCATCGAACCGAGCGCGGCGGCGCCGCCGATCAGAACGGAACGGCGCGTGGGGCGCACGATGGATGACGATTTCGCGGATCGCGTGGACATGAAATTTCTCCTGACGTTTTCCCGGCGGAACTTTTTTGTGAATCGATCTGTGCGCGAATTAGGCAGCTTTGCCAAGTTAAAGGATGTTACGGCAGTTCGTCATGTTGCAACGCAACTACCTCTCATGCCGCACATCGGCGCGAAGCGTTCGACGGCCTCATACCAATGTCTAGGTCCGCGCTCAAACGCCTCACCTATTCGCCGCTGCGGGTTGACCGCGACGATTCATCCGTCCACTTTCCCGCCGAATTCAAATGAGGAAATTCAACATGAAAAAAATGCTGATCGCCGCCGCAACGTCGGCTGCAATGGTGCTGGCGTCTCCCGCCGCACATGCCCAACAATTCATCAACATTCTCACCGGCGGAACGTCGGGCGTGTATTACCCGCTCGGTGTCGCGATCGGAAAAATCTACGGCGACAAGATTCCGAATGTTAAAACTCAAGTGCAGGCCACCAAGGCGTCCGTCGAGAATCTCAACCTGATCGAACAGGGCCGCGGCGAACTCGCATTCACGCTCGGCGACTCGCTCAAAGCTGCGGTCGATGGCGACGAGGAAGCCGGCTTCAAGACCAAGCTGACAAAACTTCGCACCATCGGCGCGATCTATCCGAACTACATCCAGATCGTCGCAACCGCCGACAGCGGCATCAAGACGCTCGCGGACCTCAAGGGCAAGACGCTCTCGGTCGGCGCGCCGAAATCAGGCACCGAATTGAACTCGCGCGCGATCCTGAAAGCCGCCGGCATGACCTACAAGGATCTCGGCAAGGTGGAATATCTGCCGTTCGCCGAATCCGTCGATCTGATGAAGAACCGTCAGCTCAACGCGACGCTCCAGTCGGCCGGTCTCGGCGTCGCTTCGCTGAAGGATCTCTCAAGCTCGACCGACATCAACGTCGTCGCCGTGCCGAAGGAGACCGTCGACAAGATCGGGCCTCCGTTCATCTCGGTTGTCATTCCGGCCAACACCTATACCGGCCAGAAAACCGACGTGCAGACCGCAGCTGTCGTGAACTATCTCGTCACCAATTCGGATGTGAGCGACGATGTCGCCTATCAGATGACGAAGCTGATCTTCGAATCTCTGCCTGAGCTTGTGAACGCGCATGTCGCCGGCAAGGAGATCAAGCTCGAGACGGCTGCGACCGGAAGCCCGGCGCCGCTGCATCCGGGCGCGATCCGATATTACAAGGAAAAAGGCATCATCAAGTAAGACGCCTTACAATGACAGAAACGGGATCATGGCCGGGACAAACCCGGCCATGACAGTTTATAAACTCCGGAAAATTCGCGAGCAGGGACGGAACGATGCTGGAAAAGGCTGACGGCGAAAAAATCAAAGTCGATCTCGACAATTTCGAGCACGGCTTTCCGGAGGGTTTCGGCCCCGGTAACTGGGGGCATCTCGCCTACGTCATCGGCATCGCGTTTGCGGCATTCCAGATTTTCATCGCGGCGTATAATTTCCTGCCGAGCCAGGCGGTGCGCGGCATCCATGTCGGCTTCCTGATTCTTCTCACCTATGGCCTCGTAGCCAACTTCACCGCGAAGACCGACATGCAGCGCGCAATCGGCTGGATCGTCGGTGCTGCCGGATTTTTCTGCGGCCTCTATCAATATATCTTTTACGCAGACCTCATTCAGCGCGACGGCGATCCGACGAAACTCGACCTCGTCGTCGGCACGGTGCTGGCGGTTCTGATTTTCGACGGCGTGCGCCGCCTGATGGGTTCGGCGCTGCCGTGGATGTGCGGCGCTTGTCTCGCTTACTGGTTCTTCGGACAATATTTGCCTGCGCCGCTCAATCATCGCGGCTATGGGTTCGATCAGATCATCACGCATCTGTCCTACGGTACCGAAGGCTTCTACGGCGTGCCGATCTACGTGTCGGCGACCTACATTTTCCTTTTCATTCTGTTCGGCTCGTTCCTCGAACACGCGGGCATGATTAAATTGTTCACCGACGTGTCGCTCGGCCTGTTCGGCGGCACACGCGGCGGACCGGCGAAAGTCGCCGTCGTCGCCTCCGGCATGATGGGCACGATTTCGGGTTCGGGCGTCGCCAACGTCGTCACGGTCGGACAGTTCACGATTCCGCTGATGATCAAGTTCGGCTATCGCCGCGCATTTGCGGCGGGCGTCGAAGCCACGGCGTCGATGGGCGGACAGATCATGCCGCCGGTGATGGGCGCGGTCGCTTTCATCATGGCCGAGACGCTCGGCGTGCAATATTCCGAAATCGTCAAGGCCGCCGTCATTCCGGCGATCCTGTATTTCGCCTCCGCCTTCTGGATGGTGCATCTCGAAGCCGGCAAGCACGGCTTGCATGGCATGAAGAAGGGCGAGATTCCGAGTGCGTGGAAGGCGCTCACCGACGGCTGGTTTCTCGTGCTGCCGCTTGCAGCCCTCGTCTACATGCTGTTCGAGGGCTTCACGCCGCTCTACGCCGGCAGCATGGGTCTCGGCCTGACGGTCGCGCTGATCCTCGGCGCGAGCATCGTCATGGGATTTTCCAACACCGTATTGCGTTACATTTTCTGGATCGGGCTTGCGCTTGTTGCGGGCTCGCTGCTCCATCTCGGCGGTGGCACGCCGGACATCCGTTACGTCGCCGCCGTCGTCCTCGGCCTCGTGCTGATCGCCGCGATCACGAAGGGCGGCCGCGCGACGCTTGTCGCGTGCCGCGACTCGCTCGCCGACAGCGCGAAGTCCGCGCTCACCGTCGGCATGGCCTGCGCCATCGTCGGCACCATCATCGGCATGATGACGCAGACCGGCGTCGGCACTATCTTCGGAAGCTGGGTGATCGGGCTCGGGGAGAAATCGCTGTTCCTCGCGCTCATCATGACCATGCTGCTGTCGATCCTGCTCGGCACCGGCATTCCGACCATTCCGACATACATTATTGTCGCGGCACTCGCCGCGCCCGCGCTGTTCAAGCTCGGCGTGCCGCTGATCGTCAGCCACATGTTCGCGTTCTACTACGGCATCATGGCTGACCTTTCGCCGCCGGTTGCGCTCGCAGCACTCGCGGCCGCGCCGATTGCGAAGGAAAATCCCGACAAGATCGGCTGGGAGGCGATGCGTATTGCGCTCGCCGGTTATGTCATTCCGTTCATCGCGGTGTATTCGCCGGCGCTGATGTTGCAGAACGGCGATCCGCGTCAGGCCGAACTCGGCTTCTACGGCGCGGTGGTCTATGCGACGATCAAGGCACTTATTGCGATTGCCCTGTTCGGCATGGTTGCCATCGGCTTCCTGTTCACGCGGATGAGCCTCGTCGAGCGCATCGTGTCGTTCGTCGCGGCGCTGTTTCTGCTCGGCGAGTTCGATTACAGCGATCCGCTCGGACTTGCGATTGCGATTGCGGTCGTCGTCTGGCAGTGGCGCAAGCGCGCCACGCTGACACCCGCCTCGGCGTAGTCCTTGAGCTTCTGTCTTTCATCCGCCGGCGTCGTCAAATCGCTGACGGCGTCGGCCTTCATGCTGTCGTGGGTTCATTCGGTCGAGAAGATCGAATGGCAGGAAGACTGGCGCGTGACGCCGCAGGGATTGCAGATCGTGCAGGCTCGCGTGAAGGGATCGGGCGCGGGCATGGAGCCGCCGCCCGACGCGCGGCTTGTCGACGGATGGTTTCGCTGGACGCCGCAACTGCCGATTCGCCGCGAAGTGGTGCTGGGAAATTCGGGTCTCGCGGGCGAGTGGCACATCTGCACCGACGGCAAATGCGAGGCGTTATCGGCGATCCTCGGCCGTCCGGTCGGCGCCAACACCACGACCATGAGCGTCTGCAAGAATGAAGACGCCGTGCCCAAGGCACTCGACGCCAGGGCGCTGACCGCGCGCGGCAGCGATTTCGCTGCGAAGGGCGACAACGACCGTGCGATTGCGGATTTCGACGCGGCGCTGACGGTCGATCCGTCCTTCGTCGATGCGCTGAACGGCCGCGCGATGGCGTGGCGCGCCAAGGGCGACCGGCGCAAGGCGCTGGCCGATCTCGACGCGGCATTGCGCTTCAAGCCGGATTTCGAGATTGCCCGCGCCAACCGCAAGACCCTGTTTCACGAGATCGAATTGCAGGGTGCCAAAATGCCGCTGAAGCCGCCTGCGGCAAAGTAAGCCCTGCGGATTTCGTCGCGATTGTGCGTTTTTCGGCGTTCGACGGGCCGCGACGGCAGTGACAAAGCCCTTGCTCTGGATCAAGAAGGCCGGCCTCTATAGTGAATACTCCGTCCGGGGAGACATGAGATGACCGCGAATACCAAGACACGCTATGCCGAAATTCACGCGCGCTCGCTGCGTGACCCGGAAGGATTCTGGAGCGAGGCGGCGCGCGACATCGACTGGATCGAACAACCGAAAAAAATCTTCGACAAGTCGATGGGACTTTATGGCCGCTGGTTTCCCGATGGCGTGCTCAACACCTGCTACAACGCGCTGGATCGTCACATCGCCACGCGCGGCAGTCAGCTCGCGCTGATCCACGATTCACCGCTGACCGGCACGATCACGAAATTCGCATACGCCGAATTGCTG
>JAFKKP010000205.1 GCA_017305515.1 Hyphomicrobiales bacterium
ACTCAGCCCGCGACCGGCACGAAGACAACGCCGCCGCCAGCCGCAGACTCGAAAATGGCTCCGGCTGCGAAGTCCGACAAGGCCGCGCCTGCTGCCAAAGCGGACACCAAGGTTGACACGAAACCGGCTGCGAAGACCGATCTGATCGATCTCAACTCGGCGAGCGCCGCCGAACTCGAAAGCCTCAAGGGCATCGGCAAGGCTCACTCGGCTGCGATCATCAAGGGCCGCCCCTACAAGGGCAAGGATGATCTCGTGACCAAGAAGATCGTCACCGAGAGAGAATACGCGGAGATCAAGGACAAGATCATCGCGAAGCAGAAGTAACTTGCTGCTGAAATAACTAAGCCGCACCGGCAGCGATGCCGGTGCGTTTCTGTTTCAACCGCGCGTGTCGCCGCGCTCGGTATCCGGCACATCGGAGGTGGCGGGATCGCGGTGATAGCGTTTGACGAGCGGTGTCTGCATCATCGCGAAAATCGCCGTGATCGGAATCACCGCAAACGCCTTGAACGATACCCAGAAGTCCGTGCTCTGGGTTCGCCAGACAACCTCATTCAGCACCGCCATGAACGCGAAAAAAACGGCCCATCGCATTGTCAGAATTCGCCAGCCTCTCGGCGTCAGATTGAAGACCTGATCGAACATGATGGCGATGAACGAGCGGCCGAACAGCAACCCAATGCCAAGCGCCGCTGCGAACAGCGAATAGATGATCGTCGGCTTGATCTTGATGAATGTCTCATCGTGGAAGAAGAGCGTCAGTCCGCCGAACACCAGCACGATCCCCGCCGTCACCAGCGCCATCAATGGAACGTGCCGCGTGACGACATAGGACGCCGCGATCGCCGCGACGATCGCGACCATGAAGGCGCCTGTCGCAACGAATAGCCCGAACTTCGCGTTCGCCGCGAAGAAAATAACGAGCGGACCCAATTCGGTTGCGAGCTTGAACAGAGGATGCGGTGCGGCTTTGGTCATGAATCCTGTCCTGCAAGTGCGAGCGCAAAATCGCGCGCGGTGAACGGGGCAAGATCGTCGATGCCTTCGCCGACTCCGATGAAGTGCACTGGCAGTTTGAACTTTTCCGCAAGCGCCACGAGAATGCCGCCGCGCGCGGTACCGTCGAGCTTGGTCATGATTAGTCCAGTCACGCCCGCCGTCTTCTGGAACGCCTCGACCTGCGACAACGCGTTTTGTCCAACAGTCGCGTCGAGCACGAGAAGGACGGCATGTGGTGCTGTTGAATCGACCTTCTTGATGACACGCGACACTTTTTCGAGCTCTGTCATCAGCTCTGCCTTGTTCTGCAACCGACCTGCGGTATCGATCAGCAGAACATCGCTGCTGTCGGCCTTCGCGGCCTCGACAGCGACGAATGCAAGACTCGCTGAGTCAGACCCCTGCTCCTTCGCGATGACGGGTACACCTGTGCGCTCGCCCCACACTTTGAGCTGTTCGATGGCGGCAGCGCGAAAGGTGTCGCCAGCCGCCAGCATGACTTTCTTTCCCTCTGCGGCGAATTTCGATGCGAGCTTACCGATAGTGGTGGTTTTTCCCGCGCCGTTGACGCCGACAACAAGAATGACGAAAGGCTTCTTGCCCGAATCGATCTCCAGCGGTTTCGCGACGGGCGCCAGAACCTTCTCGACCTCCGTAGCAACAATCGAAGCAACATCTTCCGCAGAGACCGACTTGTCGTAGCGCCCCTCGCCGACAGCAGCAGCGACGCGCATGGCGACATCGGTTCCCAAATCCGCGCGCAGCAGAACGTCTTCAATGTCTTCGAGCATGGCGCGGTCGAGCTTGCGCTTCGTCACGAGATCCGCAACCGCGCTGCCGATCGAACCCGATGTGCGCTTCAGGCCGCCCGAAAGACGCTGCCACCAGCCCTGCTTTTGATCTTGTGTGCTGTCACCCATATTGGAGGTGTGTTACCCGGTTCACGTCTCAAACGAAAGTCACCCTGCCGCGATGGACACGCCGCAACCGACACCGGAAGAAATTCAGGCCCGCGTGCTTCATCGCGACGGGCTGATGCTGGTGATCGACAAGCCCGCCGGTATCGCCGTGCATCGCGGGCCCAAAGGCGGGCCAAATCTCGAAGCATCGTTCGACGCGCTGCGTTACGGCCTTCCTCGTCCGCCGGTTCTCGCGCACCGGCTCGACCGCGACACGTCGGGCTGTCTCGTGCTGGGACGCCACCGCAAGGCAACCGCATCGCTTGGGCTGCTGTTCAAGCACGGCAAGATTTCCAAAACCTACTGGGCTGTCGTCGAAGGCAGCCCGGCGCAAGACGAAGGCGAGATCGATGTTCCTCTAGGTCGCCTCGATGCGGGCCGAGGCTGGTGGCAGAAGCCCGATCCCAACGGATTTCCGTCGCTGACAAAATGGAAGGTGCTCGGACGCGGAGAGGGGCTGACGTGGCTCGCGATGGAGCCGATCACCGGACGCACCCATCAGCTGCGCGTGCATTGCGCGGCGAGCGGCTGGCCGATCGTCGGCGATAACATTTATGGCAACGGGCCGCGTTTCGGCGAACCTTCGCTGCATCTGCATGCACGCGAGATCGTCATTCCGCTCTCGAAGAACAAGCCGCCGGTGCGGGTGGAAGCGCCGGTGCCGCTTCATTTGCAGAAACGTTTGCGTGCATGCGGATGGAACGGCGAACAGCACGTTCCCCAATTCGCCGAATCAGCAGAGTAGCCGCGCGCCGTCGTGGCTTGTCATTTTGAGTGCGCGCACTTCGCCCGGCACGGCTCCCGAAATTGCAACCGGCACGAAATGCTCGGTGCGGCCCTGCGTCGCGCTTTCGATCAGAACCTGACGAACCGTGCCGACCTCTGTATCGAGCCTGCGGCGCAAAGCCGCCTCTCCCGTCGCCCGCAAACGCTTCGCACGTTCCTTAGTTACGCGGCCATCGACCTGCGGCATCTTCGCCGCAGGCGTACCGGGGCGCGGCGAGTAAGGAAACACATGCAGGAAGGTCAAATCACATTCATCAACCAAATCCTGCGAACGCGCGAACATGCCTTCGGTCTCGGTCGGAAAGCCCGCGATGATATCGGCTCCGAGCGCGACGTCGGGCCGCAGCCGTTTCACCTGCGCGCAAAACTCGATTGCATCCTTGCGCGAGTGACGCCTCTTCATCCGCTTCAGAATTAAATCGTCACCCGCCTGAAGCGACAGATGAAGATGCGGCATCAGGCGCTCGTCATCGGCAATGACGTCCAGCAAATCGCAGTCGGCCTCGATTGAATCGATCGATGAAATACGAAGGCGCTTCAATTCTGGAACATGCTTGAGAATTTGCTTCGTCAGAAAGCCGAGTTTCGGCGAACCGGGCAAATCCCCTCCATAGCTCGTCAGATCGACGCCCGTCAGCACGATCTCGGCGTAACCCGCCTCGACCAGCGCGCGCACCTGATCGACCACCGCACCCATCGCGACCGAACGGGAATTTCCGCGACCATAGGGAATGATGCAGAACGTACAGCGATGGTCGCAGCCGTTCTGAACTTGCACGAAGACGCGCGGCAATCCGTTCTGAAAACCGTTGACGAGATGCGGTGCCATCTCCGTCACCGCCATGATGTCAGTCACGGCGATTTTTTCATCGCTCGAAACTGCAAAGGCCGTGCCGGTGTCGCGCCACGCTTCAGCGCGCATCTTGTCGTCATTGCCGAGGACACGATCGACTTCAGGCATCGCCGCAAACATTTCAGGCTCGGTCTGAGCCGCGCAGCCGGTGACAACGATACGCGTATCCGGCTTCTCGCGGCGAAGCCTGCGGATCGTTTGCCGCGCCTGCGCGACCGCTTCGTTGGTGACGGCGCAGGTGTTGATGACGATGGCGTCGTTCAGACCCGCGCCTTCCGCCTCGCGCCGGATCACTTCTGATTCGAATGTGTTCAGACGGCAGCCGAAGGTAACGACATCGACGCCCATCATGCCACGTTCGCGAATAATGCCGGATCGAACCGGCCTTCAAATTCGAACGCCGCTGGGCCCGTCATCAGCACATGATCGTCGCTCTCGCGCCATTCGATGACGAGATCGCCGCCCGGCAGAGTCATGTTGATGACGCGATTGGTCCGCTTCAGGCGCGTCGCCGCCACCGCCGCCGCACACGCGGCCGAGCCGCAGGCCTTGGTCAAGCCGGCCCCCCGCTCCCACGTCCGCATGACGATATGGTCGCGGTCGACGATGTGCGCGAGCGTGATGTTGGCGCGCTCAGGGAATACCGGATGGTTTTCGAGCAGCGGACCGAACCGTTCGAGATCGTAGGCGTTCACGTCATCGACCCAGAAGATCGCGTGCGGATTGCCCATGCTGACGACCGAAGGCGTGTGCAGGATCGGCGCGTCGATTGGGCCGACCTGAAGTTCGATCCCGCGCGTATCGCGGAATTCTTCCGCGAGCGGGATGTCTTGCCAGCCGAACTTCGGGGTGCCCATATCGACCGTATAAAGATCGGACGACGGTCCCTGCCAGCAGTTCAGCGTGCCGGCGCGCGTCTCGAACGTCAGTGCGTTTTTGCCTGTCTCTGCGAACATTTGCCGCGCCACGCATCGCATGCCGTTACCGCAGGCCGCCGCTTCCGAGCCGTCATTGTTGTAGATGCGGATAAAGGCGCTGGTGCCGTTCGTGCGGGGCCTGTGCAGCACCATCAACTGATCGTAGGGCACGCCTGCCGGCACGGCGACGGCGCGGGCCTCGCCAGCCGTGACAGTCGCAGCCGAATCGCGCAGATCGACGACGACGATCTCGTTGCCGATGCCGTTCATCTTGACGAACGTATGATTTGCGAGCGCGCCCATGATGATGTCCTGTGCCGTCTATATGGCGAATGCGGGCCAGATTGGCCAGAGCGGGCGAGCGCAGCGCGGCCCTGTTTCGGACGCGGTTCTGAGCCAGTGATGGAACGGCGGCGAGGCTTCGTGTTAGCCTTTATGAATTCCGTTGAAGGTTGGGCCAGAGTGCTGGCCGATGGAGATTTCTGAATGAAACGTGGCGGTTTTCCCCGTGTGGCAGGTTTGCTGATAATTCCGGCTACGCTCATGGCAACCCTGCCTCCGGGACTCGCTCAGACTCCTCCGGTGACGCCGCCTGCGACAAGTTCGCCAACACCGCCGGCAACCGCAACGCCGCCGACCCCGGCTCCCGAAACACCTGCCGCCTCGACGGCAGCCCCATCGACGCCGTCGCCTGCGTCAAACTCTACGCAGCCCCCGACATCCCCTGCTCCCGAACAGAAGGCGACCCCTGCTCCCGAGCAAAAGCCGACACCGCCGCCCGCGACAGCACCCAAAGCCCAGAACACCGACCCGTTCGGCGAAGCTCAAACGTTGACCGCGCGCAAGGTCGTGATGCTCAAAGGCACGGCCAACTGGGACAATGCATTCGAGACGCTGACCGGGTCGCTGAAAACGCTGTCGAACTTTCTCGACAAGCAGAACATCAAGCCCGCCGGAAATGTCTTGGTCGTCTACACCTCGACCGACGACACCGGCTTTTCCTACCAGGCTGAAATTCCGGTCGATCAGGACCCCAAAAATCTCAGCCGCGGAATCACCATCGGCCAGTCACCGGAGGGAAAGACCCTCAAATTCGTCCATCGCGGTTCTTACGACAACATGGACAACACCTATGAGGCGATCACCAATCATCTCGACGACAAGAAGCTGGAGGCCAAAGACACCTTCATCGAGGAATACATCACCGACCCGCTGAAGACCGCCGAAGACAAGCTCGTCATCAACGTGTTCGTGCCGCTGAAATGAAGGTCGTCATGAAGCAAGCTGCGTTTGTCGTCATCGGCGTTCTGCTGACTTCGTCAGCCCTTGCCCAGACACCGCCACCGGCGATTTCAGTCACCGGTGAAGCAACGATCTCGGCGGCTCCCGATCTCGCGCAGGTCGACGGCGGGGTCACAAACGACGCGAAGACGGCACGCGAGGCCTCCGAAGCCAACAACAAGGCAATGGGCGTCGTGCTGCTGGCACTGAAGAGCGCAGGCATTCCTGAAAAGGATTTTCAGACTTCGCAACTTTCGCTTCAGCCGCAATACGCGCTCAACAAGACAGGCACGTCGCCAATCATCGGATTCCGCGCCAGCAACCGCGTGACCGTCACGGTTCGCGATGTTGCGAAAGTCGGAAATGTGATCGATTCGCTGGTGGCGAACGGCGCGAACGATATCGGCGGCATTTCGTTCATGGTCGCGCAGCCGTCGAAACTGCTCGACGATACGCGTCCGAAGGCGATTGCAGATGCGCGGCGCAAGGCCGAACTCTATGCACAGGCGGCGGGCGTTACGCTTGGCGCGCCGCTCAGCATTTCGGAAGAAAGCACGTCGGCGCCGATCGCTTACAGGAAAATGTCCGCCGGCCTTGCAGCGCCTGCGCCGGTCGCGCCCGGCGAGGAAACACTGCGCATTACCGTCAGCGTGTCTTACGAGATCAAGCCGAAATCGCCTTAGGCTAAATCTCAAAAACCTGCCCCGGTTTCAGGGCGACAAATTTCTCGCGCGAAACTTTCGCAGCATCGAGCGCAACCGCGAGCGCGTTGACGGGCGCGTCAATCGCTTCATCGGTCAGCTGGAACGTGCCGTGATGATGCGCGAGCGCGACCTGCGCACCGCAATCGGCCAGCGCCTTCACCGCATCCTCCGGATTCATGTGCATGTCGCGCATAAACCAGCGCGGCTCATAGGCGCCAATCGGAAGCGTCGCGAGCCGGATCGGCCCGTGCGCGTCGCGCACGCGGCGAAAGTGAACGCCGTCGCCATAGCCCGAATCGCAGACGAGATAGATTTTGCCCGCCGGAGTTTCCAGCACAAAGCTCGTCCACAATGCCTTGTTGCGATCGAACAGTCCGCGCGCAGACCAGTGCCGCGTCTGTACGAGTGTGACAGCAACACCGTTGCCGATCTCGAGGCGATCGTTCCAGTCGCGTCCTTCGGCGCGAATATTCTGATCGCTACTTTTCATCGTGACATCGTTGCCGAGCGGCGTGATGACGCGGGGCGAGAACTTCGCCGCCAGTCGTGACAGCGTTCGCAGATCGAGGTGATCGTAGTGACCGTGCGACACGAGCACGACATCGATCGGCGGGAGATTCTCGAAAACGATACCTGGATCGTTAACGCGCTTCGGGCCGGCAAAGGCGAACGGCGATGCGCGTTCGGACCAGACGGGATCGACAAGGATGTTCAGACCCGCAGTCTGAATGAACCAGCTCGCATGACCGACGAAAGAAAACCGAACCTTATTGCCATCGACCTGCGCAGGCGGCGTGTCGGAATAAGGGCTTGGCACGCGCTCCGGCCATTTATCCGGCTTGCGGCTGAATTGCCATTGCAGAACATCCGTCAGCCGCTTCGGCGGTGAGCCGTCCTTGTCGAAAAAATAGGTTCCGTCGAAATGATCGGACGGCGGGCCATCATATGTTTTCATTCGGGTTATCCAGGCCGTCGGCGCACCGATTGTCGCAGCGACGCCAGCCAACATACCAAGGAAGCCGCGGCGGGTGATTTTCATGCGCCGATTGGACCGAAAAGCTCAATTTCTGCAAGGGCCTGCGGACACATGGGCGTGACCCGCGGGACACCGAAAATCAGCGCCTTTTCTTGACTTTCGGGCGTCCGGAGGGTTTAAAGCGCGCAACTCTCGAAAAGACGTTCTTTTCGACCCGCCGACCGGTGCTGGATGCCGGAGGCCAACGCCCGACAGCGCGATGCGCCCTCGGGCGCAAACGTGTTTTGCATAGGCCTTTCACCGAAAGGCCGTCACTGGGTTAAGCGATGTTCGACAATCTGTCGGAAAAACTTGGAGGCATCCTCGATCGTCTGACGGGGCGCGGCGCTCTGTCCGAAGCCGATATCGATGCCGCCATGCGCGAAATCCGTCGTGCGTTGCTCGAAGCCGACGTTGCGCTCGACGTCGTGCGCTCGTTCATCGAGAAAGTCCGTGAGCAGGCAATCGGCGTAACTGTCGTCAAATCGGTGACGCCGGGCCAGATGGTCGTGAAGATCGTTCACGATCAGCTCATCGAGACGCTCGGCTCCGAGGGGCAGACCATCGATCTCAATGCGCCCGCGCCTGTTGCGATCATGATGGTCGGCTTGCAGGGTTCAGGCAAAACCACGACGACCGCAAAGCTCGCACGCCGCCTCACGACACGCGACAAGAAGAAAGTTTTGATGGCGTCGCTCGACGTCTATCGCCCCGCCGCGCAGGAACAGCTTGCTATCCTGGGCCGCGATCTCTCTATCGAGACATTGCCGGTCGTCGAAGGACAAAAGCCGGAACAAATTGCGCAACGCGCGCTGCAAGCCGGCAAGCTCGGCGGCTATGACGTCGTGCTGCTCGACACCGCAGGCCGCACGACGCTCGACGAAGACATGATGAGCGAGGCGGCGAATGTGAAAGCCGCCGCGAAGCCGCATGAAGTGCTGCTGGTCGCCGACTCGCTAACCGGTCAGGACGCCGTCAATCTCGCGCGCTCTTTCGACGAGCGCGTCGGCCTTACCGGTATCGTCTTGACTCGCGTGGACGGCGACGGACGCGGCGGCGCGGCGTTGTCGATGCGCGCTGTCACCGGAAAGCCTATCAAGCTGATCGGCACCGGCGAAAAGACTGACGCGCTGGAAGATTTTCATCCCTCACGTATCGCAGGCCGCATCCTCGGCATGGGCGACGTGGTGTCCCTGGTTGAAAAAGCCGCTGCACATATTGACGCCGAAAAGGCCGCGCGCGTTGCCGAGAAGATGCGCAAGGGCAAGTTCGATCTTGCCGATATGCGCGAACAGCTTTCGCAGATGGCGAACATGGGCGGCATCAGCGGGCTGATGGGCATGATGCCCGGCATCGCAAAGATGAAGAATCAAGTCGCTGCCGCCGGTCTCGACGACAAGATTCTCAAGCGACAGATGGCGGTCATCGATTCCATGACGCGCGAGGAGCGCAAGAATCCCGACATCCTCAAGGCCAGCCGCAAGAAGCGCATCGCTGCGGGCTCTGGCCTGAAGGTCGAAGAGATCAACAAGCTGCTCAAGATGCACCGGAACATGGCCGACATGATGAAGGCGATGGGTTCGGGCAAGCGCGGCCCGATGGCGGGTCTTGCTGCATCGATGGGATTCGGCGGCGGCGTGCCGTCGCCCGAAGCATTGAAGGATTTGGCGGCGAAGATGCCGGGCGGAGCGCAGGGTCTGCCTCCCGGCGCGTCGCTGCCGAAAGATTTTCCCGGCCTCTCGGGGCTCGGAAAACCGACATTGCCGGGCCTCGGAGGATTTCCGGGGCTGGGCAAGAAGAAATAGCGCAAACGGATTTTACGAACTCGAACACACCAACGGAGAACCAGAATGCCAGTTGTTATCCGCCTCGCACGCGCAGGCACCAAGAAGCGTCCGATCTATCACGTCGTCGCCGCCGACTCGCGCTTCCCGCGCGATGGCCGCTTCATCGAGCGTCTCGGCTATTTCAATCCGCTGCTGCCGAAGGACAATGCCGAGCGCCTCAAGCTCGACATGGACAAGGTGAAGGCATGGATGGCGAAAGGCGCGCAGCCGTCGGATCGCGTGATGCGTTTCCTCGATGCCGCCGGCGTGAAGAAGCGTCAGGCCCGCAACAATCCTGAAAAGGCCATTCCGCGCAAGGAACGCAAGGCGCAGGCTGAAGCCGCGGCTTCGGCACCGAAGGCCGATGCAGCGCCGAAGGCCGAAGCGGCTCCGGCCTAACGCTTGACGAAAGACGCGCGCATCTGCGTTGCGAAAATCGGCGCCGCGCATGGCGTGCGCGGCGAGGTCAAACTTTGGCCGTTCACCGAAGACCCGATGGCGGTGCTCAATTACGGCCCGCTATCGACAAAAGACGGCGCGCGGCAGTTTGAGGTCGCGCGCGCGCGGATCGCGAACGATCATCTCGTCGCTTCGATAAAAGGGATCGCAACGCGAAACGACGCCGAGAGCATGAACGGCATCGAATTGTACATCGCCCGCGACAAGCTGCCCGACACCGAGACTGACGAATATTACCACGCCGATCTGATCGGGCTTCACGCCATCGGCGAGACGAGTGAGCCGATAGGCAGCGTGATTGCGATTCACAATTTCGGCGCGGGCGATATTATCGAGATCGCGCCGCTGCACGGACCAACACTGTTGCTGCCGTTCACGAACGCTGTCGTTCCGAAAGTCGATATCGCGGCAGGTCACATCGTCATCGTCAGACCGACAGAGATCGACGGCGATTCTCCCCAAGACGCGGCCATCTGACGATGTGGCGGGCGACCGTGCTCACGCTGTTTCCGGACATGTTTCCCGGTCCGCTGGGTATCAGCCTCGCGGGCAAGGCGTTGTCCTCGAATCTATGGGCGCTCGATGCCCGCGATATTCGCGACTCGGCAACCGACAAGCATCGCAGCGTCGATGACACGCCGGCCGGCGGTGGGCCGGGTATGGTGCTGCGCGCCGACATTCTCGCGAAAGCGATTGACGACGCAAACATCGCCTCGGATCGCCCGCGCCTCTTGATGTCGCCGCGTGGCAAGCCGCTGACGCAATCGCGCGTCGAGGAAATCGCGAACGGGCGGGGGCCGCTTATCGTCTGCGGGCGGTTCGAGGGCGTCGATCAGCGCGTCATAGATGCGCGGCAGTTGGAGGAAGTTTCCGTCGGCGATTACGTGCTATCGGGCGGCGAGATCGCTGCGATGGCCCTGATCGACGCCTGCGTGCGGCTTCTGCCCGGCGTGATGGGCAAACTCGCGTCCGGCGACGACGAGAGCTTTTCGGCGGGGTTGTTGGAATACCCGCAATACACCCGCCCGCAGGACTTCGAGGGCCGGGCCATCCCGGAAGTGCTGATTTCAGGCGACCACGCCCGGATCGCCGCCTGGCGGCAGGCCGAGGCCGAAGCCCTGACCAAAGCCCGCAGACCGGACCTTTGGGCCCTCAAAAGCGGCCAAAACGCCCGTCCGAAGGGCCAAAAAGGGCCGACTTAAGGGTGACAACCCGGCAGTGATGGCGTATATCCGCGCCCAATCCGTGCATGTGCTGGATACGAATTTCGCGCAGCCCCGCGTTTGGAAAAGGCTGGGGCGCGTCGCCGATGGAGTTTTGCGATGGACATCATTGAACAGATCAACAAGGAGCAGCTCGACAAGCTCTCCAAGGGCCGGAAGATTCCGGATTTCGAGCCGGGCGACACCCTGACCGTCAACGTGAAAGTCAAGGAAGGCGACCGCACTCGCGTGCAGGCCTATGAAGGCGTTTGCATCGGCCGTCATGGCGGCGGCATCAACGAGAGCTTCACTGTTCGCAAGATTTCCTACGGCGAAGGCGTGGAGCGCGTGTTCCCGATCCACTCGCCGATGATCGATTCGATCAAGCTGGTTCGCCGCGGCAAGGTTCGCCGTGCGAAGCTCTATTATCTGCGCGGTCTGCGCGGCAAATCGGCCCGTATTTCCGAAAAGCAGGAAGGCCGTCAGGCCGCATCGGGCGAGTAATTCTTCGCCAATCGTTTCATGTGAAAAGCGCGGCAATTGCCGCGCTTTTTATTTGGCATTCTCGGATAGCGGCGCGTTCATGATCCAGCGGTGGCCGAACGGGTCGCGCAGAATGGCAGTTCGGGTTCCCCAGAAAGAATGCGTCGGCGTCACCTCGCCGATCGCACCCAGCTTGGTGGCGCGCGCGAAAGTCTGATCGACTTCCTCGGCCATCGCAAACTCCAGACTGACGGACATCGTGACCGGCTCACCCGGTAGCGGCGATCGCGCCTTGCCGAATTCCAGAAACGCATCCGACAGACAAACCGACCCGCCATTGATCTCGAGTTCGCAATGCATGATGCGCAACCCGTCGAGTGCGGGCATCAACGCCTTCTGCTTGGCATCGAACGCGGCAGCATAAAATGCGATTGCACCCGCAGCCGGCGAGACCGTGAGATAGGGGGCAACCGGCGGGCGCGACGACATGGCATTTCCTGCGTAAGCTATTATGTCTTCAAGATACTTTCCCGCTGCGGTTTAAGCGAGTAAAAAGCCCGCACATCTGATCGGCGTGCAGAAATGGGCGCCCAGAACATTCATCCGGACAGCAAATATGGCGAAACCGACCACTCTCTACGACAAGATCTGGAACGATCATCTGGTGCATGAGGCCGACGACGGCACATGCCTTCTCTATATCGACCGGCATCTGGTTCATGAGGTGACTTCGCCGCAGGCCTTTGAGGGATTGCGCACGTCCGGCCGCAAGGTTCGCGCGCCGAAGAAGACCCTTGCGGTCGTCGATCACAACGTGCCGACCACGGACCGCTCCAAGCCGAACCCGGATCCGGAAAGCGCCGAGCAGATTGCGGCGCTTGCGGAGAACGCCAAGGAATTCGGTGTCGAGTATTTCAACGAGTACGACAAGCGGCAAGGCATCGTTCACGTCATCGGCCCCGAACAGGGCTTCACACTGCCGGGCTCGACAATTGTCTGCGGCGACAGTCACACCTCGACGCATGGTGCGTTCGGCGCGCTGGCGCACGGCATCGGCACGTCCGAAGTCGAGCATGTGTTGGCAACGCAGACTCTGATCCAGAAAAAAGCAAAGAACATGCGCGCGACCGTCGACGGCAAATTGCCCGACGGCGTCACCGCAAAGGACATCATCCTCGCCATCATTGGCGAGATCGGCACTGCGGGCGGCACCGGCTATGTGCTGGAATATGCAGGCCAGGCCATTCGCGATCTGACGATGGAAGGCCGCATGACGGTCTGCAACACGTCGATCGAAGCCGGCGCACGCGCCGGCCTCGTCGCGCCGGACGAGAAGGCTTACGAATTTCTCAAAGGCCGCCCGATGTCGCCGAAGGGCGCCGATTGGGACAGGGCTGTCAAATACTGGCAGACGCTGCGCACCGACGACGGCGCGCATTTCGATCACGAGATCAGGCTCGACGCGGCGAAGCTGCCGCCGATCGTCACATGGGGCACGTCGCCCGAGGATGTTGTTTCGATCTCAGGCATGGTGCCCGATCCGGCGAAAATCGCAGATGAGGCCAAGCGCGTCTCCAAGCAGCGCGCGCTCGACTATATGGGCCTGAAGGCCGGCACCAAGATCACCGACATCAAGCTCGACCGCATTTTCATCGGCTCATGCACCAATGGCCGCATCGAAGATTTGCGCGCCGTTGCCAGGATCGTCGAGGGGCATACCGTCAACGGCAATCTCAATGCGATGATCGTGCCGGGCTCGGGTCTCGTGAAAGAGCAGGCAGAAGCGGAAGGACTCGACAAGATTTTCATCAAGGCCGGATTCGAGTGGCGTGAGCCGGGATGCTCGATGTGTCTTGCGATGAATCCCGACAAGCTGTCCCCGGAAGAACGCTGCGCATCGACATCGAACAGAAATTTCGAGGGACGTCAGGGTTTCAAGGGCCGCACACATCTTGTCTCGCCGGCAATGGCAGCGGCGGCGGCAATAGCGGGACATTTCGTCGATGTGCGCGAGTGGCACACGGCGTAAGTATTGTCTTTGACGTTGAAGCAAAATGAAAGGCGCCCGAGTGGGCGCCTTTTTGTTTGCGGGTGATCGGCCTAAATCAGAAGCCGAAATAAATTCCGGGACGACGATAATAGCCGTAGCCGCCGTAGTACGGCGCAGGCGCATAGTAAGGGCGATAATACGGACGATAGTACGGACGATAGTAGTAAGGACGATAATATCCGTAGCGCCGGTAATAACGGCGGGCGCTGATGTCGGTCGACTGGCTTGCCGCAAGGCGTGCGTCGTAGCCAGGAGAAACAGTGGCAGTCGGCGGCGCGGCGCTGGCTGGCGTCGTGGACACCAATCCGGTCAGCGAAAGGGCGACGGCAAAAGTCGCAGCCGCAAGAAACGTCTTCATAGCAATCCTCCTCCGGTCTTTCTTTCACACATGACAGATAACGTAAGTTGGTAACTTCCGTTTCGCTCAAGGTTCACCGTCAATCTGCAATCCTCGAGCGGCAAGACCTCTTTAGAAGGCTATTCGGACTTTGGTGCGGCAGCAAGCCGCAGCCGTCCCGCGCCTACCAATACCGCCAGGGACGGCAGATTCTGCGCGGCCCATAATATGTCATGACAATCCGGCAGCGACGCGGCGCGTAATAGTATCGCGGTGCATAATACCGGTGGCGGAAGCCATAGTGCCGAAAACCTCCGCCGAAGTGCCGGCCACCGCCGAAATGGCGCCCGCCGCCGTGTCCGCCGCGGCCTCCATGGCCACCGCGAACCTCGGTTGTGAGTCCCTGCGATGCATACTTCGCGGTTCCGGCAGCAGCGGGATTGTTGAGGGACACAGCTTGCGCGCGATCTGCGGGTAAAGCGGTCAACAACATTCCGGCAACGGCAAGAAAGCCAAGCATCCTGTTCATGCACTCAACTCCCTCATGTTGAATAAAATTCACCAGCGATGACGGCGATGCCAGCGCGGACGCCAGTAGTGGCGATGATGTCCATAATGGCGGCGCCAGCGAACTTCACTGGTCATGCTTTCGGAAGCGAACTTGGCCGAAGATGCGGCCGGATTCGCCGGCGAGAATGCTTGTGCCTGTCCGGCAGGCACGGCAACCGCCATCAGACCTGCGACTGCGGTCAATCCGAGAATCTTCTTGATGCTCATGTGTCGATCCTTCCATTTGTAAGCCAGTTTCAAACTGTCTCACCCTCGCTCCGTTCCCTCCATGCGCAGGTACGGCACAGTATTTGTAACGCTAGAAGCGACGATCTGAATGCGATGTGAATGCCAGCGCCGCAATCATGAACGCATCGACAGAAACACGCCGTGCGTTCACGCAGTGACCGGAAATGAACATGGCACGAGGTCGTGCGAGCGACAGATTGGAAAGAAAATCAGCCGCGCCAGTAGCAGTTCATGCGCGGCACGATGACCGTGCCGCTC
>JAFKKP010000118.1 GCA_017305515.1 Hyphomicrobiales bacterium
GAATCAGTTGTGCAAAGGCGTTTTTCCAGTGCCGCAAGTATGCGGCCGGCCTGACGCCACAGCGGCGACCTATAGGGGACTGGCATGCGCGTATTGCTGATAGAAGATGACAGCGCCACTGCGCAGTCGATCGAATTGATGCTCAAATCCGAGAGCTTCAACGTCTACACGACGGACCTTGGAGAAGAAGGCGTCGATCTCGGTAAACTTTACGACTACGACATCATCCTGCTCGACCTGAACCTCCCGGACATGTCCGGATACGACGTTCTCAAGCAGCTGCGTGTCTCCAAGATCAAGACACCCATTCTGATCCTCTCCGGCCTCGCCGGCATCGAGGACAAGGTCAAGGGTCTCGGCGTCGGCGCCGACGATTACATGACCAAGCCTTTCCACAAGGACGAACTGGTCGCCCGCATCCATGCGATCGTGCGCCGTTCCAAGGGTCACGCCCAGTCGGTCATCCAGACCGGAGATCTCGTCGTCAATCTCGACACCAAGACGGTCGAAGTCGGCGGCCAGCGTGTGCACCTCACCGGCAAAGAATACCAGATGCTCGAGCTGCTCTCGCTCCGCAAGGGCACCACGCTCACCAAGGAGATGTTCCTCAATCATCTCTACGGCGGCATGGACGAGCCTGAACTCAAGATCATCGACGTGTTCATCTGTAAGCTGCGCAAGAAACTTGCGAACGCTTCGGAAGGCCGCAACTTCATCGAGACGGTGTGGGGCCGTGGCTATGTGCTGCGCGAGCCGCACGAGCACGAAGAACGCATTCCAGCCTAACGGGTTTACCGAGGGCGCGTCTGCTCTCTCCTCCCGACTATAACCCCGCCGTGAATGGCGGGGTTTTTGTTTGCGCTCAGATCAAGCCCGCCAGATGCAGAGCAATGCCTGCCACGCACGATCCGGCAAGCACAACCAGCATGCCGGCGTTGAATCGGAAGATCGCGAGCGCCGCCGCGACCGCAAGGACTAGCGCGCAGGGATCGACGCTGGACAGCACCGGCATCTCGAACGAAAAACCGTAAGAATTCATCGGCGCTGTTTTGCGAAACACCGTGTGAATGGCGAACCAGATCGACAGGTTGAGAATCACGCCGACCACTGCGGCCGTGATCGCCGACAAAGCACCGGCCAGCGCGTTGTTGCCGCGCAGCGTCTCGATGAACGGCGCACCGAGAAAAATCCATAAGAAACACGGCGTGAACGTCACCCACGTCGCCAGCAATCCGCCGAGCGTGCCTGCCAGCATCGGCGGCAGCGAGCCCGCGTCGCGAAATGCCGCCATGAAACCCACGAACTGCAACACCATGATGAGTGGGCCCGGCGTCGTCTCCGCCATGCCGAGACCGTCGAGCATTTCGCGCGCATTGAGCCAGTGATAGTGATCGACCGCCTGCTGTGCGACATAGGCCAGCACCGCGTAAGCGCCGCCAAACGTCACCATCGCCATCTTGCTGAAGAAGATCGCGATCTGGCTGAAGACATTGGCTTGCCCCAACATCAGGATCAG
>JAFKKP010000119.1 GCA_017305515.1 Hyphomicrobiales bacterium
GATATTGCCGGAACGCTCGGCCTGAAAATGGCAATCGGTCGCAAGCGGCGCGGTTTCGGTCGATCCCCATGACGAGACGATGGGCACAGCATGGCCGACGGTCGCGACCGACATTTTTTCCAGCGCATCCCACATATTCTGCGGCAGCGCCGCGCCGGCATAGAACATCACCCGCACGCCGGAGAAAAACCGTTTGCGGAGATCTTCGTCGTCGCGCAAGGCGGCGATCAGCATGTCGTAGCCGCGCGGCACGTTGAAATAGACGTCCGGTATCACGTCGCGCAGATTGGCGAGCGACAGCGCGAACAGGCCCGGCGCAGGCTTGCCGCTGTCGATATGCAGCGTGCCGCCGGTGCGCAGCACGCAGTTGAAATTGTGATTGGCGCCGAAGGTGTGACTCCACGGCAGCCAGTCGAGCGTCGTCAGCGGACCTTCGTTGAGGAACGTCCAGCATTGCAGCTTCGCCGCCTGATTGGAGGTGATCATGCGCTGGGTGTTGATGACGGCTTTCGGCGAGCCGGTCGAACCTGAGGTAAACAGAAATTTCGCGATGGTGTCGTGGCTAATTCCCGCGAACGCTTTTGCGACCGCGTCCGTCTCCGGCGTGGCGATGACGGTCGAAAACGCAATGGCGCCGTCATAACCGGACGGATCGCCTGCGATGATCTTCGCATTGTGAAGGGATGCAATCGCATTCAGCGCCGGCGCGAATTGCTTTGCGCTCGCAACATAGATCGCGCCGGGCTCCAGCAGCGCGATCATGCTTTTCAATTTGTCGAAATCTTTCGAGACCAGCGAATAGGCCGGCGAGATCGAGGTCGACGGCACACCGACATGCATCGCGGCCAGCATGAACACCGCATGGTCGATCGAATTGTCGGAGAGGATCGCGAGCGGCCGCTGCGCACTCATGTTCTGCGCGAGAAGCCACGCGCCCGCCGCACGAACCTTTTTCAGCGCGTCGCGATAGCTGAGTTTTGTCCACGGCCTGTCGTCGCTTGCACGCCCGGCCAGAAAGATTGCATCGGGCGTATCGCGCGCCCATTGCTCCAGCCAGTCGCCGGCGCAGCGCGCATAGTCATCGAGCGGCGTCGCGGATTTCAGCCAGATGCTGCCATCGGGCTTGCGCTCCGCGCCGATCCGAGGCGCGGCGAACATCGCTGCGACGTTTTCCTTGCGATTCACGGCTGTCTTTGTCATGGGCGCGCACCCTCGCATTCGGGGAATGGAGACGCCACGATACGGCCCTGCGCGGCTCGCGCGACAGCAAACATAAAGCCTCCCCCTCGATCTTCCCTTTGGCGACTGCATGGTTTGCGCGAATAATAATGCAGTTCTGCCTGCCGCCTTGAGGCGGTCTATGCAATATAATGCCTATCAGGGAAGCCCTGTCAAACGAAAACGGGAAGCGATTGCTCGCTTCCCGCTTCGATTCTGAACGGCGACTTGGAGGGGCTTAGAATTTCGCCGTTGCGGAAACGCGAACCGTGCGCGGCGCGCCGGGCGAAAGGTTG
>JAFKKP010000120.1 GCA_017305515.1 Hyphomicrobiales bacterium
GTTTGCACTTGACGGACCTGAGCGATGCAGCGGATTGCCAATTGTGCGCTATAGTGCGGACAGCCTTGCTGAAACCATGGGCACAAAGTTTCAGCTGATCAGAAGCCAATCACAAGAGCACTCAACACCTTGGGGTTCAATTCAGCGTTTCCAATTCAGCACGTTTCTTCGCATTGGGAACGAAATGGAGCAGTAGGGCGTTCTGGCGATCGCGTGAGGCGGAGCTAAATCTCTTCAGCTAATTTTTTGCAAACGTCACGAATCCTTTTGCCAAAATCCATCCTCTTTGGGTTTGAGGATGTGTCCTCAGTCATAGATGGAGTGGAACATGGTGTACGTGAAAAACGTCCCCGGCTGGGAACGGACAATACGCATCTTGATGGGAATCGGTTTGCTCGCTGCGTCGGTCGCTTATTTCGGCGCCACTACGACAGGATGGGTGATCGGCGCCATTGGCGCGATGGCCGCGATGACGGGTCTTGTCGGCTTTTGCCCGGCTTGTGCGATGGTCGGTCGCAAGGCCAGCAACTAATCTATTGGGCGAATGGAAACTCGGCGGCAACTCATTGTTCAGGCGCAGTCTGGCGACGCGACCGCACTCGGGCACTTGCTGGCCGAGTGCCAGTCTGACGCTCGACGATATGCAATGAGACATTGCGCTGTCAGCGAGATCGACGACGCGGTGCAGGAAGCCTTGCTCATTGTGTCTCGTCACGTGGGGAGTTTGAAGAATGCCGCTTCGTTCGCCGGCTGGCTTTTTAGCATCGTCCGGCGTGAGTGCGCGCGACTGAGCAGGAAGATGTTTCAACATGAGTCTCTTGAAGGCGACCGAGTAGATGCGGTGCTGACCACACAATCGAACGAAAGCCTGCGGCTCGAACTCGCAAGCGCTATGGAGTCGTTACCGCCTCACTATCTTGAGATCATTCTGCTGCGCGACTTCGAGGAAATGACGATTTCTGAGATCGCTCAGAAACTCGAGATATCTGCAGCATCGACAAAGGCGCGGCTGCATCGCGCGCGGGCTCTGGTTAGAGAATATTTGGTCGAGCCGACGATAGACAAACGGGCCTAATCGCACCCATGGAAGTCGTTTTTTGAGCGACGATTCCTCTTTTTGTATCAGTAACAACTAAGGCCGAAATCCGTATCTCCCAGTAACGAAATCCGCATCGAAAGGTCGGGAGCAACATGAGAGCATTGGTCTATCTGCTTATTTCTCTGCCGACCAAGATCGCTTCGTATTTTTCCTGGACCGGCCCGCTCATTGCTCGGCTTATCGTTGGTTACGTCTTTATGCTGAGCGGCTGGACCAAGCTTAACAATCTTCCCGTCATGATCGAGCGTTTCACCGAATGGGGAATTCCGGCGCCGCGGTTGCTAACGCCCCTTGTGTCCGGCGTTGAATGCTTTGGCGGTGCAATGCTGATCGTTGGATTGTTTACGCGCATACCCGCAGCGATGCTCGCTGTCGTGATGCTGGTCGCGATCAAGTCAGCCAAG
>JAFKKP010000206.1 GCA_017305515.1 Hyphomicrobiales bacterium
CGAATATGGTTCGGATCGGCGCAAAGCTCAACCCGCGCCGCTGGTCCTCAGGCGATTATCTGAAGCCGAAAAGCGACGAAAACGAGCCGCTCGACGGCGGCGGCGCGGTGACGCTCTGCGAACGCTTCTTCGGTGCTGCCGGTTTGCCGTCCGGTTTCTTCTCATCCTGCAAGGCGAGACGCTGGCCGTCATAGACTTACGGCACACAGGATTTCTTGTCGGCAATCAGCATCGCGCAAATTTTCGCAGCTGCGGCCGCATCGTTGAGCGGGCCGGCCACCAAACGCAGTTTCATGCCGAGGCCGTCATTGCCTTCCTTGAAAACGACAATGGGTTGAAGCCCGCCGAATATCGGCGCGTTGGATTTCGTGACCGTGCGCCAGATCGCGCGCAGGCCTTCGACGGAGTTCGCCCCGCCAAGTTCGACGCCGAACGCCGTCTTCTGAACCGGCTTGTCCGCCGGCACATCGGTTTCGGAAGGCGGTGCGTTCGACAGTGCACCGGTCACGGCTGTTTCCCTTTTCTCAGGTGCGGCGGCTGCGGCTTTCTGCTCGACAGGCGCGGGCACCGGAATGGACGCAACCGGCGCAATCTTCGGTGGTGGCGTCGGCTGCGAGGCAACCAGTGGCTTGGTGTCGGGCTGTGTCGCCGCAGTCGTCTCGGCGGTCTCCGGCGGCGGAGTTTGAGGAGCCTGCGTTACGACGGGCGGCGGCGCAGCGGCGGCCGCCGCAGCCTTCTGCCTGGCGATGGAGCCGGTCACGGATTCCAGATTTTCTTCAAGCACAGTGACCCGCGCATAGAGCCGGTCGCGGTCGCTGTTCAAGACTTCGACGGCGGAGGCAAGCTGCCGCGCCTTGTCCTGGCTCTCTTTGGCGATCCATTGCAATTGCTGCGACTGTGCGTCGGCCATTGCGATCCGGTCGCGCTGGACGGCGACTGGCGATTGTGTCGCCAGAATTCCGACGACGACGGCACCGACTGTGCCCACACCCCACGATCCAAGCCGCCACAGAGCGCGGCGGTCGAGATCGTCCTCCTCGGCGACGACGTTGCTCAGCCAGCTACTCTGCTCGTCTTCGTCGCGAAGATTGTCGTCGGTATTCTTTGCCATAGGTCCGCGTTCGTCCTCGCCCCGGTTGTGGCGAATCACATTGCAAAGATTAACAGGAACCACGCCTTGGCGCTTTGTGGTGAAAGCTGCCGCAAGGCGCTTTTGTCCGCGTCCGGCGTCGGCTAAGACGGCCCCGACATGACTGCCAGAACGTCTCTTACGATTGTGCTTGCGGCCGGCGAGGGCACGCGCATGCGCTCGAATCTGCCGAAGGTGCTGCATCAGGTCGCAGGCCGCTCGCTGCTCGCGCATGTTTTGTCGGCTGCGCCACACGGGGCCGGCGACAAGATTGCGGTTGTGGTCGGACCGGATCATCAGAAGGTCAGCGTTGAGGCGAAACGAGTTTCGCCGGACGTCGCGACGTTCGTCCAGCGCGAACGGCTCGGCACCGCGCACGCGGTGCTGGCCGCGCGCGATGCAATTGCGAGTGGTGCGGACGATCTCCTGATCGCGTTCGGCGATACGCCGCTGATCGATGCGGCGACGTTCGCGCGGCTGCGTGGCGCATTGAAAGACGGCGCGGCGCTTGCCGTTCTCGGCTTTCATGCGAAAGACCCCACGGGCTATGGGCGTCTGATCGTCAGCGGCGACAAACTTTCCGCTATTCGCGAACACGGCGATGCGAGCGAAGCCGAGCGCAAGATCACGCTTTGCAACGCCGGTGTGATGGCGATGGACGGCAAGTCCGCGCTGCAAATTCTCGACCGGATCGGCAATGGCAACAGCAAGGGCGAGTATTATCTGACCGACGCGGTTGCTATTGTCGGTGAGTTGGGCAAACGCGCGGTCGCCATCGAAACCGGCGAGGACGAAGTGCGTGGCATCAACACCAAGACGCAACTCGCCGAAGCGGAGCAGGTGATGCAGGACAAATTGCGCAAGGCGGCGCTCGATGCCGGCGTGACGATGATCGCGCCCGAAACCGTGTTTCTCGCCGCCGACACCAAATTCGGACGCGACGTGACGATTGAGCCGTTCGTCGTCATCGGCCCCGGCGTGTCGATTGCCGACGGTGCGGTGATTCATTCGTTCTCGAACATTGTCGGTGCGTCGATCGGCAAGAATGCATCCGTCGGTCCTTACGCACGGTTGCGGCCCGGCGCTGCGTTGGGTGACGACGTGCGGATCGGCAATTTCGTCGAGGTCAAGGCCGCCACGCTGGAGAAGGGCGCGAAGGCCAATCATCTGGCTTATATCGGCGACGCGCATGTCGGCGAGGCAGCCAACATCGGCGCAGGCACCATCACCTGCAACTATGACGGCTTCGACAAGCACCGCACCGAGATCGGCGCCGGTGCCTTCGTCGGTACGAACAGTTCGCTGGTTGCGCCTGTGAAAATCGGCAAGGGTGCCTATATCGGCTCGGGGTCGGTCGTGACGCGCGACGTGCCTGACGATGCGCTGATGGTCGAACGCAACGAACAGGCTGTCCGGCCTGGTTGGGCTCGGAAATTCCGGGACATGAAGCTCTTGAATCGCAAGCCGAAAGCCTGACGGCCCCAACTGCGTTAACGGTTTACCCTGACTCAATCCGCAATAATTGGTGAGGCGGATTTGTGATAAATTTCGCTTAGGAATGACCCGCGTCAGGGCGGGCGGAGACATCGAATTTCATGTGCGGCATTGTCGGAATTCTGGGGCGGGGTCCGGTTGCGGATCAACTCGTCGACAGCCTCAAGCGGCTTGAATATCGCGGCTACGATTCCGCCGGCGTCGCCACGCTCGAAGGTGTGCAGCTCGATCGCCGCCGTGCCAAGGGCAAGCTGAAAAATCTCGAAGCTGTTCTCAAGTCAGCGCCGCTCGAAGGCCGCATCGGCATCGGTCACACGCGCTGGGCAACGCACGGCAAGCCGACCGAGTCCAACGCGCATCCGCATGCGACCGACACCGTCGCCGTCGTTCACAACGGCATCATTGAAAATTTCCGCGATTTGCGCGCGCGTCTTGAGAAGAGCGGCGCGAAGTTCACCAGCGAGACCGACACGGAAGTCGTCGCGCATCTCGTCTCGTCCTACCTTGCCAAGGGCATGACACCGGTTGAGGCGGTGAAGGAAACGCTGCCGCAGCTTCACGGTGCATTCGCGCTCGCCTTCATCTTCAAGGGCGAAGACAATCTGATGATCGGCGCGCGTAAAGGCTCGCCGCTTGCCGTCGGATATGGCGATGGCGAGATGTATCTCGGGTCGGATGCGATTGCGCTCGGCCCGTTCACCGACACGATCAGCTATCTCGACGACGGCGACTGGGTGGTGCTGACGCGCAATGGCGCGGACATGTACGACGAGCATAATGCCGTCATCGCGCGCGAGATCGTTAAGCACAATGCGGCGACGTCGCTGGTCGACAAAGCCAACTATCGCCACTTCATGGCAAAGGAAATTCACGAACAGCCGGAAGTCGTCGGCCACACGCTGGCGCACTACGTCGATATGGCGTCCGAGCGTGTCGCGCTTCCGCTTAAGCTGCCGTTCGACTTCAAGGACATCCAGCGCATCTCGATCACCGCCTGCGGTACGGCGAGCTATGCGGGCTTCGTCGCCAAATTCTGGTTCGAGCGTTTGGCGCGCGTTCCCGTCGAATTGGATGTCGCGTCCGAATTCCGTTACCGCGAGGCGCCGCTCCGCAAGGGCGATCTCGGCATTTTCATTTCGCAGTCCGGCGAAACGGCGGATACGCTGGCCGCGCTGCGCTACGCCAAGTCGCAGGGCATGCACACGCTCTCCGTCGTGAACGTTCCGACTTCGACGATTGCGCGTGAAAGCGAAACCGTGTTGCCGACTTTGGCCGGTCCGGAAATCGGCGTCGCGTCCACCAAGGCTTTCACCTGCCAGTTGATGACACTTGCCATTCTTGCCATTGCCGCCGGCAAGGCGAGGGGCGAACTCACCGCCGACGACGAAGTCAAACTCGTTCATGGCCTTGTCGAAGTGCCGCGCCTGATGACGGAGGCTCTCGCTCTTGAGCCGCAAATCGAAAAGCTCGCGCGCGACATCGCCAAATCCAGCGACGTGCTTTATCTCGGCCGCGGCACGTCCTATCCGCTTGCGCTCGAAGGCGCGCTGAAGCTGAAGGAAATTTCCTACATTCACGCCGAGGCCTATGCGGCCGGCGAACTCAAGCACGGTCCCATCGCGCTGATCGACGAGAAGATGCCTGTTGTCGTGATTGCGCCTTACGACCGCGTGTTCGACAAGACGGTCTCCAACATGCAGGAAGTTGCGGCGCGCGGCGGCAAGATCGTGCTGATGACCGACGCGCAGGGCGCGAAGGATGCAACCATCGAAAGTCTCGTCACGCTCATTCTGCCGGATTCGCCTGCAACGGTGACGCCGATGGTCTATGCCATTCCGGTGCAGCTATTGGCCTATCACACCGCTGTCGTCATGGGCACGGACGTCGATCAGCCGCGCAATCTCGCCAAGTCCGTCACCGTCGAATAGGCAGTCTTGGGGTTCCATTTGCCGAAGGACGGCCAAACGGTCGCAATTCCCGGTGCAAAAATCTGATACATTGAGAGCGAGCGGTTCGCGGCAATCGAATCGAGCGGGTTCTGCAAAACGATGAATGAAACGACACCCAATCTGATCCCCGGTGAGGTGCCACCCGGCCAGCCCGATGCGCCGCGCGGGTTCATGGCGCGCATGCGCAACTATTTTCTCACCGGTCTCGTTGTCGCGGGTCCGATCGCGATCACGTTCTATCTGACGTGGTGGTTCGTCACTTGGGTGGACGGCATCGTGCGCCCCTTCGTGCCGGTTGCCTATCGCCCCGAAACCTATCTGCCGTTCGGCCTGCCGGGTTCGGGCCTCGTCGTCGCGGTGTTCGCGCTGACGTTCCTTGGATTCCTCACCGCCAATCTGATCGGCCGCACGCTGGTCGATCTGGGCGAAGGATTGCTCAGTCACATGCCGGTGGTGCGCGCGATCTATCGCGGCCTCAAGCAGGTGTTCGAGACGCTATTCTCCGGCAAGGGCTCGAGCTTCCGCAAAGTCGGGCTGGTCGAATTTCCGTCGCCCGGCATGTGGTCGATCGTGCTGATCTCGCAGGAGCCGAGCGTCGAGATCGCCAACAAGCTGCCAGGCAGGGAAGAATTCATTTCGGTGTTTCTGCCCTGCGCGCCGAATCCGACCACCGGTTTCTTCTTCTACGTGCCGAAATCGAAACTGATCGAGATCGACATGAATGCGGAGGACGCCGCCACTCTCATCATGTCGGCCGGCGTTGTGCAGCCCGGCGGCGATCACCAGAAGAAGGTCAACGCGCTAGCCGAGATGGCGAATGCTGCGGGTGTTGCGACGGCATCGCAGTCGCCGGCAAAGGTGGACTAGTTACCCCGCGCCGATCAGCGGCAGCGCCTCGTCGCGCTCGTAAAGATACAGCAGACATCGCAACGCGTCTCCGCGCTCGCCCGTGAGGTGCGGATTGTCCTGCATGATCCGAACCGCTTCGTCGCGTGCTTGTGCTATGAGTTGTCCATGAATTTCAGGCCGCGCGATCTTGTAGCCGGGCAGGCCGCTCTGGCGCGTGCCGAGCACTTCGCCTTCGCCGCGCAGACGTAGATCTTCTTCCGCAATCCGAAAACCGTCCGTCGTCTCGCGGATTACCTTCAATCGCGCCGCCGCGATCTCGCCGAGCGGTTCGTGATAGAGCAGGATGCAGGTCGAGGCTTCCGAACCGCGCCCGATGCGCCCGCGCAACTGATGCAACTGCGCCAGTCCGAACCGTTCGGCATTCTCGATAATCATGATGGTGGCCTGCGGCACGTCCACGCCGACTTCAACGACCGTGGTCGCAACGAGCAATTGTATCTCGCCTGAGGCAAACTGCGCCATGACCTCATCCTTGTCGGCGCCTTTCATCTGGCCGTGCACGAGCCCGACGCGACCGCCGAAACGCTTGTGCAGCGTCTCGAAACGTTTCGTCGCGTTGGTGAGATGCTCGATGCCTTCGGCGTCCGTTTCCTCGACCAGCGGACAGATCCAGTAGGCGCGCTTGCCGGCGTCCAGCGCGCGGCCGATGGCATCGACGGTCTCAGAAATGCGGCTTTTCGGCACGGCGCGCGTGTCGATTTCCCGACGGCCTGCGGGCTTCTCGCGCAACTCCGAAATGTCCATGTCGCCGAAGTAGGTCAGCACCAGCGTGCGCGGGATCGGCGTGGCACTCAGCACCAGCACATCGACTGCGTCGCCTTTCTCCGTCAGCGTGAGGCGTTCGCGCACGCCGAAGCGATGCTGTTCATCGACGATGGCCAGTGCCAGCGATTTGAAAATCACGTCATCCTGAATCAGCGCGTGCGTGCCGACGAGGAGATCTATCTCGCCGGATTCAAGGCGCGCGAGAATGTCCTTGCGCTCCTTGCCTTTCTCGCGCCCGGTGAGGATCGTGATATTCATTCCAGCGGCTTCTGCGAGCGGCGCAATCGTCTTGATGTGCTGGCGTGCCAGAATTTCCGTCGGCGCCATCAAGGCGGATTGCTTGCCGGATTCCGCAACAGCAGCAGCGGCCAGCAACGCGACAACCGTCTTGCCGGAGCCGACATCGCCCTGAAGCAGTCTCAGCATGCGGATCGGTTTGGCGAGATCGTCGGCAATCGCTTTTGCGGCTTCTTGCTGTGAGACGGTCAGCGCATAGGGCAGGGCGTCGATGATCTTGCTGCGGAGCTTGCCATCGCCTGCGTGTCGCGCGCCTGCCGGCCGGCGCAGTCGAGCGCGCACCAAGGCGAGCGCGAGCTGGCCGGCAAGCAATTCGTCGAATGCGAGTCGCGACCAGAATTTCTCCTGTGGCAGAATGTCGGTCAGTTCATGCGGCTCGTGGACGCGATGCAGTGCCTCGCTGACATTTGGAAACGAGCATCGCCGCATCACCTCGGGGCTGATCCATTCGGGCAGGTCAGGCAGCTTTGCGAGCGCCTGAACCATCGCGCGGCGGATCGACCCGACGGCGAGTCCCTCCGTCAGCGGATACACCGTGTCGATCTGCGGCAGCTTCGCCAGGCCCGCTTCATCGACCACGCGATCCGGATGAACGATCTGGAGCGTGCCGTCGAACATCTGCGCGGTGCCTGAGACGTAACGGGTCTCGCCGACCGGCAGCAGCTTTTCGACATATCCCGGCTGCGCGCGAAAATAGGTCAGAAGCACATCGCCGGTTTCGTCGCTCGCATAGACAATGTGCGGCGCTTTGGAGCGTCCGGGCGGCGAGGGACGATGGCGATCCACCGTCACTTCGAGCGTGACGACTGTCCCCGGAACGGCGTCGCGAATTTTCGGCCGCGCGCGGCGGTCGATGACATTCGAGGGAAGATGCAACAGAAGATCGACGAGGCGCGGCGTCTGTTCACGATCGAGCAGATAGCGAAACAATTTGTCCTGCTTCGGGCCGACGCCCTGAAGGCTCGTGACCGGCGCGAACAGCGGATTGAGCAGGGCAGGACGCATCGCGACTCATTGAACGAATGAGGCAGTTGGCTGTTGCATAACGCGAATGCGCGTGAAGAGAAATGCTGACATCCGGCGCCATCGCCGCTATATCAGCCTCGCCCGGCATGTCCGGGCTTTTGGCGTTGGAGAAATTTCGAAAATGACCGGCACCACACGATCGAGCGGCGGCCTCGACGACCGGCGCAAGCGGCTCTTGTTCCGGTGCTGGCATCGCGGCACGCGCGAGATGGACATGATCCTCGGTGGCTTCGCTGACGCACATATTGCCGACCTGAGCGATTCCGAAGTCGCGGACCTCGAACGCCTGATCGAATTGCCCGATCCCGACCTCTATGCGGCATTGTCCGGCGGCGCGCCGCTACCGGCTGAATATGCGCAGGGAATTTTCGTTCGCATCAGGCAATCGACGGAAAGTCCGCGCGCGTAATGGCTGTGACGTCTCCAGGAAATCTGTTGCGGCCCGGACAGGCCATCACACTCGTCAATGTCGCCGAGGGCGCGGAGGCGGTTGTCGTGTCGGATTTGGCGCGCTCCGTCGCCGCGCGGCAGAATCCGCCCGCCGTCAGTCTTGCGGTTGTGTGCCGCGATGGCCCGCGCATGGCGCAGCTGGCCCGCGCTCTGGAATTCTTTGCGCCGGAACTGCCGGTGATGCAATTTCCGGCGTGGGACTGCCAGCCTTACGACCGCGTCTCGCCGCATGGCGGCATCCTCGCGCAGCGCATGACGACACTGGCACGGCTTTCGCGCCTCAAGGGCAGTGAGAAGCCGCTGATTGTTCTGACCACGATCAATGCTATCGTTCAACGTGTCCCGGCGCGCGACGCCGTCGCGTCTCAGGCGCTGTCGGTTGCGCCGGGTCAGATCGTGTCAATGGATTCGATTCAGATCTGGCTCGAACACAACGGCTATAACCGGAGTTCGACGGTTCGCGAACCGGGTGAGTATGCGGTGCGCGGTGGCATTCTCGACATGTTCCCAGCCGGCGTCGATCAGCCGGTCCGTTTCGATTTCTTCGGCGACACGCTGGAATCGATCCGAACATTCGATCAGGAATCGCAGCGCACTCTGTTGGATATGCGCGCGCTCGATCTGGTTCCGGTGTCGGAATTCCAGCTTGTCACCGAAACCATCAAGCGTTTCCGCATGGGCTATGTCGCGCAGTTCGGCGCGCCGCAGCGCGACGATGCGCTCTATGAGGCGGTGAGCGAGGGCCGGCGTCATCCCGGCATGGAGCACTGGCTGCCGCTGTTCGTCGAGAAGATGGACACGCTGTTCGATTATCTTGGTGCCGCGCCCATCGTCATGCAGCCGCAAGGCGAGGATGCTGCGCGCGAACGCCTCACACAAATCAGGGACTATTACGATGCGCGGCGCGAGACCGTCGGCGTGTCGGGCGGTGGAGCGATCTATCATCCATTGCCGCCAGATCGGCTCTATCTGTCGGAAGATGAGTGGCAGCGCGAACTGGATCAGGCTTCGCTGGCAAGGCTGACGCCCTTCGATCAGCCTGCGGACGGAAAGAGCATCGTCGATGCCGGCCTGAAGCAGGGCCGCGATTTCGCACCCGAGCGGGCCGACGCGAAGGTCAATGTGTTCGAGCGCGTGGTGGCGCATATCGGTGACCTGCAAAGCGCACGCAAGAAAGTCGTCGTCGCGCTGTGGTCCGAAGGCTCACGCGACCGCATGGCAAGCATGCTGAAGGACCATCAGCTTCTCGACATCACCAGCATCAATGCCTGGCGCATGGTGCAGCCGACCCCGCGCAACGAGACGATGCTGGCGGTCGTCGGTATCGATTCCGGTTTCGAGAGCGAGAGCGTCGCGCTTATTACCGAGCAGGATATTCTCGGCGACCGCCTCGTTCGCCTGCGCAAGGCGGGCCGCAAGCTCGACAACTTCATTTCCGAAGTCACGTCGCTGGCAACCGGCGATCTGGTTGTTCACGTCGAGCACGGTATCGGACGCTATGTCGGATTGCAGACGCTCGATGTCGGCGGGGCGCCGCACGATTGTCTCGAGCTGCATTACGCAAATGAGACGAAACTCTTTCTACCCGTCGAGAACATCGAACTGCTCTCGCGCTTCGGCTCAGAACAGGCGAATGTCGAACTGGATCGGCTCGGCGGCAGCGGCTGGCAGGCCCGCAAGGCCAAGCTCAAAAACCGCATCCGGGAGATTGCGGGCGATCTCATCAAGATTGCCGCCGAACGCCATGTTCACACCGCGCCGAAATTTCCGCTGCATCAGGGGCAATACGACGAGTTCTGCGCGCGTTTCCCTTACGATGAAACCGAGGATCAGTTGGGGGCTATCACGTCCACGCTGCACGATCTCGATCTCGGCCGCCCGATGGACCGGCTGATCTGCGGCGATGTCGGGTTCGGCAAGACGGAAGTGGCGTTGCGTGCCGCCTTCGCCGTGGCGCTCGACGGCAAGCAGGTCGCCGTCGTTGTGCCGACGACGTTGCTAGCGCGGCAGCACGCGAAAACTTTTACGGAACGCTTCAAGGGATTTCCGGTAAGCGTGGCGCAAGCGTCGCGGCTGGTGGCGGCGAAGGAATTGAACCAGACCAAGAAGGATCTTGCCGAAGGCAAGGTGGACATCGTCGTCGGCACGCATGCGCTGCTCGGCAAGAACATCAAGTTCAAGGACCTCGGCCTCTTGATCGTGGATGAGGAGCAGCATTTCGGCGTGACGCACAAGGAGCGCCTCAAGCAACTTCGCGCCGAGGTGCATGTGCTGACGTTGTCGGCGACACCGATTCCGCGCACGCTGCAACTGGCGCTGACCGGCGTGCGCGAATTGTCGATCATTGCATCACCGCCGGTGGATCGCCTTGCGGTGCGGACGTTCGTCGCACCATTCGATCCACTGATGATCCGCGAGGCGCTGCTGCGCGAGCGTTACCGCGGCGGGCAGGCGTTCTATGTGTGTCCGCGCATCGAATATCTCGCCGAAGCGAAGGATTTCCTCGACAAGCATGTGCCCGAGATGAAAGTCGCAGTTGCGCACGGGCAGATGCCGCCGACGACCATCGAGGACATCATGTCGGCGTTCTACGACGGCAAATACGACATTCTGCTGTCGACCACGATCATCGAGTCAGGATTGGACATTCCGAACGCGAATACCCTCATCGTCCATCGCGCCGACATGTTCGGTCTCGCGCAGCTCTATCAATTGCGCGGACGGGTGGGGCGCTCCAAACTTAGAGCCTATGCGCTGTTCACGCTGCCGGCGCAGCAGAAGATCACCGCACAGGCCGAGCGCCGCCTGAAGGTTCTTCAGTCACTGGAAAATCTCGGCGCGGGATTCCAGCTGGCCTCGCACGATCTCGACATTCGCGGCGCGGGCAATCTGCTCGGCGAAGAGCAATCCGGTCACATCAAGGAAGTCGGCTTCGAGCTTTACCAGTCGATGCTGGAAGAAGCGATCCTGTCGCTCAAGGCAGGCATTTCCGAACCGGTTGCCGACAAATGGTCGCCGCAGATCACGCTTGGCATGCCAGTATTGATCCCGGAAGACTATGTCGCCGATCTTGCGATACGCCTGTCACTCTATCGTCGTCTCGCCGATCTCGACACGGACGATGAGATTGCAAACTTCGGCGCGGAATTGCGCGACCGTTTCGGCCCGTTGCCGGACGAAGTGAAATATCTGTTTCAGATTGCCGCGATCAAATCCTATTGCCGCCGCGCCAATATTGAGAAGCTCGATGCGGGGCCGAAGGGCGCGGTGATTACGTTCCGCGATAACAAGTTCGCGCATCCTGATCGGCTGATGTATTTCATCAGCCGTCACGGCAAGGCTGCGAAGGTACGCCCGGACATGAAGGTGGTTTTCTTTCAGGAGTGGGAAACGCCGGAAGAGCGTGTTAAAGGCGTTACGACGATTCTGCGCGATCTTGCCGAGTTGGCCGAAGGCCGCAAGGCGGCTTAGGAGGCCGCGCGTTGCGCATCCTGATCGAGACGGGACAGCATCGCATCCGCCGTGTCTCCAGCCGTCAGCGCCGCCAGCGTGACATTCGCCTCGAAGCGTTGCGCGCTATCGGGGCTGGTCAGAGTATGCTTGAGCACACTCGTAAAACGCCGCGCGACGAGTTGAGCGTTACGCAATCCCGTTTCGGCAAACACGATCAGGATATTTCCGCTGTCTTCGAGCGTTGCGAAGTCCATCCGGCGCATCAGCCGGCCGATGACGCGCGCGGCATCGAATTGCATCCGCTCGGACGATTGTCCGAACGCGATGCGTGCGAGGGTAAAACCCGCGCCGCGTTCCAGGTTTTCGGCGATTGCCGCGCTCAGATCGCGCGCGAATGCCTGCGATGTGAGAAGGCCGGTACGCGCGTCGAGAAGACCGCCGGCATCGATCGATTTCAGGGCGCGCTGGATGCGTGCTTCAAACGCGTGCTGCCGGATCAGCGGGGCGGCAAATTGCGCGAGCATGTCTGCATCGCAGATTTCGAGATTGGGCAAGTCATAGCTGCTTCCGACGACACCGGTCGGTGCCATCAACACCGGAAGGTTTCGGAAGCGCGCGTCTTCGGACAACACGGTGAGGAAGGCGTCGACAACGCGGCCTGAAAATCCTTCGCCGATCACGATGCCGTCGAGATCGCGCGCGTTGAGGTGCTTCGCGGCCGCTTCGATGCTCAATGCGCCGACGACGCCCATCTGTTGACCGAGCGCAACCGACAGTGTTGGAAAGCTGCCGCCGCGTCCGATCAGCAAGCTCATCGCGTCATGCAGCGGATCGCCTTGCGGAATACTCCGCGCCGCAGGCTCCGTCATGCGCCTTAGCAGGGTTGCGTGCTCGGTGCGGACGCGCAAAGCGGCTTTCAGGCGCGCGATCAAGCGACGGGTATCGTCACCCGACTGCGCGAAGGGAATGATGTTTGCGGGAAGCGCGGATTTGGGATCGAGCGCGATGAGCGGTGTGTAAGGCTTGACGGCGCTGACTTGCCGCCCGAGCTTTTCAAGAGCCGGCCCGTTCGCGTCGAGATAGCCCGCCAAAATTGCCGCCGGATGAAGCCTTGCGACGGCATCGCCTGCGTCGGCCCAGACGGATTCAACCAGCGGGAAAATCTTCAGCTGCGCGATCGCATCGGCGAACGGCGAGCGGTTGCCGTTCGAGACAATCAGGATCGGGCCTTGCTGGGACATGCTGGCAGCTGGTCTGGTTCGTTGGCGACTGGTCTGCCGAACCTAGGAGCTTGCTGTTAATGAGCGGTCAATAATATCGCCGGATTCGCGACTATCTGCGCTAGGCCGGTTCGGCCCGGTTGCGAAACGCGTCGATCATCAGGGGATTGAGGCCAAGCTCGCCAAGTGCCTCGCGCACGCGTGCAGCGTCCTTCGCGCGCCCGGCCAGCCGGTGTCCGTTCAACTGGTCGGGGAGCGCGGTCAGCATGGTCTCCGAACCGAGCCGCTTCGACCATTCGTCGAGGTCTTTTGCGAGAAATCTGTAGCCGCCGACGGAGAATATCCCGCCGGGCGGCGAGGTGATGTCGATTGTATTCGTCGTGCGATTGAGTCGCGCTCCATAACAGGTATCGACCTGCGCCGGCATCTCGTTCGACGAAGCGTCCAAGTTCGGACTTCTTTGATAGGCCGCGAACGGCACCATCACGCCGCGAAGCGCCAGCGTTCCCTTCGGCGTGATCGCTAACTCGCCGACCGCGCGCGAATTGGGGACCGCGCGCGGCGCGGTTTGAATCCCGGCATTGATCGGCGCGGGCGATCCGTCCGTCAGCCGCCTGGCAGCGACGAGTCCGGCTTCGCCGAACAGAAGCACGTCGGTAAAGCTCGCTTCGCCGGATTGCCAATCGGCGCTTGACGATGCGTTCTCCGGCGTTCGCCACAGTCCGATGGCGTGAGTGATGCCTGCGGACCTTGAGAACGCCTCTGTTTCTGCAAGCCGCAAAAGTAGCGGTGCCGGCGCGATCAAAACCTGATGATGCGGGGCCGCGATTTGCTGTTCGAGAATTTGCAGATCGACGGGCTGATGAAGGCTCAGCGTGCGCCCCGACAGCAGCCAAATCATGATCGAGCACGTCAATGCGCCGAACGAGGTCGGCATCATCGTCGACAAAATATTCGCGCCCGACGGCATTCCGCTTTCGAGCATAACGGCGAGGCCGCCCGCGATGAGTTGAATATGATTGCGCGGAACGACGCACAGTCCGTCCGGCGTGACATCGAAAGTCACGACCGCAGGTTGCCGCGGGTCGAGCTTCGGCGGCTCGAAGTTCGTCTGTCCATCCATTGCGATGTCGAGCGGCGTCATGCCGTCCGGCAAATTCTTGCCGAAACCGAACACATGCCGGATGGAAAATACTTCCGCCGCCGCGTTCATCGTCAGATCGCCGTGATCGACGAGCTCGATGCGCCCCAGGCTGATGAACGCGCGTGCGCCGATGCGGGTGAGGGCGGCAGTCAAGTCCGACTGCCGCCAAAGTTGCGGCAGCAACGCAACCGTCATGCCCGCGCGAATGGCTGCGAGCAGCGCAATCGGGAATTCGACGATGTTCGGCAATTGCAGCGCGACGATCGATCCTTGCGGCAATCCCGCATCCAGAAATTGCTTCGCGATGGCGGAAACCGCGCGATCGACCGCCGCATAGTTCAGTTGCAGCGGCGGTTGCGCGCTGATGCGCTGCTTGTTGGGCGGGTCGGTCAGCGCAATAGCACCGGGATTGCGGGAAACCGAGCGGCGGAAAAGATCGTCGAGCGTCGGCGACGCCGCAGACGATACCGCTGTGTGCGTTACGCCTTGCAGTTCGCGATGGTGATCGTCACTCACGGGTCACTGCGCCTTGGCTGGATTTTTGGCAGGATTGCTGTCCGGGTTCTGCCACCACGTTTCAGGGAGATAGTCGCTCAACGCAGTTGTCGCAGGTCGTTCTATCCGATTCCAGCGCGCGACCCATTGTTGCTGCGCGCTATACACCGGAATTGCGTAGAAGCCGGACATCAGCGTTCGGTCCAGCGCACGGACGGCAGGAATGAATTCCGCTCGCGTCCGCGC
>JAFKKP010000207.1 GCA_017305515.1 Hyphomicrobiales bacterium
GCCTTCGAGGATCGCACACCATTCATCACGGGACCGCTGCTTGAAAATCGTAGAAAACTTTTCACGCTGATGGCTCCAAAGCGATCGATCAGTGTGTGGACGCATCTTTTCATCATCGCTCAAATCAAGCTTTTCAAGCAACAGATCATAAAACTTATGCTCCATCGCACCGATGGCCACATACCGAGCGTCTGCTGTCTCGTATGTGGCATAGTAGGGCGCACCGCCATCGACGATGTTGTCGCCTCTCTGCATGGACCATATTCCACCACGTTGAAACCCGACGACCATCGTTAACAACGCAGCTGCGCCGTCAACCATCGCGGCATCGACAACCTGGCCTTTACCGGTTCGTTGAGCGCTCAACAACGCACTGACGATTCCAAAAGCGCAATACACCGCACCGCCGCCAAAGTCGCCGACGAGATTAAGCGGCGGCACTGGTTTGCCACCACGCGATCCAATAGCGTGAAGCACACCCGACAATGCGATGTAATTTATGTCGTGCCCCGCCATCTGAGCGTATGGGCCATCTTGTCCCCACCCCGTCAGCCGTGCGTAAACGAGCTTAGGATTACGAGCGAGACACAAGTCTGGCCCCAAACCGATCCGTTCGACAACTCCCGGACGGAAACTTTCGATCAGGGCATCGGCCTCATCGATCATCTTAAGCACGATATCGCGGCCAGCCTTGTTCTTGAGGTCAATCGCTAACGACCGCCGTCCGCGCAAAATGAGATCATATTTCGGTTCGATTGGTACGCCCAAACCTGCGTCCACCGGTCGATCGACGCGAATAACCTCCGCACCAAGATCGGCCAGCATCATCGCACAATGTGGCCCAGCACCAATGCCGGCCAATTCGACAACCTTTAGTCCAGCGAGTGGGCCTGTCATCTATTTGCTCTCACCGATCGATGTTGATCGTTTCGAATAATGTCGATCACGTGTGAGCAGACATTTCTCGCAATTCTCTACGAAGGATTTTCCCTGTTGGTCCCTTAGGAAGTTCTTCGATGAATTCGATTTCGCTCGGAACTTTGTAGTCCGCCAGTTTGGTTTTACAGTGCGCGGTTAGCGCATCGACCGACAGTTCGGGGCGCTTACGAACGACATAAGCCTTTACGATTTCGCCGAACGTATCATCGGGCTTTCCAATCACTGCGCATTCCGCCACATCGTCGTGGGTATAGAGCGCCTCCTCCACGTCGACCGGATAAACATTTGCTCCGCCGCGGATGATTAAGTCCTTTTTCCGCCCGACGATGTAGAGAAACCCGTCTTTGTCGGTCATGCCGAGATCGCCACTACGAACCCAGCCATCCACAAGTGTTTCAGCCGTGACCTGAGGATTGAGATAGTAACCTGTCATGCGCAGCGGTCCCGTCAGAAGGATCTCGCCAACTGTGCCGACCGATACCTCTTTCAAATCGTCATCGACGATCTTGAAGGCGCAACCCGGAAGTGCACGTCCGCATGAATCCGGCTGGCCGGCCTTCTCTCGCTTGGGGTCAAACGTTGTGACCGGCGTACATTCAGTCATTCCCCACAGATCGAAAATGTTGAAGCCGAGACTTGCTCTCCCTCGTTTCACAAGCGCGTCAGGCAGACTGGCGCCCCCGGAAAAGGCCATTCTGATCGATGATAAGTCTGAATTTCTATTGGTCTCCGCAAAATTCATCAGCATCACATACATAGTGGGCACGCCCATCATGATTGTCACGCTGTGATTGCGGATGGCGTCTGCCGCGAGTTGCGGATGAAAACGGCTCTGCAATACCACGCTGGCCCCCCCGCTGATCGAAGCCAATGCATTAATAATGAGAGGGTAGATAAAAGCCAAAGACCCCATGACGAGAGTACGATCACTCGGCGTAACCGCGATGTGTTTCGAAAACATCGTAGCGGCAAATATTTCAGCGCCGTGGTTTAGAAGCACACCTTTTGGAAGGCCAGTGGTGCCCGACGTGTAGAAAATCAACGCCGAATCAGAATCTTTGGTGTCAGCAACGACGACATCTTTGTTTGCCGCAGAAACCACAACTGCCCAATCATTCGCAGCGCCACTACCCCGCACGATTTTATCAAACTTGACTTTCGCGTCGTCAAAATGACCAACCAATTCGGAATCCAAAATTGCCAGCTTGGGCTGGCAATGATTAGCGATGTTGCACATTTCCGGCGGCCGTAGGCCTGGATTTGTTGGAACGCAAATCGCACCGGCACCGAGAACTGCAAGAATACTGGCCATCCATTCTGTGCAATTATTCATCGCAAGTATAACGCGATCTCCCGAGCCGATACCCCTGGCACGGAGTTCGCCTGTTAGGCGTTGAATGCAATCTGCGAGCTCGTCAAAGCTAACGGGTTTGTCGTCGACAATCAGAATAGGCTTTGACGCATACGCGTTGCGCTGGTTCCAGAAGATGCTTGCAATGTTCATCGGTTCTCTCGCAACTCCTTAACCGTGCATCGTGAGTCCGCCTGACACACTGATGACCTGCCCTGTTATAAAAGAGGCATCGTCACTCGCCAGAAACGCGACTATTCCAGGAATGTCTTCTGGCTGCCCGAGACGTTTCAAGGGAATTGCCCGCTTCATCGCGTCGTGAACTTTTTGGCCGCCTGGCCCCTGGTTCATGAAATCTTGCAACATAGGCGTATCGGTTGGCCCGGGGCAGACCGCGTTAAGCAATATGTTCTTGCGTGCCAGCTCTCGGGCCAAGGTCTTTGTCAAAGCAATCACCCCGCCTTTGCATGCAGAATAGACCGCTTGGCCGGACGAGCCCACGCGGCCGGCGTCCGAGGCAATCGTGACGACCTTGCCGCCACCACGCTGCGCCATACGACTGAGGACAGCATGGAACATGTTAACCGGGCCATTGAGATTGATCGCAATGACTTTTTGCCGAAGCGCATCATCCGTATCGAGAAAGTTGGAAAATTTGTCCCAACCGGCGTTGTTGACGAGGATGTCGATCGGCCCGAGGATTTTCTCCGCAGTTTCGACCGCATTGTTCACTTTGCCATAGTCGCTGATGTCGACGGCTTGTGCATGAACCCGCTCACCAGCATTTAGCTCTGCCGTGAGCACCCGAAGGCGTGGCTCGTCAATATCCAACAGCGCAAGCCGACAACCCTCCTCAAGAAGGCGCTTACTAATGTGTCGTCCCATACCGCCGGCCGCGCCCGTCACGAGCGCGACCTTATCTTTCAGACCCTTCATATGCATTCGCCTTAATTTGCAGCGTGCGGGCAGCCGCCTTCATTCTCGGGGCGATACGCGTCTTTGCCTGCAAGCTTACTGAGGATTTTGTAATCGTCGAATTGACCTTTCGACTCTTGCGGCGTCTTTACCTGAACAAGGTACATGTCATGCAAGACGCGACCGTCTTTGCGAATGGTCACGTTCTTATTGTAGAAGTCGTTGACCGGAAGTTCACGCATCTTTGCCGAAACGGCTTTTGCTTCATCGGTTCCTGCCGCCTTCACGGCCTTGAGGTATTGCAAGACGCCAGAATACAGACCTGTCTGAAGCATGTTTGGTGGACGCTTGCCGCCTGTCCGCTCGAGAAAACGCTTGGTCCATGCGCGCGTCTCATCATTCAAATCCCAATAAAACGACGTTGTGAGCACAAGTCCCTGAGCGGCCTGCAAGCCAAGCGCCTCGACGTCGTTGATGTAAATCAGAAGGCCGCCTAGGCGCTGACCGCCGCGCTGGATTCCAAATTCGGAGGCTTGCTTGATGGCCGTAATGGTGTCGCCACCCGCCGTTGCAAGGCCAACAATCTTAGCCTTTGAGCTTTGTGCCTGCAGCAAGAATGAAGAATAGTCCGTAGTACCCAGCGGCGCTTTCACTGAGCCGAGAACCTTTCCTCCGCCTTGCTCGATAAACTTCGACGTGTCGCGCTCAAGCGCATGACCGAATGCGTAGTCAGCAGTGATGAAGAACCAGGTATCGCCGCCCTGTTTCAGGGTCTCGGTTCCTGTGCTCTTGGCGAGCGCGTAGGTGTCGTAACTGAACTGGACTGTTGTTGGAGAGCATGCCTTTCCCGTCAAATCGGAAGTCGCCGCACTCGCCGCGATCATCACGCGGTTTTTGTCGCGGAGCAGTTCGTTGACTGCGAGCGCTATGCCAGATCCCGTCACGTCAGCGATGGCATCGACTTGTTCTGTTTCAATCCACTTTCGCGCAATGCCGCTTGCGATATCCGTCTTGTTCTGATGGTTGGCGGTAACGATTTCGATGCGCTTACCAAGAACAGTGCCACCAAAATCTTCGACGGCCATCTTGGCGGCTTCGACCGCTTTCATGCCGGTGATGTCTTCATAAACACCCGACTGGTCGTTCATCACGCCAATCTTCACAACATCGTCCGACACTTGAGCCTGAGCTACAGTGGCGCCCAAACACAGAAGAGCGACCGCAGACATCGTTGATACTTTCATCATTTCCTCCCGCTTTTGTTTTCGCTGTCAATTTTTCTGAAGTTCGCGCGCGATTAGCATTTTCTGAACTTCGCTAGTGCCGTCGTAGATCTTAAAAACCCGCATATCGCGATAGAATTTCTCGACCGGATAATCGTTCAAAAAGCCGTAGCCACCGTGAATCTGAATTGCCGCCGACGTGACGGTCTCGACCATTTCGGACGCAAATAGCTTCGCCATGGACGCTTCTTTGATGCACTGACGCCCAAGATCTTTCAGAGAAGCTGCATGCAAATACATTTGGCGCGCGACTTCTATTTTGGTTGCCATGTCGGCGAGCTGGAACGCGACGGCCTGATGCTCAACAATTGCTTTGCCGAACGTTTTGCGTTCCCGCGCGTATCGTAAAGCCGCATCAAACGCTGCCTGCGCGACGCCGACCGACTGAGCCGCAACGCCTACCCGTCCGCTGTCGAGTGCAGACAGCGCAATTTTCAATCCATCCCCTGGGCGACCGAGCATGTTCGATTCGGGAATTTCTAGATTTTCAAGAACAATTTGGCAGGTATCGTTGGTGCGATGTCCTAATTTCTTTTCTTTCCGCGCGACGATGTAGCCAGCGTTGTTCGTCTCGGTCATGAAGCACGAAATGCCTGCCTTGCCGGCCGACGGGTCGGTCACTGCAATGATCATCGCGATGCCGGCGGTTCCCCCGCAGGTAATGAAATTCTTAGTTCCGTTGAGAACGTATGTATCGCCGCGCTTTTGAGCGCGCGTGACAATACTTGCCGCGTCCGATCCAGCTTGAGGCTCACTCAAAAGAAAGGCGCCAATCTTGCAACCGCTGGCAAGCGGTCGAAGAAACCGCTCTTTCTGATCATCGTTGCCAAATGCCGCGACGCCCGCAGCCACCGGCGAATTGTTCGCGGCCATTACATTGGCAATGCCTGCATCGCCGTAAGCAATCCCTTCCATGGCGCTGACATAGGATACGAAGTCCGCGCCTGCGCCGCCCCACTCTTCGGGAACACAAACACCCATCAAGCCGAGCTGACCCATCTTGGCGAAGGTTTCCCGTGACACAAATTCTTCGCGATCCCATTGGGCGGCGTAGGGAGTAATTTCCTTGCGCGCAAAGTCGCGCGCCATATCGCGAATACCCGCCTGTTGTTCGTTAAGAAGCATCATCGACCTCGTTAATCGACATCGAACCGTTGCGGGCTTTTCAAGTCAATCATAAAATGCAATTGTGAATCATTATTCTACTTTGTGCGCAGTGCGACAAATTTGCCTGCGAGTAAGATTGCTCAGTCAAAACAGGCAAAACATGAAGGTTATGGAGGTTCGGTCAGCTTGGGGTCTTGACCATCTTCAGGTCGCAGAACGCGATGATCCATGCCCCGGCGACTATGACGTCGTGGTGGAGATGCGCGCAGCATCAATCAATTTCCGCGACGTGGTAATGGTCCGTGGAGGCTATGGCAGCAAAGGCGGGCGCCTGCCGATGATACCGGTATCAGATGGCGCCGGCGTGATCGTTGCGGTGGGCACGCGCGTGTCGCGGGTGAAGGTTGGCGATCTCGTTTGTCCGAATTTTGCGCAGACTTGGATCGACGGACCCTTCCGCGACGATGTCTGGGCAGGAATGCTGGGCGGATATCGCGATGGCGTGTTGCAGCAATTTATGCTGTTGCCAGAAGATGGCGTCGTTAAAGTTGCGCCGCATCTGGATGCCACAGCAGCAGCCACCCTTCCCTGTGCGGCGCTTACTGCCTGGAGCGCCGTCGTCGATTGCGGCGCGAAGCCGGGAAGCGTCGTTCTCACACAGGGAACCGGTGGTGTTTCGATCTTTGCACTTCAATTCGCCAAGCTATGTGGTGCGCAGGTCATTCTCACGTCCTCCGACGACGACAAGCTAAAACGCGCAAAACAACTTGGTGCGGACGAAACGATCAACTACCGAACGAATCCAGCTTGGGAAAAGCGGGCGCGCGAAATCGCAGGACCAAACGGGATTGATCTTGTTGTCGATCTTGCCGGCTCGCTTGATCAATCAGTTAAAGCCGTAAAGGCGGGCGGCACAGTGGCCGTCATCGGCGTACTTGCCGGTGCTACCTCCCCACTGTCGCTCGGTCAGGTCGTAACGCGCGCTGTGCGCTTGCAAGGCGTGACGGCGGGATCGCTCCGCGCATTCGAGGCCATGATGCAGGCGATCGCACTTCATCGGCTTGAACCTGCCTTTGACGTTGTGGGCCGTCGTATGGATGAGGCAGGCAAGGCAATCGCTGCGATCACGGAAGGTACCCACTTTGGCAAGATTTGTATGGAGCTCCAAGCATGAGCGAGTTTGGGACAATCACGCTTGAAACAAAAGGTAGAACCGCTTGGATTAGGCTCAATCGTCCTGCCTCACTCAATGCACTCACATTGCAAACGATCGACGAATTTGAGCGCGCACTCGAAATCCTTCACGATGATCGTCAATTATGCGCGCTTGTAATTTGTGGCGGAGAACGTGCATTTTCTGCCGGAGCAGATTTGAAAGAGCTCCAGGAACGAGTTGATGGCGCGGGCTACCAGTCGGGCCCCGGCTCCTTCACCGACCGTTTAAATTGCTTTCTGTGTAAGTTGGAAGAATTTCCAATTCCCGTGATCGCTGCAGTGCGTGGATGGGCATTGGCGGGAGGTCTCGAAATCGTACTCGCCTGCGATCTGGTTATTGCCGGCGAGCGCGCGCGTTTTGGAGACGCGCATGCCAATTACGGACTTTTACCGGGTGGTGGAAGCTCCGTCCGTCTCCCACGCAAAATTGGCCCGACCCGTGCCCGCGAAATGATGTTTACGGGTGATCCTTATTCGGCCGCCACCATGAAAGAAGCGGGTCTCGTCAACAATGTTGTGGCCGACGATGCGGTGGAGACCGAAGCTCAAAAGCTCTCTGAAAAGCTCGGGCAGCGCAGTCCGACAGGACTGCGACGGATGAAGACATTGCTGCTCAGTGCGACCGAAGACTTCAAACCCGTCGCCCTCGAAGCTGAGCAGCGTGAATGGTCGCTCCACTCTACTTCAAATGATCTGCGTGAGGGCATCGCCGCCTTTCGTGAAAAGCGTACACCTAATTTTACCGGGACTTGATTGCTGGCTATCGCTAGGAGAGCAAATGAACATCCGAGCTGAACAACAACTCCGACCATTTCACATTGCTGTTCATGATGACGTGCTGCGAGACCTACGAGAACGCCTGACAAAAGCAAAATGGCCCTACACACCCGCAACGTCAGATTGGCGATATGGCACCGATCGTTCGTTCTTGGGGCAAACTGTTGACTATTGGCTGAAGACTTATGATTGGCGCGCCTGCGAAGCGAAGTGGAATCGCTACCCGCAATATATTGTGAATATTGACGGTTACGACATCCATTTCATTTACGTGCGCGGTAGCGGCAGTAATCCGCTTCCTTTGATTTTGACGCATGGATGGCCTGGATCATTTGTTGAATTTGAAAGTGTGATTGAACCCCTCGCCCACCCAGAACAATTTGGTGGCTCGCCTGACGACGCATTCGACGTCGTTGTACCAAGTATCCCGGGCTACGGCTGGTCATCGCCGCCGCAGCAGCCGATTACAACACGCGACGTGGCACCTTTGTGGAATAAACTGATGGTCGATGTGCTCGGCTATCCGAGCTATGTCGCACAGGGTGGTGATTGGGGTAGTTTGATCGCGTCATGGCTCGGCGTCGATTTTCCGCAAACCGCCAAAGCCATCCATATCAATATCATGGGACTTCGTCCCTTCACTGGCGAGGGTAGCGCGCCGTTCAGTGACGATGAAAAAGTGTGGCTGGCGAAAGCACGAGACCGATTGCGCCGCGAAAGTGGCTATCAAGCGATCCAAGGAACGAAGCCTCAAACACTTGCGTTTGGCTTGAGCGATTCACCATTGGGTCTTGCGGCGTGGATCATGGAAAAGTTTCACGGCTGGAGCGACAGTCCTGACAACGTCCTTCCTTTCACACCCGATCAACTCATCACCAATGTGATGATCTATTGGGTTACAAACTCTATTCATACGTCCACTTGGCTTTACACCGCGGCGCGCCTGAAAGGCGGCATGGGCCTTGCTGCCGGCGAACATGTAACAGTACCGACGGGGTTCTTGTCGTGTCCGCATGACCTATTTCCGCCGCCGCCAGATGACTGGGTCCGTCGCACCTATCATCTGGTACATCGAACTAATCTAACGGCCGGAGGTCATTTCATTGCGTATGAGCGCGGCGAAGAACTCGTGAAGGATATGCGCAAGTTCTTCGCGAATTATCGCTGATCTTAGTCAAACAGTGCGCGCTGGATGAACTTGTTGTAGGTCGCCATCACCTCGGGTGGCGGCTCCTGAACCACGCCATTGGATTTAGCGTAGCGTTGGGCAAGGTAAACGCGCGACGCCATAACGATATAGGCCAGCGTCTCGAGCTCTCTGGCTTTGAATGCGCGCAACTCGCCGCGCTTTTGGCTTCGGCCAAAGCTTCGCATCAGGCCCGACGTCATCAGATCGAAATAAACGCTATGCGCCTTCGGGGCCATTACCTCGGATTCATTGAGTAGTCGATGATACCAAGGATACTCATCCAAAAACTTAAAATAAGCCCGTAAACGCTGCTCTTCTCGCTCTGCGCCGATGACGTCACGGTCAACACGTTCTTGCACGAACGACATTAGCGTGTGACCCATCGCGGGAAGCAATTGATCGAAAAACTCCTGGCGCGATCTAAAATGCCGATAAAAAGTGCCGAGCGCGACCTTGGCGCGGGCTGTGATGCGCGCAATTGACGCGCCTTCATAGCCGTAACGACCCACTGTCCTGGCGCCAGCTTGAATAAGCTTGTTTCGTGTTTCTTCGGAGCGCTCCGATCGGCTCCGTCGCACCTTCACGCCCGCTTTTTTGACCCGCTTCATACGATCACAACAAATTCCCAGCCAAAATCCAGTTTCCCAAAACCGACTTCATAGTACTTTGCGGCGGCTTTCAACCCGGGATCGCCGATTTTGCTAAAGCTTGCGCAGCAAAACGCAAACCTGCAAACTGACGCAGAAGCGGCCGCGCGCGATTCGTCCCGTAGGAGCTTATGAGTCAGCCAGAATTCAAACTGCTGGATGGCGGGCGGGTGCAACCCAAGCCTCCGCACGAACTAAAATCCACGAGCCCGTGGCACTATGTTTGGATGTTCGCTGTTTCAAGCCTGATCTGGGGCGTCATTTTTTATTGGGTTTGGCTCTACTTCATGGGGTCAAAATGAGCGCGGACGCAGGTCAATTGAATTCAGTTGCATCGATGTGGTGACATGACCGCAATTTCGCTGATCCAATCACAAGCCATTTCGGCGCGAATGGCACTAATCGTAGGCGCGGATAACTACGACCGATTATTTGCTGGCGTGGAGTTTTCCGAAGTCGACGATAAAATCCTTTACGTATTTGCACCTAGCGAAGAAATCGCCGCAGAAATCGAAGATACTTTTTCGCTGCATCTGATCATCGTTGCCAGCGACATTCTTAAACACGACATCGACTTCGCGCTTGTTTTGCCACGCGTTCTTCATTGAGGTAAAATGCCTCTTCAGCGCCGGGGCGACAGCGAAAGCAAGTTATCGCTTTAGTTACAGCAATTGCTGCCGATGAGACGAAAGTCGAAGCTGCTCAATAACGATAAGTCGCCTCAGCGGGTCATTATTATGTTTGTGAGCTTTTCGGCCTGCGCGGATAATTAATAAGCGTGCATTCGCGCCTTGATCTCTACGATTAGGATCAGTCTTTGCAGCGATCTTCGATGGGATTATTTGATACCTGATGGCGGCTGAGGGAGTATATCGTAGGGATGCTTCCAACCTGGCAGCTCTTTAATGCGATCACGCCAGGTGTTTACAGCTGGGAACTCTTTCTGAATATCAAAATGATGTTCTTCTGGAGGATAATAAAGATATCCGGCAACCGATATGTCCGCGATTGTTGGAAAGTCGCCAACAAGATATTTTCGTTTCTCTAAGTGCAAGTCGACAATCTTCAAATTTGCAAATACTCGAGCGCGAAGAAATTCCACAACTGCAGGATCAGCAGAGCCCTTTCGTAGCGATGCCAACAGCCTATGGGTGGCGATGAAGCTTGTGACTTTGTGGTTGTCAAACAAGATCCAGCGCAGCACCTCTAATCGATCTTCCTCATTTTTCGCCTTGAACTTTCCTGAAGTCTCGGAGAGATAAGTTAGGATAACTCCAGTCTGAGTGAGCTTTTTGTCTCGGTGAAGAAGGACAGGCACCTCTCCCATCTGATTTACGCGTGCCCGATATTCTTGAGTAAATGTTTCTCCGACAAAAAAATCTACAGGGATGGGCTCCCAATCCGCGCCGATCAAGTTCAACATGAGTGCGGCTTTGTACGAGTTGCCAGACTGCGCGAAGCCATAAAGCTTAAATTTTGTCATTGATACGCATTCCCAGCAAATATCATTTGCTTAAGACCTGACATGGAACCCTACATTCTCACTGTGAGCCAGCGTGCTCCTTCATCTGTGGCGTTAACTCATCGATTGTTTTCGCGAACAAATCGACGATCTCATCCAGCTCGCTAATCGTCGAAAACAACGGCGGACAAAAGCCAAGTGAGTCACTGGCGGGCAACGCGCGCGTCACCAAACCGTTTTCATAAGCACGCCGGGCCACGAGAGCGTTTATTTTTCCTAGTGGATTGAACAACAGCCGCTTCTTCTTGTCAGCTACGAGCTCAACTGCAGCAATTAGTCCGACCCCTCTAACCTCGCCGACATAAGGATGGCGCTCAAGCTCGTGAAGTCGCTTAAAGAAATGAGCGCTTGACTTTTGTACCTGCCCTACAACGTCTCTTTCTTCATAAATCTTTAGGGCCTCAAGAGAAATGGCGGCGCCGACTGGATGACCCGAGTATGTGTAACCGTGCCCGAAATTACCGAGCCTTGCGCTCGCCTCTTTGATGACATCGAATACAAGCTCGGAAACGGCAACGGCGCCGATCGGAAAGTATGATGACGAGAGTTGTTTCGCGAACGTCATCAAGTCAGGCTTGATATCAAACGTCTCGGTTCCGAACATCTTTCCTGTTCTACCGAAGCCACAGATCACTTCATCTGCGATCAACAGAATCTCATTACGTTTAAGAACTGCCTGTATCTTTGGAAAATACCCCTTCGGCGGAACGATAACCCCACCCGCTCCCATAAGAGGTTCTGCTATCATCGCGCCGATATTTTCTGCCCCTTCCCGCTTGATAAGATCTTCCAGCTCTTGGGCAAGACGTGTGCTGAATTCGTCCTCTGACTCTCCGGGTTTTGCCTCTTTCCAATAGTGCGGAGACGACGTGTGGATAATCTGCGCGATTGGCAAATCAAATTCATTGTGAAGTAGCGGAAGGCCAGTCGCGCTTCCAGACGCGACATTCACACCATGGTAAGCTCGCCGACGTGAGATTATCTTTTTCTTTGTTCGACGACTGTTAGCATTCCAATAATACCAAACGGTCTTGATCGCAGTATCCACTGCTTCTGAGCCAGAGCTGCAGAAAAATACTTTCGACATTGGCACCGGCAACATGCTCAGAAGCTTTGATGCAAGTTCGATCGAAGGCGGGTTCGATTTATGCGCAAACGTATGGTAGTAAGCCAACTTGCGATATTGAGCGTCAGCCGCCTTGATCAAGCGCTCTTCGCCGTTACCCAATCCGTTTGACCAAATGCCTGCCATCGCGTCGATGTAAGAGCGACCGGAAGCGTCAAAAATCCGAATTCCCTCGCCGCGCTCTATAATGTCGGGACCAACCTGACCGTGAGCCACCAAATTCGTGAATGGATGCATAACGCTCGAAATATCTGCCTCGCGTAGAGCGTCGTGTCGGTTAATTTCTTTAGACGTCATCTCGTGCTTCCTTCGTCAATTCGATCTTTCATTCTAAATACGCGAAATGAAGATCGATGCTATGCCGGCGCCACAGGTACCCACTGCAACCATAGAAGTAACAAGCATTACGCGCGCGCTCACCGAATAACTGCTTCTAAGATGTTGGCGCCTCCAGGCGCTAAAAGAAACCGCGATTCCTGCTGAACAGAGCAGAACAACAGCAAGAATAGTGAGCGCTGTTGCATTGCTCGACAAGCCGGTTCTTAGTGTCAGCAACGCGTTCACCACAACCAACAACGCAGTTCGTTTCCATGCAAGCGAGGTTCGCTCTCCTTGCAAGCCGGGATCGCGCGCTAAACCCGGTTTAAAGTTTAAGTTTGCGCTCATTACATCATAGTGCCAGTAGGATTGTGATGACCGCGGAAATTACTAACATGAAGCCGGCGAGTACTGAGATAATAATGGTACCTGGGAGCTCACGGGCATGCCGCATCGCGATTTCATTCGAACGCCAACGACGATACGCTATCCCACAGAGAGCAGCAGCTAGGAATCCCAACGCCACAGAGATCAAGAGACCGGCGTGCTGTGACGCTAGTTTCGTCGAAAATTGATCTAAGAAAACACTACCGGCAAGGATCGATAGCGCCGTTCGAATCCAAGCCAAGAATGTCCGCTCATTCGCCAATGAGAATCGGTAGTCTGGTTCAGTCCCTAGCTGTCGCCAATGCGGTTTTCGAGTTGCTTTGCGGGACGCTGCACGTGATTTGAGACTTGCAATCATTTTTGTATCTACAATTTACCGGGTTTCAAATTGGCCAGAGCCCTCTAGAAAACGAGTGATCAACTATTGGCCCGTCGTGCCCAAACTCTCCATTTGGATCCGCGTTGCACACCACAGCAATATCAATTTCGGAAACGAGCGCTTTGCAGCGAGACGCAATTGCAATGACGCAGGCGTGGCGAACGAACACTTCATCGATAGAGAACGTCAGATCTACGCTCTCTTCTGCCAAGGTAGGTGGGCATTGAAGCTCATCCGCAATTTTTTCGTCGTCCACCAGAACTTTCTGACCGACTTCGAGGTGCGGCTTTTCGGCGCGACTTTGCTCAAACGCAATGATGGCGCCGAGCATCCCTGAACCGAAGAACGAGATAGATCTCCGTTGAACCTGTACGACTTTCATCGCGCTACCCTTGACCAATCAAAATGTGGCCCGGCACCATCATTGGTGTCGGGCCGAAGTTAAAGCCCAAAGCGTGAAGGGGACGCCGCAGGCCTTGGTCCGACCGGGAAAGTCGGATTGGAATATCTCGCGTGGAACGCGATGTTTCATTTGCTCAGTTCATTGTCGGGATGATAAATTCCGCGCCTTCCTTCACGCCGGATGGCCAGCGCGAGGTGACGGTCTTGGTCTTGGTGTAGAAGCGCACCGAGTCCGGGCCGTACTGATTGAGATCGCCGAAGCCGGACTTCTTCCAGCCGCCGAACGTGTAATACGCGACCGGCACCGGGATCGGGACGTTGATGCCGACCATGCCGACATTGACGCGCGCCGCAAAATCTCGCGCGGCATCGCCGTCACGGGTGAAGATCGCAACGCCGTTGCCATAGTCGTGATCCGACGGCAGGGCGAGTGCTTCGTCGTAATCCTTGGCGCGGACCACCGACAGCACGGGACCGAAAATCTCTTCCTTGTAGATGCGCATATCCTTGGTGACGTTGTCGAACAGACAGCCGCCCATATAGAAGCCCTTCTCGTAACCCTGCATCTTGAAGCCGCGCCCGTCGACGGCGAGCTTCGCGCCTTCCTTGATTCCAACCTCGACGTAATCCTTAACGCGATCGAGTGCCGCCTTCGTCACCAGCGGACCGAAATCGGCATTTGGGTCGGTGGATGGGCCGATCTTCAGACTCTCGACGCGCGGAATCATTTTTTCCATCAGACGATCCGCAGTCGTCTTGCCGACCGGCACCGCCACCGAGATCGCCATGCAGCGTTCGCCCGCAGCACCGAAGCCCGCGCCGATCAGTGCATCGACGGTCTGATCCATATCGGCATCCGGCATGATGATGGCGTGGTTCTTCGCGCCGCCGAAGCATTGCGCGCGCTTGTTCGTCGCTGCGGCGCGTTGATAAATATACTGCGCGATCGACGA
>JAFKKP010000208.1 GCA_017305515.1 Hyphomicrobiales bacterium
CCATCGGCACATCCGAATGACCCGAGATGACAAAGATCGGCGGCTGAAACCGCAGGTCGGACAGCCGCCTCATGATGTCGAGGCCCGACATGCCGGGAAGCTGGAGATCGAGGATCAGACAGACCGGATCGCCCACCCGCAATGCATCGAGGAGGCTGTCGCCGTCGCCAAAGCACTGAACCGCAAATCCCTCCAGTTTCAGCAGCAATGCCAGCGCGTCACGAACCGAGGGGTCGTCATCCACGATGAAGACAGGCAAATCGTGATTGATCGCAAATACTTGCCCCATGACATCCCCTAAGTAGCATTATATCCGTAATACAACTTTTACGTGTATATCCTGATTCGCCTGTTCCGCAAAGGCGCGAATCGGTATCTCGCGCCCGGCGTGATGCGCCGCCGGGTGGAGAAGGCTAAAGTCGCCGCAGCCAAGCGGACCTCGCAGGACGAATGATATGCTGCACGACTGGAGCGTGATCGCCGTTGCCTTCGGCTACATTGGGCTGCTGTTCGTCATCGCGAGCTACGGCGAAAAAATCACGCAATTGCAACGCGGACGAATGGGCGGATTCATCTATCCGCTGTCGCTGGCAATCTACTGCACGTCATGGACGTTCTTCGGCTCGGTCGGCCTTGCGACGAGAACCAGCATCGAATTCTCGGCGATCTATATCGGGCCGATCCTGATGATCGGGTTTTGCACGCCGGTGCTGATGCGCGTCATCCGGCTCGCGAAATCGCAGAACATCACTTCGATCGCCGATTTCATCGCCGCGCGTTACGGAAAGAGTCAGGCGGTGGCGGGCACAGCGGCGTGCATCGCCATTATAGGTTCGGTCCCCTACATCGCGCTTCAGCTGAAAGCCATCGCGTCGTCGCTCGAAACAATCCTCACCACCGATCAGGATATTTCGAGCCTGCCTTATGTCGGCGACATCGCCTTTCTCGTCACCGCGACGCTGGCGATCTTCGCGATCCTGTTCGGCACACGGCAGACCGACGCGACGGAGCACCAGCACGGGCTGATGTTTGCGGTCGCAACCGAATCGATCGTCAAACTCGTCGCCTTCCTCGCCGCCGGCGCGTTCATCACATTCTATATGTTCAGCCCGCACGAACTGATCGAGCGCGCGATGAAGACGCCGGAAGCCGTCCGCGCCATCGAAACCTCGCCGTCGGTCGGAAATTTCCTCGCGATGACGCTGCTGTCGTTTTTCGCGATCATGCTGCTGCCGCGGCAGTTTCACGTCAGCGTCGTTGAAAACTCGACCGAAGCCGAAGTCCGCCGCGCCCGCTGGCTGTTTCCGCTCTATCTCCTCGCCATCAATATCTTTGTCATTCCGATCGCAATCGCCGGCCTCGTGACTTTTCCGTTCGGCCAGTCCGACAGCGACATGTATGTGCTTGCGCTGCCGATTTCGGCCGAGGCGGATTTTCTCAGCGTCTTTGTGTTCGTCGGCGGACTATCGGCGGCAACCGCGATGGTGATCGTCGAATGCGTCGCGCTCGCGATCATGGTGTCCAACGACATCGTCATTCCGCTGGTGCTGGCACGAAGGCCGGCACCGGACGGCAAACCGGACTTCGCAGGCTTCCTGCTCAAGGTCCGCCGCGTCGCGATCTTCGCCATAATGATCATGGCGTATATGTACTATCGCGTTCTCGGCAACACGCAGCTTGCGGCCATCGGTCTTCTGTCGTTTGCCGCCATCGCACAGCTCGCGCCGTCATTTTTCGGCGGATTGTTGTGGCGCCGCTCAACAGCGCGCGGCGCGATGGGCGGCATGCTGATCGGATTCTCGGTCTGGGCCTATACGCTGTTTCTGCCGAGCTTCGCCGACGTCGATCCGCTCGGCACCCAATGGCTCGCAGAGGGACTGTTCGGAATCAAGGCGCTGCGGCCGCAGGCACTGTTCGGCACGGAACTCAGTCCGCTGATCCACGGTGTGCTGTGGAGCCTGTCGCTAAATGTCTTCACCTACATCGTGCTGTCGCTGACACGCCAGCCGACATCCATCGAGCGCGTGCAGTCCGACCTGTTTGTGCCCAACGAACTGGCGCCGATTGCGCCGAACTTCATGCGCTGGCGCACGACCGTGACGGTGCAGGATCTTCTCAGCACGGTCGCGCAATATATCGGTCCCGAACGCGCGCTCGAATCCTTCGAGACGTTCGCCACAAGACACCGCATCAGCATCGAACGGAGCGCCCCGGCCGATTTTCAACTGCTGCGTCACGCCGAGCATCTGATCGCCTCGTCGATCGGTGCGGCTTCATCGCGCCTGGTGATGTCGCTGTTGTTGCGCAAGCGTGCCGTGTCCGCGAAGGCTGCGCTCAAACTGCTCGACGACGCGCATGCGGCGATCCATTTCAACCGGGAAATGCTCCAGACCGCACTCAACCACGTCCGGCAAGGCATCGCGGTTTTCAATCAGGAACTGCACCTCATTACATCCAACCGGCAATTCGGCGAAATTCTCGATCTTCCCGCGCAGCTTGGACAGATCGGCATCCCGCTTGCCGATATTCTCGAATACATCGGAAAGAGCAGCGGTCACGCCGACGACGAAACGATGCTGCGGAAGCGTCTCGACGCATACACGACCGAGGGCGAGCCTTATCTCGAACGCCTCGCCGATCGCAACCTGGTGGTGGAAGTGCGTGCCAACCGCATGCCGGGCGGCGCGCTCGTCGTCACATTCACCGACATCACGCCGAGCTTCGAGGCCGCCGAAGCACTTGAGCGCGCCAACGCGACGCTTGAGCGGCGCGTGCGCGAGCGCACAGAAGAACTGACGCGGCTCAACACGGAACTTGCACGCGCAAAGAGCACGGCAGAGGAAGCCAATATTTCCAAGACGCGGTTTCTCGCCGCCGCCAGCCATGACGTGCTTCAGCCGCTCAACGCAGCGCGGCTCTACGCCACAAGTCTGGTAGAGCGGAAGGCCGGAGGCGAGGACGCGCGCCTCGTCGCCAACATCGACGACTCTCTGGAAGCGATTGAGGAAATTCTCGGCGCGCTGCTCGACATTTCCCGTCTCGATTCCGGCGCGATCACGCCGTCGATCGCAAGTTTCAAGATGAACGATCTGCTTCGCTCGCTCGAAGTGGAGTTCAAGCCGGTCGCAAAAGCCAAGAAACTGAAACTGACCTTCGTGCCCAGCACGCTTGCTGTGACCTCGGATCGCGTGCTGCTGCGGCGCCTGCTGCAAAACCTGATTTCAAACGCGATCAAATATACGCCGAAAGGCCGCGTGCTGGTCGGCTGCCGGCGCGCGGGGGACTCGCTCCAGGTCGGCATCTACGATACGGGCGTCGGCATTCCGATCGTCAAGCGCGGCGAGATCTTCAAGGAATTCCACCGCCTCGATCAGGGCGCACGCATCGCGCGCGGACTGGGACTGGGTCTTTCGATCGTCGAGCGGCTCGCGCGCGTGCTCAATCACGGCATCGCGGTCGATTCCAATCTGAGCGGCGGCTCGCGCTTTTCCGTGACCATGCCGATTGCCAGAACGGTCACGCATATTTCGGCGCTGGCCGGCGCGAACATGCTCGACAAGACCCCGATGAGCGGCACGCTCGTCGTCTGCATCGAGAACGACCGCGCCATTCTGGACGCGATGAAAACACTATTGACCGGCTGGGACGCCAAGGTCATAGCCGCGCCGGATCTCGAATCCGCATCGCAAGCCATCGCCGCCGCCAACCAGCGCGTGACCGGGTTGCTGGTCGATTATCATCTCGACCGCGGCAACGGCATCGCGGCGATCCGCGAGATCCGCAAGACATTCGGCTCGGGGATTCCGGCGATCCTCATCACCGCGGATCGTAGTCCGCAGGTGCGTTATGCGGCGCGCGAGGAAGCCATCGTCGTGCTCAACAAGCCGGTGAAGCCGGCATCGGTGCGCGCATTGCTTGCACAATGGCGAACGCAGCAGATCGTTGCTGCGGAATAGTCCTACTCGGTGACGCTCGCCTTGTTCCACTGGCCGCCGGCGATCTTCGCTGCCGCGATGACGGCCTGAGTCCGGCTCTCGACTCCCAGCTTTTGCAGGATCGCCGAGACATGCGCCTTGATCGTGGCCTCGGACACACCGAGCTCGAACGCGATCTGCTTGTTCAACAACCCTTCCGAAAGCATCATCAGCACACGCACCTGCTGTGGGGTCAGCGTCACAAGGCGATCGCGAAGCCTCATCGTGTCGGGATCGGCGTCGGCCGACAGATCGACATCGGCGGGAACCCACACATCGCCGCGCATGACCTTTCCGATGGCGTCACGCAGCGTCTCGACGCCGAATCGCTTGGGGATAAACCCCGACGCGCCGAAATCCATCGAGCGTCTGATCGTTGCCGAATCGTCGCTTGCCGAAACGATGACAACCGGAATCGCCGGAAACTGCGCACGCAGATAGATCAGACCCGAAAATCCGCTGATTCCCGGCATACTCAGATCGAGCAGAATGAGATCGACATCGGTTTCCCGGTCGAGCAGGCCGGTCAATTCATCGAATGAGCCCGCCTCGGTGATCTTGGCCGAGGCAACGACACTTGCGACTGCTTGTCGCAACGCATCGCGAAACAGCGGATGATCGTCGGCAATCACAAGATGGGTGCTGGCAGCGTTCATGGGTCCAAACTGATCTGAAGCGTGGAACAAAAAAGTGTGCTTTAGCCGTTTGGCGACGAAGCAATCGCGATCATTCTCCGGCACGAGGCCGGTTGCAAGCCGAACTCGCCGCAGGCGTGCTTGATCCTAATTCAACACCGTCATTGTGCAACGCAAGAAAACTCACAGCCTCGTTTTGAGGCACGGTGAGCCAAAAGTCGTATAGGGCCGCGTTTCAGGCCGATGTTACTTTAGTTGGGAACTCTTGGCGCTTTGAACCGGCGAAGAAACGGCGCGCGGGAGCAGGTTTTCTTCAACATCTTAAAGTCTGGGAGCACATCTATGGCAACTATGGCCACCACTTCTGCCAAGCAGAGCGGCATGACGAAGGACGAACGCTTCGTCATTCTCGCCTCGTCGCTCGGCACCGTTTTCGAATGGTACGATTTCTATCTCTACGGTTCGCTCGCCGCGATCATCGGCGCTCAGTTCTTCAGCGACTATCCTCCGGCAACACGCGACATCTTCGCGCTGCTCGCCTTCGCCGCCGGCTTCCTCGTTCGCCCATTCGGCGCGATCGTGTTCGGCCGTATCGGCGACATCGTCGGCCGTAAATATACGTTCCTCGTCACGATCCTCATCATGGGTCTGTCGACCTTCATCGTCGGTCTTCTCCCCAATGCCAAGACCATCGGCATCGCGGCTCCGATCATCCTGATCGCGCTCCGCCTGTTGCAGGGTCTTGCTCTCGGCGGCGAATACGGTGGTGCGGCGACCTACGTTGCCGAGCATTCCCCGAAGGGCAAGCGCGGCTACTACACGTCGTTCATTCAGACCACCGCAACGCTCGGTCTGTTCCTGTCGCTGCTTGTCATTCTCTTCACCCGCACAATCATGGGCGAAGCAGATTTCGCAGCATGGGGCTGGCGCATTCCGTTCCTGCTCTCGGTCGTTCTGCTCGGCATTTCGGTCATCATTCGTCTCAAGCTGAATGAATCGCCGATCTTCGCGAAGATGAAGGAAGAGGGCAAAGGCTCGAAAGCGCCGTTGACCGAGTCGTTCGCAAACTGGAGCAACGCCAAGATCGTTCTCATCGCTCTGCTCGGCGGCGTGATGGGTCAGGGCGTCGTCTGGTACACCGGACAGTTCTACGCGCTGTTCTTTCTGCAATCGATCCTCAAGGTCGACGGCTACACCGCGAACCTTCTGATCGCGTGGTCGCTGTTGCTGGGTACCGGCTTCTTCGTCGTGTTCGGCGCGCTGTCGGACAAGATCGGCCGCAAGCCCATCATCCTCGCAGGCTGCCTGATCGCGGCTCTCACCTTCTTCCCGATCTTCCGCATGATCTCGAGCAACGCCAACCCCGCGCTGGAAAAGGCCATCGAATCGACCAAGGTCGAAGTGGTTGCCGACAAGGCCGGCTGCGGCGACTTGTTCAACCCCGTCGGCACCCGCGTGTTCAGTGCTCCTTGCGACACCGCGCGTGCTTTCCTCGCTCAGTCGTCCGTCAAGTATTCGACGACGTTCGGCGCAGCAGGTTCGGGCGTGAAGGTGATGGTGAACGGCAAGGAAGTGCCCTACACCGACGCCAAGACCTCAAACCCGCTCGTTGCAGCCGCAGTTGCTGAGGCTGGTTATCCGAAGGCAGGTGCCGCAGGCATCGTGAAAATGGCGAACCCGTTCGACATCTTCCGTCCGCAGGTGGCCGCGATCATCGGTCTGCTGTTCATTCTCGTGATCTTCGTCACGATGGTGTACGGACCGATCGCCGCGATGCTGGTCGAACTGTTCCCGACCCGCATCCGCTACACCTCTATGTCGCTGCCGTATCACATCGGTAACGGCTGGTTCGGCGGCCTGCTGCCGGCGACCGCGTTCGCGATCGTGGCCTCGACCGGCGACATCTATGCCGGTCTCTGGTACCCGATCATCTTCGCGTCGATCACAGCGGTCATCGGCTTCTTCTTCCTGCCGGAAACCAAGGACGTCGACATCACCAAGTAAGACTTGAACCGGCACTGCCGGTTTGAAACGACATCGGCCACGGAGCGATCCGTGGCCGATTTTTTATGTCGTGAAAGCTGCCGTCAGATTTTCTCGGACAGCTTCTTCTGAACTCTGCCCGCCATCTCAATCAGGCGGTCCCACATGCGGTCGATCAGCGCGAGCAGCTTCTGATTGTCGGCCCGAAGACGGTCGAAGCTCTCGTCGATGGAGTCTGAGCCTTTCTTGTCGTCGGACTTCGGCGCGACATTCGCTTTGGCGCTTGAGTCGCGTTGCGCGAGTTGCTCCTTCAGCGACTTGTTCTCGGCCTGAAGTTTTCCGATTTCCGCATCCAATGCGGAACGCTCATCCGGAACGGCGCGGCAGACCCAGCCATCCTTGTTGCTGCAGGTCGAAACGGCCCCCGTGCGGGTGTCGAGCCGCAGATAATCATCTGCAACCGGCGACAGCGTGTAGCGGCCATTCTCGGTATCGAGCGCCGATTGCGCGGCGGCACGCGTGGCCGCCGCAGGCAGCGCGATCGACGCTGCAAAACACAGAAGCAGAATTTTGCGCATGCCCGGTCCTCGAACGATTGCGGCCAGGCCGCAACCCTAGACCTCGGATGTGTAGGCTTTGCGGCCGGATTTCAACGCGTCGGCAAGCAATTCGATCCGGTCCTGGCCCCAGAACACCTCGCCGTCGAGCACGTAAGCCGGCGAGCCGAACACTTCGGCTGCAATCGCCTCGTCACGGTTCTTGTCGTAGAGCGCGCCGATCTCGTCCGATCCAGAACGCTCGGCGAGCTTTGCGCCCGGCAATCCGGCTTCATCGGCCAATTTTGCAATCGTCGCCACATCGCCGAGATTGAGCTGATCTTCCCAGATGGCCTTGTACGCGCGGCGGATGAACGGCTCGGGATTGTGTCCACCCTCGATAGCGGCAAGCACGACACCGTCTGCCAGTCGGGGATGGGCCGGCCAGTTGTTCGGCTTGAGATGAAATTTCAGCCCGCGTTTCTCGCGCCAGCGTTGCAGTTCAACCATCCGGTAGTGCTGCCGTGCGGGGTGACGTTTGGCCAACGGCAGACCGCCGGTTTCGGCAAACACTTCGCCCAGCATGACTGGCTTGTAATTGACCTTGAGATTGTTGGCCTTCGCCACATCCTCGAACAAAGCGTGCCCGATATAGGCCCACGGAGATTGGGTCGAAAAATAATAGTCGATCGCGCGGGCCATTCGGATTCGCCTTGCTGGTTTTTGGAGGCCGCATCCGAACAGAGGTGCGCAGTCCGATCAAGCAAGTTGGGCGGCGGTAAACGCAGTTGGATCGCCGCCGATTTCGCAGTGCGATGACGGCTTGCGACGCTCAAAAATTTTCCGGAATAACAGAAGTAGATTCAATAGTTTAACTATGGTTCACGGAGCCTTGACTTGGATTTATGTGCTAAGTATGGTCCGCGCGGCTTTTGAGGGCGATTTAGCGTCGTTTTCACCCATTTTCAGCGTTGTTTCGAGTCTCCACAGCATGTCGGACGGCACGGACAAGAGCAAAAATGGAAACCGCGACAGGCGGTCGTCCGATGAAGCTGCGCTTTCCGCAAGACTCGGCAATCTGGGTAGCCGGTTGTCCCAAATCAGGGATAGCCGAAAGGCTCAGGCAGGCCAGACCGGAGCAGGAAGCGGAGACCGAGCCGCCAACGCATCGCTGATGGCGCGGGGTCTTCGGCTTTCGTCGGAGCTGGTCGTAGGCGTTCTTGTCGGCGCTTTGATGGGTTGGGGTCTCGACAAGCTGTTGTCGACATCGCCGTGGGGAATGATCGTGTTTCTGCTGCTCGGCTTTGCCGCAGGCGTCAGAAACGTGGTGCGATCCGCGAGCATGACTTCAAACGATCTGAAGCAATAGCGGACGATTTCATTCAAGCCGGCACGCCGGCCGACCGAGAGATGCGACGCGGATGGATCCGATCCACCAGTTCAATATCCAGAAGATCTTCACGATCGGCCATATCGGCGGTCAGGAGATCGCCTTCACCAATTCCTCGCTCTACATGCTGGTCGCGGTCGCGATCGTCGCAATCCTGATGCTTCTGCCGGGTCGCAAGCTGGTGCCGGGCCGCATGCAATCGGTTGCCGAGATTTCCTACGAGTTCGTCGCCAACACGATCCGCTCGACGGCGGGATCGGAAGGCATGAAGTTCTTCCCGCTGATCTTCTCGCTGTTCATGTTCCTGGCGGTGTCGAACCTCGTCGGCATCATTCCCTACACCTTCACCGTCGCGAGCCACCTGATCGTCGCAGCCGCGCTGGCGTTTCTGGTGTTTTTCACCGTCGTGATCTACGGCTTCTACAAGAACGGCCTGAAATTCTTCAAACTGTTCGTGCCGTCGGGCATTCCGATCTTCATTTTGCCGCTGGTCGTGTTCATCGAGGTGTTCTCGTTCTTCCTGCGCCCGATCTCGCATTCGGTTCGTCTGTTCGCGAACATGCTGGCCGGCCACATCGCGCTGAAGGTTTTCGCGAGCTTCATTCCGGTTCTCGCCGGCATCGGCATCATCGGCTATTTCGGCGCCGTTCTGCCGCTCGGCATGGTCATCGCGCTGACCGCGCTCGAACTGCTTGTCGCGTTCCTTCAGGCTTACGTCTTCACCATCCTCACCTGCATCTACATCAACGATGCAATTCATCCGGGCCACTAATCGGCCTCTCACCGCACGTTTAGAAAATCCAGCAAGGAGTTCGTTATGGATCCAGTAGCAGCGAAGTACATCGGCGCAGGCATCGCATGCATCGGCATGGGCGGCGCAGGCGCAGGCGTGGGCATCATCTTCGGCAATTACCTCGCCGCAGCTGTGCGTAACCCGTCGGCAGCCCAGGGCCAGTTCGGCAACCTGATTTTCGGCTTCGCCGTGACCGAAGCACTCGGCATTTTCTCGCTGCTGATCGCGCTTCTGCTTCTGTTCGCGCTCTAAGTTCATCGTCTGGCCGGCGCGGTTTGAAAGCCGCGACCGGACATAGAGGAGACTCCCGTGGCTGAAAGTCATGGCAAAGCAGCGGCTCATACCGAAGCGGATGGCGGCGCGCACGCCCGCACCTTCCCGCCTTTTGAAAAGAGCACGTATGCCTCGCAGCTAGTTTCGCTGCTGATCGCGTTCGTCGCGCTGTATCTCATCGTGTCGCGCCTCGCGCTGCCGAAAGTCGGCGGCACGATCGACGCGCGTCAGGATGCGATCGACACCGATCTTTCCGATGCGCAGAAGCTGAAGGACGATTCGGACGCAGCCCTGAAGGCTTACGAGACCGAACTGGCCAACAGCCGCGCCAAGGCACAGGCGATCAGTTCGGAAGCGCGCGAGAAATTCAACGCGCAGGCCGAAGCCGAACGCAAGACGCTCGAAGATCGTCTTGCCGCCAAACTCGCCGATGCGGAAAAGACCATCGCCGCGACCCGCAAATCCGCGATGAGCAACGTCAACACCATCGCGTCCGACGCCGCTTCCGCCATCGTGCAGCGGCTCACGGGCGCCGCGCCCGACGCAAAGGCTGTTGCCAGCGCCGTCGATGCGACATTGAAGGGATAGAGCGATGTTGCACATGCTTGGAGAAGCGGAAACCTGGGTCGCCGTCGCTTTCGTAATCCTGATGGGCGTGTTCGCCTATGTCGGCGTGCATAAGACCGTGCTGAAGGCGCTCGACCATCGCCGCGACCGCATCAAGTCCGAACTCGACGATGCGCGCCGCCTGAAGGACGAAGCCGCAAAGCTGCTCGCCGAATATCGCGAGAAGGCCAAGAGCGCCGAGCGCGAAGCGCAGGACATCATTGCCAGCGCGAAGTCCGAGGCCGAACGCATCGCTTCGGAAGCCAAGGCGAAGATGGAAGATTTCGTTGCCCGCCGCACCAAGGCTGCCGAAACCAAGATCGCGCAGGCCGAGACGCAGGCGATCGCCGACGTCCGCGCGGCTGCGGCGGAAGCCGCCGTCACTGCTGCAAGCTCGATCATGTCGCAGACGGTGAAGGGCAATGTCGCCGACGATCTGATCGCAAAGGGCATCAAGGACGTCCGCGACAAGCTCAACTGAGCCAAAATAAATCAAACGAAAAGCCGGCGCTTCGACGCCGGCTTTTTTGTATCTGCGCTGTCGCGCACTTACCGCTTCTTCTTGCCCTTCGCGGGCGCTTCCGGCTTCAAGCCTGCCGGGTCGAAGCCGATATAGAAAATGTATGAGTCGTTCGCCGACGCCGACGGCGCCGGATAGACGATATCCTCGGCGACCAGACTGAAATCCGCATTGAGGTCGCCCGGCGGGATCGAAACGCTGGTCTTGAATGCCTTGGTCACGATGATCTTCTCCGGCGCGCCGTCCTGAACGACAGCAACGCGGATCGGAATATCGACGGTCGGCGGTGCGCCTGCGGGGCCGACGATGACGCGGCCCAGAATGCCGATGCGCGCCGAGATCTGGGTCCCGCCCTGAAGGTTGCAGTCGCGCGCCGTGCGCGTGATCGTGCCCTGATAGCGAAGATCGTTGCCGCTTGCAGGCTTGCCCGGCATTCCGACCGACAATGTCGAAGCACCGAAGCGAATCTGTACGTTCGGGCAAGTGAGATCGCTGTTGTCGGTCTGCTGCGTCGACTGCGTCGCCGGCGTGTCGGATGTTTTCGCTTCCTGCGAATTCGATCCGAACAACTGGCTGAACCGGCTGCCGGCCGACGACGTGCTCGGGCCCGACGACGATCCGAACATGCTGCCGCCGCCGCATCCTGACAGCGCACCGGCCGCAACTACGGCCAGCACGACGCCAACAGTGCGCTTCTTATCGATTTTCATAATGAGGTCCGGCAGGTCCAAGGATCTTTGGGGCGCTTTATAACAGGCCAAACACGGCGAACCAAAGGCGCAACACGCGTCAAACCGCCCCCGCCTTCCCACTGGTTAACCGCGAACATCCTCGTCCAGCAGGCCATAGAGATAGTGGTCCTGCCAGATGCCGTTGATGCACAGATACCGCCGCGCCAGCCCCTCGCGCGCGAAGCCGCATTTCTCCAGAACACGCACCGAAGCATGGTTGGTTGGGATGCAGGCCGCTTCGACGCGGTGCAGATTGAGTTCGCCGAACAGCGTCGGCAGCAAAACTTTCAGCGCCGAAGTCATATAGCCGCGACCGGCGAACTGCTGTCCGATCCAGTAACCGATGGTGCCGGCCTGCACGATGCCGCGGCGGACATTCGCGACCGTCACGCCGCCGACAATCGTATCGTCTTCGTCGCGCACGATCACGAACGGATAGGCGCGATCTTCGGCAGCGTCCTCGGCATAGCGGCGTAGCCGCCGTCTGAAACCGGATCGGGTCAGATCGTCGGACGGCCAGATCGGCTCCCATGGTGTAAGAAACGCACGGCTCTGTTCGCGCAGGTCGCTCCATTGCTGATAATCCGCCATCACGGGCGCACGCAGCATGAGGCCATGCCCTTGCGGAGCAAGTACCGGAGCCGACGCGGATGGCAGTCGAAACAGCGCCACGAACGAACCCTATGTCACAATGCCGAATGCCGGGAGTTTAGCGCAAAGCTGCGGCTTCGCCAGTCCGTCATCATCCTTAGTGAAGAAGGGCACGCGCCTTCGGCCGCGACAGGCCTTCGGCGAGAGACACGGCGCGGTCGAGACCGCGGCCGTTTCCAAGCGCAACCACCGCCGGACGGCTGCGGCTCAACAGTCCGCGCGCGGCATTGCTGGTTGTCTCGACGGTGACGGCGTCGATCTTCGCCACAAGTTCTTCCACCGTGAGCGGACGCCCGTAAATCAGCACATGACGCGCCATCTGTTCGGCGCGCGCGCTACAACTTTCCAGCGCCATCAGAAGCCCCGCCTTCATCTGCGCCTTGGCGCGTGCGATTTCAGCCTCGGTCAGCGTTTCGACCGCGTTGTTGATCTGATCCACGATGACTTCCATCATTTCCGGCGCGTCGCTCGGATCCGTGCCGGTATAGAGACCAAAAAATCCGGTGTCGGAATACGGCGCGTGGAACGCGTATATCGAATAGCAAAGCCCGCGCTTCTCGCGCACCTCCTGAAACAGCCGCGACGACATGCCGCCGCCCAGGATATTCGTAAACACCTGAAGGCTGAACAGCGACAGATCCTTTTGCGGAAGGCCTTCGAGCGCGAGCGTCATATGCGCCTGCTCGAGATCGCGATGAATCACCCGCGAGCCGCCCTTGCCGAACATCGCGGGCACAGGCTTCGGAGACGGCGTCGTATCGAAACGCGAGAAACGCTTTTCGGCTTCGGCAACGACCTGCTTATGATCGACGGCGCCTGCCGCAGCCACAACCATTTCAGGGCCATGATAGTGTGTGGTGAGATAATTCCGCAGTCCGTGACGATCGATGCCGGCGAGCGTCTGCGGCGTTCCGAGCAGAGACCGTCCCAGCGGCTGATCCGGATAGCAAAGCTCACTGAGATTTTCGAACACGACATCGTCTGGCGTGTCCTGCGCCGCGCCGATCTCCTGCGCGATGACATTCTTCTCGCGTTCAAGTTCGTCGGTCTCGAAAGATGGATTGGTCAGAATGTCGGAGAGCACATCGAGCGCGAGCGGCACATCCGCCTTGAGGACGCGCGCGTAATACGCCGTCGTCTCGGTCGAAGTGGCCGCATTGAGATCGCCGCCGACGGCCTCGATCTGCTCGACGATGTCGCGTGAGCTGCGGGTCGTCGTTCCCTTGAACGCCATATGTTCGAGAAGGTGCGACATGCCGTGCTCGTCCGGCTTCTCGTCGCGGCCGCCGACGCCGGTCCACACGCCAAGCGCCGCCGTCTCCAGATGCGGCATGGTGTCGGTAATGACGGTAAGGCCCGAGGCAAGCTTGGTGACGTTCACGCTCATCCCGCTACTCCCTGCCTGGCGGCACGGCTTACCGACAATACAAATCTCTCGACCTCGCTCAGCTCGTTTTTCATGACCGTGATTTTCTCCGGCTTCGTCATCAGCCCGTCGAGCCATGCGGGCAACGCGGGACGGACTCCGCACGCAGCTTCGACCGCATCGGGGAATTTCGCGGCATGCGCGGTCGACAGCACGATATTCGGTACTATCGAGGCTGGCTTGTCCTGATCGGCGACCGCAAGCGCGACCGCGGTGTGCGGATCGACCAGATCGCCGCATTCGCGCCACATCGAGCGGATCGCGGCGTTGGTTTCGGTTTCGTCCGCGCGGTTGGCATCGAAGTCCTTGCGGATGTCCGCAAGGACCGCATCGGGCAAGACGAATCGTCCAGACTGCGCTAGCGATCCCAGCAGCGAGCGCACGATCGCGCTGGCGCGACCGGAC
>JAFKKP010000209.1 GCA_017305515.1 Hyphomicrobiales bacterium
GGAAGAACGACGGGCGGAATTTCATTGTGACGTTGTCCACCTCGAAGAACGCCTTGCAGAATTCGGCGAGAATCCATTTCAGATGGCCGAGGTGCGAGCCCTTGTCGATGACGAGACCTTCGACCTGATGGAATTGCGGCGTGTGCGTCGCGTCGCTATCGATGCGATAGGTGCGGCCGGGGCAGATGACGCGGATCGGCGGCTTGTTGTTGAGCATCGTGCGCACCTGCACGGGCGAGGTGTGCGTGCGCAGAAGCAGCCGCTCGCCGCCTTCCTTGCGATTGAAGAAAAACGTGTCGTGCATTTCCCGCGCCGGATGACCTTCGGGGAAATTCAGCTTGGTGAAGTTATAGTCGTCCGTCTCGATGTCCGGGCCTTCGGCGACCGAGAAACCCATATCGGCGAAGATCGTCGTGATCTCGTCCCACACCTGCGACAGCGGATGGATGCGGCCCTGCTCGGCGGGCGTCTCGCGCACCGGCAGCGTCACGTCGATGGTTTCCGAAGCCAGACGCGAATCCAGCGCGGCGTTCTTCAGAACGTCGCGGCGCGCGGCCAGCGCCTCCGTCACCTTGTCTTTTGCGAGATTGATCTTCGCGCCTTCGGTCTTGCGCTCGTCCGGCGTCATCTTGCCGAGCGTTGCGAGCAGCGCCGAGATCGAGCCTTTCTTGCCCAATGCGCCGACGCGCACGGCTTCTAGCGCGGCCTCGTCGTTTGCCGCTGCAATGGAGCCTAGAATGTCGTTCTGCAATTTATCGAGATCGGACAAGATCGTTCACTCCGGCATCAGCCAAATATCGGTGTCGTAGGGTTTGCCGCCCGCCTGCGTCAGCATCGCATGCACCTGGCCGCGATGATGGGTCTGGTGATTGAAGAAATGCGTCACGAGAATCCATGCGGGCTTCGTCACGTCGCGCTGCACCGCGCCCGAGAACCAGCTCAGATTTCCTTCGAGCGAGTTGTCGCGCAGTCCATCCGCCCACATCACGATGAAAGCGTCCATCGCTGCGCGCTTGTCCTTGAGGCCATCCCAGTCCGGAAACAGCGAGACGGATTCCCTGATGCCGCCGGAGGGGCGCTCCTGTTTCTCGAAGCGGGCCATCCACACACCGTCGGCCCACAGTATGTGACTGAGTGTTGCGTGAATCGATTTGAAAAACGCGCCGCGATCCGAGCGCCGTTCCTCATCGGAAAGACGATCGGCAGCGGCGTAGAGATTTTCGTTCTGCCAGCGATTGTAACGCGCCATTCGCTGAACATAAGCGGGGCGCATCGGCGCGAACCTTATGCGGCGAGTGCGGCCTTGGCTTTTTCGGCAATCGCCTTGAAGGCCACCGGCTCGTTGATCGCGAGGTCCGAGAGAATCTTGCGGTCCGCAACGATGCCCGACTTGGTCAGGCCGTTGATGAACACGCTGTAGGTCATGCCGTAGGGACGCACGGCCGCGTTGATGCGCTGGATCCAGAGCGCGCGGAACGTGCGCTTCTTCAGCTTGCGGGCGCGGAAGGCGTATTGGCCGGCCTTGTCGACCGCAGCCTTGGCGGCGCGGATGGTGTTCTTGCGGCGGCCGTAGAAACCCTTGGCGGCCTTGTAGACTTTCTTGTGCTTGGCGTGAGCGGTTACACCGCGTTTGACGCGTGCCATGACAGTGATCCTTCAACTCGGAAAATTTTGAAAACAGCCGCGCATGCGCGGCGGGTTAAAGCAGCGGCGATCAGGCGTTCGGCAAGAAATACTTCTTGATGTTGTCGCCGTCGGTCTTGAACAGCACGCGCGTGCCGCGCAGCTGCCTGATCTGCTTCTTGGTCCGCTTAATCATGCCGTGGCGTTTGCCTGCATGGGCGGACATCACCTTTCCGGTGCCGGTCACTTTGAAGCGCTTTTTGGCGCCCGACTTGGTCTTCAGCTTGGGCATTTGGCTCTCCTGTTGCCGCAACACGAAAGCGCCCCGAAAGGCGCTATGGCGGCCAAAATGCTCGTTAGAGCGTTGAGATACTTCGCAAAATCCCGAATGGACAAAGCTCGTATCGGTCATCGCCACGGCAGCCCTTGATAGCCGGGCGATGAGAAGGGCGGCTTATTGCAGAGAACGGGAAAATTGGCAACGATTAACGGGTCTTTTTGAACGCGCCGGAACGCCGGTTTGACCAAGGTTTGCGATCCGGATTTCCGCCTTTCCGGTCCCATCCATTTGAGAGAGAAACCCATGATTTCAGCTTCTTTGAAGACATCCGCCCGCCTCGCCGCCGTTGCCGCGATACTGTTGTCTGCGCCCGCATTCGCCGGCGGTTTCGACGGCCCCTGGTCGGTGACGATCGCAACCCAATCCGGAAACTGCGACGCCGCCTATGCCTTTCCGATGCGGGTGGCCGGCGGACGGGTGATTACGTCGGGCGGCACCACGATGTCCGGCAGCGTCAGCGGCTCGGGCGCGGTCAATGTCTCGCTGGTTCAGGGCAGCTCGAACGGCCGCGCCAGCGGCAGGCTGAGCGCCACATCGGGCGGCGGCACTTGGTCCGGCACCCTGAATGGCTCCCGTTGCAGCGGCTATTGGCAGGCAACGCGGCAGTAAGCGGCTGCGATTACATCGATTTTAGCCATTGCGATCCGGCATATAGTCCATGCCGGATTGCGCTGCATTGCGGTAACAGTATCGCCACAATCGCTGCCTACCTCGCGGGCAGATTTATTTGCGAGGGACACGAGAATGGCGATTACCCGCCCGGAGTTTTCCATCAGTTCGAGTGCGAAGGTTTTGTTCGGCGCGACGCTGGCTGCGCTCAGTCTTGTCGCCGCCGTTGCGCTCGCCAGCGCCGCGAAGGCCAGCGCGTCGTTCGACGGCGCGTGGCAGGTGACGATCGTCACGCAGAACGGCAATTGCGATCCGGCCTATCGCTATCCGGTGAAGGTCGAAGGCGGCCGCGTTCTCTACAACGGCCAGAACGATTTTCAGGTGTCGGGCAGCGTCGGCGATTCGGGTGCCGTGAACGTCACCATCGCGCGCGGCGACCAGCATGCCAGCGGCACCGGCAAGCTCAATGGCAATTCCGGCTCGGGCGAATGGACCGGCAAATCGGCCAGCACATCGTGCTCCGGCCGCTGGGAAGCATCCCGCAATTCGTAAGCGTTGCGTGCGTGGCGTTGAGTGAGTTCTGAGTCAAAATGGCGCCGCATGTCCCGCGGCGCCATTTTTGTTTTTTGCGATCCGTTTGAACTGTCATGCCCGGGCTCGACCCGGGCATCCATCAATCTTTAAAAAGATGGATTGCCGGATCAAGTCCGGCAATGACATCCAATAAATATCCGCGGTCACGCCCCCTTGCGCGGCGAATAGCGCGAGAGAATCGCCGCCAGCATCAGGCCGCCGACCACCGATATATGCTCGACCGCGAAGTAGAATTCCTGCTTTGCGGCGTCGCCTTTCAGATTCCAGAAATCATGCGCGATCGGAATCGTTAGCAGCGTGAAGATTGCCAGCGCGCCCGCGCCCGACCATGTGCGGCGGTTGGCGATCACGAGCAGCGATCCCCCGAGCTGCGTGAAAATCACCAGCAGCGCGATCAGCACCGGCGGCTTCAGACCGAATTGCTGCATCTCGGCGACCGCGCCCTGAAAGTCGATGGTCTTGGAAATGCCGCTGCCCCAGAACGGAAATGTCAGCACGATGCGTGCGATGAGCGGAAACCACGGCCAGTCGAGAATGCGGGCGATGACGTTGGGCATGCGATCCTCCTGAAAAGGAAACAGCCCGTCGAACTCACGGCGGGCTGCGAAGTTCAACGGCGTTGAACAAAATTTACTTCGGCGCGAGAACCATCACCACCTGACGGCCCTCGAACTTGGCATCCTGTTCCACCTTGGCGAAAGAGGCGGTGTCGGTCTTGACCTTGTCGAGCAGCTTGGTGCCGATTTCCTGGTGCGCCATTTCGCGGCCACGATAGCGCAACGTCACCTTGACCTTGTCGCCTTCCTCGAAGAACCGCTGCATCGCCTTCATCTTCACGTTGTAATCGTGATCGTCGATCATCGGCCGCAGCTTGATCTCCTTGATCTCGACGACCTTCTGCTTCTTGCGGGCTTCGGCGGCTTTCTTCTGCGACTGAAACTTGAACTTCCCGTAGTCCATGATCTTGCAGACGGGAGGATTCGTGTTCGGCGAAATCTCGACAAGGTCCATGCCGGCATCCATCGCCATCTTGATGGCGGCGGCGGTCTCGGTGACACCGACGTTAGCGCCGGTCTGATCGATCAGCTGGATTTCGAGATTGCGGATTTCATCGTTGGTGCGCGGCCCATCTTTGGCGGCGGGCGCAGGCGCTCTATTGGGACGGCGAATGGTAACTTCTCCAGTGTTGTTAGCGAGGCGCGTATTTTGAAGGATTACGCCTGTGCGGGCAAGCGCAGGATGGCTGCGACAGCCGCTTTCCGGCGGCAAGTGCCGTAAAATCCGTCAAATGAGCGGAGTTTCGTTCACGCGGCGGGGCTTGTGGCCGCAAGACTCACATAAAGACCGAGCGTGCGTTCTGCAACCGCCTGCGCGTCGTGGTGCGACAGGATCCAGTCGCGTCCGCGCGCGCCGATGGCGCGGCGTCCGTCCGCGCTGAGACCGAGGAGCTTGCTCAGTGCTGCCGCAAGCGCCGCCGTGTCGCGCGATGAGAACCGAAGTCCCGTCATGCGGTCTTCGCTGATGGCCGGTGGCGCGAGCACGATGTCCGGCCCCGCGCTCATGTCGGATGCGACGACAGGAACACCCATCGCTTGTGCTGCGAGAATGTTGCGCGCGGTTCCTTCGGGCTGCGTGGATGCGAAGACCGCAATCGAGGATGCCGCGAAGGCGGCGGGGAGATCGCCGGTCAATCCTGCGAGGCGGATCACGTCGTTGGTATTGGTTGTTGCGATCAGATCCCACAGATCGCCGGTGTAACTGGTGCGGCCCTGATCCTCGCCCGTGAACACGATCAGGAAATCCTTGAAGCCGGACGCTTTGAGGCGCTGCGCCGCCTGCACGATCAGATGATGACCCTTGCGGCGAACCATACGTCCCGGCGCGAGGATGACGCGCGTGTCTTTCGATACGCCCCAGGCCTGCCGGATTTTGCTGACGCGTTCCGCCGATACCGAAGCCGGATCGAACTGCGCGACATCGAACGACGACGGCAGCACCTGCATGCGATCAGGTGGGGTGCGGTACCGTTCGCGAATGAGATCGGCGAGGTCCTCGCTCGCCGCGATCACGCGGTCGCCGCGCACCATCACGCTGTTATAGAAGTGCTTGAAAGCATTCTGTTCGCGAAAGCCTTTATACCATGACGTCACGAACGGGCGGCGATTGACGCGCGCGGCCACATAGGCGCTCCAGCCCGGCGCGCGGCCAAGCGCATGCACGACATGACACTTGCGCTGGCGAACCAACGCCGTGAGCTTTCGCGCGCAATCCATCATCACAAGAGGATTTTTGCTGGCGACATTCATCGCGACGAACTCGCCGCCATGCGCCATCACCTGTCCGACCAGACGTCCGCCCGTCGAGACCACGATGGGACGATGACCGGCTTCGTGCAGAAGTTTGACGAGATCGAGCGCGCCGTAGTCGGCGGCGCCCGATTCCAGCGTCGGAACCGCGATCAGCACGGTGAGCTTGCCGGAGAGATTGCGATTGGCGGGCGCCGGCATTTCAAGACCGGGCAACGCATCGCCGGTCTCCTGCACGGGAGACTCGTGATTTCGCGCTGCGGTCTGGCTCGCCATTCAGATCGTTTCCGGGAATAATCTCGAAAGTGCAGAACGAATGAGGCTTTTGAGGGATCGGTCTGCGGGTGAAATATTTGCAGCGATTCGATCCGTGCGTTGACGTATCACGCAAGCCGCATCCATAACAACGGGTCGGGACACGCGGCCAAAAATAATTCGGCAGACGAAAAACTGGATTCATGAATCATTCGGCGGGCACAGGCGCGTTAACCGTGCCGGACTTTATCGAGGTCGGCAGCGGCAAAACGTCACGACGCATCGCGGTGCGCGCGCGCAAGGGCGTTTCGCCGGGGCTTTTTTGGCTCGGCGGTTTCAAATCCGACATGGGCGGAACGAAAGCCGTCGCGCTCGACGCATGGGCGGCGGAACAGGGCCGCGCCTGCGTGCGGTTTGACTATTCGGGTCACGGCGAATCCGGCGGCGACTTCAAGGACGGAACCATCGGCCAGTGGCTCGAGGAATCGCTCGCCGTGTTCGAGCGGTTCTGCGAAGGACCGCAGGTCGTCGTCGGTTCCTCGATGGGCGGCTGGATGGCGCTGCTGCTCGCCCGCGCGCTCGCAAAGAAGAAAGACACCAAGGCGAAACTTGCGGGACTGGTTCTCATCGCGCCTGCGCCGGATTTCACCGAAGAACTGATGTGGAAGAATTTCTCGCCCGAGATCAAGAAACAGATCGAGACGACGGGTGTATGGCATCGCCCGTCGGAGTACGGCGACCCGTACCCGATCACACGCGACCTGATCGAAGAAGGCCGCAAGCATCTGGTGCTCGGCGGCATGATCCAGACCGGATGCCCGGTGCGGATTCTGCAGGGCGCGCAGGACCCGGACGTGCCGTGGCAGCATGCGTTTGCACTGACGCATTGCCTGCCGAGTGACGATGTGGTGCTCACGCTGATACAGGACGGCGATCATCGGCTGTCGCGGCCGCAGGACATCGCGCGGCTGATGTCGGCGATTGCGGAGTTTTAGCGCGGCAGTTTGAATAGAACTGTCATGGCCGGACTTGATCCGGCCATCCATCTTCATTTCATTTTTTGGAAAGCTGGATTGCCGGGTCAAGCCCGGCAATGACAAGCGAGAGTTCTTCGCGCACGCTTTGATCTTTTTCATGCGCGAGTTTTTGTTTTGCCGCCGCCGCAAACTCATCTCGCGGCAGCAACCTTGATAGCGCCCACACCGCGGCACCTCGCACCAATGCGCTGTCGTCGTCGAGCAATGCGCGCGCATTTTCCGCCAGTGCAATATCGCCAGCGTTGCCGATGGCGATCAGCACATTGCGAATGAAGCGATCCCGCCCGATGCGCTTGATCGGCGATTTTGAGAACAGCGTGCGGAACGAAGTGTCATCAAGCTGCGCGAGATCGGACAGCGCCGGCGCGCGCAACACATCGCGCGCCGCGAGCTTTGTTTCGTGTCCCTGTTGCGCGAACTTGTTCCACGGGCAAACCGCAAGGCAGTCGTCGCAGCCGTAGATGCGGTTTCCGATTTTCTCGCGATACTCGCGCGGGATCGGGCCTTTGTGTTCGATGGTCAGATACGAAATGCATTTGCGCGCATCGAGTTTGTACGGCGCGGGAAACGCATCGGTCGGGCAAATGTCGAGACATGAACGGCACGATCCGCAATGATCCTCAAGCGACTCATCGCGCTCCAGCTCGAGCGTCGTGAAAATCGCGCCGAGAAACAGCCATGAGCCGAATTCGCGCGACACGAGGTTGGTATGCTTGCCCTGCCAGCCGAGACCGGCGCGTTCGGCCAGCGGCTTCTCCATCACGGCCGCCGTATCGACGAACACTTTGACCTCGCCACCGGCGTTCGCCTGCAACCAGCGCGCAAGTTCTTTCAGCCGTTTCTTGATGAGGTCGTGATAGTCGCCGCCGCGCGCGTAAACCGAAATGCCGCCGCGCGTCTTGTGTTCGAGAATCGAGAGCGGATTTTCATCCGGGCCGTAGTTGATACCGAGCATCACGATGGAACGCACGTCGCTCCACAAACGCTGAGGATCGGCGCGGCGTGCGGGATCGTTCGCGGGCCAGTCCATATCGCCATGCGAACCGTCGTCGAGAAATTTTTGCAGGCGCCGATTTGCGTCGGTCGTCGCGTCGGGCGACGTGATGCCGAGCGCGGAGAAGCCGAGTGCCTTCGCTTGCGCGATCAGCGCGGGTTTGATGTCGGAAGGATTCAGAAGTCGAGATCGGCGTAGTGCGCCGACGCCGGAACGCCCGGCAGCCACTCGTTCAGCAACGGGCGGAACGACGGGCGGGATTTGATCCGCACGTACCACGCCTTTACGGCCTCGTCCTCGTTCCACGGCACGTCACCCAGATAGTCGATCGCCGACAGATGCGCTGCGGCGGCGAGATCGGCAAATGTCAGCCGGTCGCCGGCAAGGAAGTTTCTGGTCCGCGCCAGCCAGCCGATATAGGCCAGATGATAGCGCACATTGGCGCGCGCGGCGCGCAGAACATCGGTCGATGGCGCGCCGCCGCCCTGTTCCACCGTCATGTAACGCTTGTAGATGCGCTCTGTGACGATGGGCGCGGAGGCTTCGGCGAAAAACTTGTCGTTGAACCACGCTACCAGACGCCGAACTTCGATGCGATCCTTCGCGGCCGCCGGAAGCAGTCGATTGTCGCCGAGTGCTGCGCCTTCGGTCTCGTCGAGAAATTCGGCGGCGATAGCCGGGCCCGGAATCGGCGGCGCGCCTTCTGCCACCAATAATGGCGTGTCGCCCGCCGGGTTGAGCGCGAGATAAGCCTCGCGCCGCTCCCACACCTTTTCATCCACCAGCCGCACGTCCAGCCCATGCTCGCCGAGCGCGAGGCGCACGAAGCGCGAGCGCGGACAGAACTGGTGGTGAAACAGCGTGAACATGATCTTGTGATAGTTGCCCCAGACTTAACAAAGCGTCTCTAACAGATGAAGGGATGAGGTTAACGGGAGAGTGGCCGATTTTTGTCATGACCGGGCTTGTCCCGGCCATCCCGATTATTGAGGCACAGTGCCAGCATTATCGGGATCACCGGGACGAGCCCGGTGATGACGAATAGAAACCATGCAACAACACAATTCAAACCGCTTTTGCCGTTGCCGCCGGGTGGCGAATGCGCGACAAGAGCGCGGTTTTCGCATCACCTTTGGCGGGCGCGCATGCTGTACGATATTCTGAAGGCGGTTTTCCTCGGCGTCGTCGAAGGCGTCACCGAATTTCTTCCCGTCTCCTCCACCGGACATCTTCTTCTGGCCGAACGCATCTTCAATCTCGACGAAGACAATTTCTGGAAGACGTTCGCGGTGATGATCCAGCTCGGCGCGATCCTCGCCATTCTGGTGATCTACTTCCAGCGGCTGTGGCATGTCGCGATCCACATGTTCACGGATGCTGCCGCGCGGCGTTTCGTCATCGGCGTGCTGATAGCGTTTCTGCCGGCCGTGATCCTCGGCCTGCTGTTCGGGCACTTCATCAAGAGCGTGCTGTTCAATCCGTGGGTGGTGTGCTTCTCGCTGATCGCGGGCGGTGCGGTGCTGTTGTGGGTCGATCAGCAGGACTTCAACCCGACGCATCACAATGCGATGACGTTCCCGCTGCCGATGTATCTCGGCATCGGCATCGCGCAATGTGCCGCGATGATTCCCGGCGTATCGCGTTCCGGCGCGTCCATTGTGGCGGCGATGCTGTTCGGCGCGGACAAGCGCGCAGCGGCGGAGTTTTCGTTTTTCCTCGCGATCCCGACGATGATCGGCGCGTTCGCCTATGATTTTTACAAGAACCGCGGCGACATGACGATGGACCATTCGGCGATCATCGCGGTCGGCTTCATCGTGTCGTTCATCACCGCGATCATCGTGGTGAAGACGTTTCTGGATTTCGTCACCAAGAACGGCTTTGCGTTCTTTGCGTGGTGGCGCGTGATCGTCGGCTCGCTCGGCCTCGTCGCGCTGGCGCTGGGGAAGTAATCTCGGTCCTCATGGTGAGGAGGCGCTTGCGCCGTCTCGAACCATGAGTTGATGAGTTCATCCTTCGAGACGCGGCGAAAACGCCGCTCCTCAGGATGAGGATTTGGCTTGGCTTAAGCCCCCTTCGCGGCGAACTGTCCGGTCTTGCGGAAGCGCCAGAGATAAGACGGCGCGATCGCTTCGAGCGAATCCGGCACGATGCCCAGCCCTTCCAGCGTCAGCTTCGCCGACTTCGCTGCGTCCGAGACGATATTGTCGCTCTTGAGCAGTTCGACCTGATCGGGCGTCAGTTTGAAATCGCCCGGCGCAAACTGCAGAAACATCGCCTTCAGATTTGCCAGCGCGAACGGCAGCGGCACCAAGAGGCGCTTGCGGCCGATGATCGCGAGAATGTCCTGAATGATCTCGCGCATCGTCATTACTTCCGGCCCGCCGAGTTCATACGTCGCGCCGGCCTTCGCCTTGCCGTCGACGGCATCGGCAACCGCGGTCGCGACATCGCCGACATACACCGGCTGCATTTTCGTATCGCCGCCGATCAGCGGCAGCACGGGCGACATGCGCGCGAGCGCCGCGAAGCGGTTGGTGAACTGATCTTCCGGGCCGAACACGACGGAGGGGCGCATGATAATCGCGTTGCGATCCACCGCACGCACCGCCTTCTCGCCGGCGGCCTTTGTGCGTGCGTAACGCGATCTGGAATCCTCGTCCGCGCCGATGGCCGAGACATGAACGATGCGTGCGCCGATCTCGGCGGCAACTTTCGCCACCGTCGCGGCGCCCTTGTTTTGAACCGCCTCAAAACTCTGCGCGCCGCTTTGCGAGAGAATGCCGCACAGATTGACCACGACGCTGGCGCCGCGTGCCGCCGCGCGTACCGAGTCAGGGTAACGGATATTGGCCTGCACCGGCATGATCTGGCCGACTCGTCCCAAAGGCTGAAGATGCCCCGCCAGTTCCGGCCGCCGCACGCCGACACGGATGCGGTATTCGCGCTTGGCCAGCGCGCGGATCACATGCCGGCCCAAAAACCCCGATCCGCCGTAAACCGTGACGAGGGTATCGATGGGAGCGGCCATGACAGTGATCCTGCGTGAGAGAGCGTCGGAAAGCTGCGATAGCGTATCATTTCCGCGCCGAACAGGCCAATTCGACGACACCCTCCAAATTGACAAGCGCCCGCACGCTTCGTACTAACCGCCTCACGCCCAGGTGGTGGAATTGGTAGACACGCAGGTTTCAGGTACCTGTGCTGCAAGGCGTGAAGGTTCGAGTCCTTTCCTGGGCACCATTTTTCCAAACGCATGAAATCGTGAGACTTCGACCCCGGTTCGGATAATCTGAGCCGCCGGGAGTTGGGGTCGTTTGCGTGTTGGGGCGTTGGTGCGCGCGCAGTTTCGTATGGCTGCGGCATTTTTCAATTTGTATCGCGGCTTTTGAAGTCGCAGCAATGGACCGGACTTTCGCGCAGACGCCGCCGCCCGAATCGTCGTCGCTGCCCCAGATCGTCGTTACGTCGCCGGAGAAAAAGCGCGCGAAACAATCGAAACGCGCCGAGCCACAGCCCCCGCCATCTACCTCAAACAACATCGGGAGTCAGGAGTCGGCGGCGCCTCAAGCTGCGAGCGAAAAGACATTCACCAACGCCGACGTAAACGCCGTGCCGGTGACGCGGCCGGGCGAAGCACTCGAAGTTACGCCGGGCCTGATCGTCACGCAGCATTCCGGTGAAGGCAAAGCCAATCAGTATTTTCTGCGCGGCTTCAATCTCGATCACGGAACGGATCTCGCGATCACCATCGACGGCATGCCGGCCAACATGCGCACGCATGGCCACGGCCAGGGCTATGCCGACATCAACTTCATGATTCCCGAATTGATCCAGTCGGTGCAGGTGAAGAAGGGTCCGTATTACGCTGACGAAGGCGACTTCTTGTCGGCGGGTGCGATTCACATCGATTATCTGAACAAGATCGACCGCGCCTTCGCGGAAATTTCACTCGGAAGTTTCGGCTATCGCCGCGCGCTGGTCGCGGGCTCGGGGCAGGCGGGCAACGGCACGGTGCTCACCGCCATCGAAGCGAATTCATATAATGGGCCGTGGGCGGTGCCGGACAACATCCGCAAGCTCAACGGCGTGCTTCGTTACAGCGAAGGCAATTTCGACAACGGCCTGTCGATCACCGGCATGGCCTATCGCAACGGCTGGACCTCGACCGATCAGGTCGGGCAGCGCGCCATCGATCAAGGCACCATCGACCGCTTCGGCACTTTGAACCCGACCGACGGCGGCAACGCCGAGCGATATAGTTTGTCCGCACGATTTCGCGACACGGATGCGGCGGGCGGCACGAAAGTCGATGCGTTTGCGATTCGCTCGTCGTTACAGTTGTTCAACGACTTCACTTATTTTCTCGACGATCCGGTCAACGGCGATCAGATCAGCCAGACCGACCGACGCACGGTGCTCGGCGTCAACGCGAGTCACACCTTCAATCACCGCTTCGGCATGCTGCCGATGGAGACGACGTTCGGCGTGCAGACACGTTACGACGACATCGATGTCGGCCTGTTCAACACGGTGGACCGCCAGATCACAGGCGTCGTGCGCGAAGATCATGTGAAGGAAGGCAGCGCGGGTGTCTACGCGCAGAATCTCGTGCGCTGGGCGCCGTGGCTGCGCACGACGACGGGAATCCGCTACGACGTTTTCAACGCGCAAGTAAACAGCGACGCGCCTGCGAATTCCGGCAACGTCACGTCCGGCATTGCGTCGCCAAAATTTGGGATCGTGCTTGGGCCGTTCGCCGCGACGGAATTTTTCGCCAATGCCGGCACCGGAATGCACAGCAACGACGCGCGCGGCGCAACCATCACGGTCGATCCGGTAAACGGAACGCCGCTCGACAAGTCGCCTCTTCTGGTGCGCTCGAAGGGCGCGGAAGTCGGCGTGCGAACCAAGATCGTGCGGGGACTGGAAAGCTCGGTCGCGCTGTTCGTGCTGGATTTCGATTCCGAACTTCTCTTTGTGGGAGATGCCGGCACCACCGAGCCGAGCCGTCCGAGCCGCCGCGTCGGCGTCGAATGGACCAATCGTTATCGCGTCAATTCATGGCTGGCGTTCGATGCGGATATTGCCGCCACCAAGGCGCGCTTTACCGATTTCGATCCGGCGGGCAACTACATTCCCGGCGCGGCGAACCTCATTGGCTCGGCATCCATCGTGTTCGGCGAAAAACTCGGCTGGTTCGGCGCGGTGAAGCTGCGTTATTTCGGCCCGCGACCGCTGATCGAGGACAACAGCGTGCAATCGCTTTCGAGCAGCATCGTCAATGCGCGGCTCGGATATAATTTCGACAATGGCGTGCGCTTTCAGATCGATGCCATCAACCTGTTCAACGCGAAGACCAACCAGATCGAATATTATTACGAGTCGCGCCTGCAGACCGAAGCGGCGGGCGTGTTCGACCGCCATGTGCATCCGGTCGAGCCGCTGGCGGTGCGCGCGTCGCTCAGAGTGCCGTTGCAGTGAAATTGCGCTAACCACAGCCGCAGAAAGCCGTGTCGTGCGCGAGTCCCGCTCTCGCGCGCAAGATGAATCCGCTATAGTTTGCGCCAACGAATCGACGGAACGAACCCATGACCATCCGCCTGCATCGCGGCGATCTGCCGGACCTGTCGCGCTACAAGGATTCGGTTGCGATCGACACCGAGACGCTCGGTCTCAATCCGCATCGCGACCGGCTTTGCGTGGTGCAGCTCTCGAACGGCGACGGTACCGCCGACGTGGTGCAGATTCCCGGCGGACATAAAGACGCGCCGAATCTGAAAAAATTGCTCGGCGACAAAAACATCACCAAGATTTTTCATTTCGCGCGTTTCGATCTCGCGGTGTTGTTTCATGCGTTCGGCGTGATGCCGCAGCCGGTCTATTGCACCAAGATCGTCTCGAAGCTGACGCGGACCTACACGGATCGTCACGGCTTGAAGGATCTGGTGCGCGAAGTGCTCGGCGTCGAGATTTCAAAGCAGCAGCAATCGAGCGACTGGGGCTCAGCCTCGCTCACCGAC
>JAFKKP010000210.1 GCA_017305515.1 Hyphomicrobiales bacterium
TGCTCTCGACCGAGAAAGTCACCTACACCGCCGGCGTGCCGACGGTGTGGCTGATGCTGCTGCAATACATAGCGACGGAAAAGAAAACGCTGCCCGATCTGAAAGTCGTGGTCTGCGGCGGCTCGGCGATGCCGCGCTCGATGATCAAGGCGTTCGTCGATATGGGTGTCGAGCCGCGTCACGCATGGGGCATGACCGAGATGAGCCCGATCGGCACCGTCGGCGCGCTCAAGCCGCCGTTCGCTAGCCTTAAAGGCGATGCTGCGCTGGATATTCTCCAGACCCAGGGCTATCCGCCGTTCGGCGTGCAGATGAAGATCACCGACGACAACGGCAAGCTGTTGCCTTGGGACGGCACGACCTTCGGCCGCCTCAAGGTCAGCGGGCCTGCGGTGGCGAAAGCCTACTATCGCGTCGACACCAACATTCTCGACGATGCCGGCTTCTTCGATACCGGCGACGTCGCCACCATCGATCAGGATGCCTATATGCGCATCACCGACCGCTCCAAGGATGTCATCAAGTCCGGCGGCGAATGGATTTCGTCGATCGATCTTGAAAACCTCGCCGTCGGTCATCCGAAGGTGCTGGAGGCTGCGGTCATCGGCGTGCATCATCCGAAATGGGATGAGCGTCCGCTCCTGATCGTGCAGCTCAAGCCGGAGCAAAAAGCCACCGTCGATGAAATTCTCAAATTCATGGACGGCAAGATCGCGAAATGGTGGATGCCCGACGACGTGCAGTTCGTCGACGCCATTCCGCACACCGCGACGGGAAAGATTCTCAAGACCGCGCTGCGCGATCAGTTCAAGGCGTACAAGTTCCCGAACGCCGCTGCCTGACAATTAAACATTATCGATGGCGCCCTTCTCGCTTTGCGGGAAGGGCGTTTTTATTGCGCGCCGCAATATAACGTCTTTGTGAGGAGTCCTGACGAAAGGCGGATAGGAACGGCCAGGCCAACTTCCTAGCTTGCGGCTCTCCTAAAACCAAAAATGGAAACGTCCAAAATGAAACGAACAATTCCGTGGTTGCTCGCCGCAACCCTTTCGGCGACCGCAGCACACGCTGCCGGAAATAAGGTCGTGATCGGCGACATCGATGACATGTCCGGGCTCTATGCGGACGTGATCGGCCCCGGCGGCGTCGAGGCCGCGAAAATGGCGATCGAAGATTTCGGCGGCAGCGTGCTCGGCAACAAGATCGAGTTCATGGTGTCGGATCACCAGAACAAGCCGGACATCGGCGCGCAGAAATTCCGTGAGTGGGCCGATACCGCCGGCGTGACGATGATTCTCGGCGGCTCCAACACCGGCGTCAGCCTCGCGATGGCAAGCATTGCGAAGGAAAAGAAGGTGCCGTTCATCGCCATTGGTGCCGCCGGCGCGTCGCTCACCGGCAAGGACTGCAACGCCTACATGCTCCATTACGTCTACGACACCACCGCGCTCGCCAACGGCACGGCGACGACGATGGTGAAGCAAGGCGGCAAGAAATGGTTCTACCTCACCGCCGACTACGCCTTCGGCACGCAGCTTCAGGATGCTGCATCCAAGGTCGTCGAAGCCAATGGCGGCACGAATGTCGGCGCCGTTCGCGTGCCGCTCGCGACGTCGGACTTCTCGAGCTTCTTGTTGCAGGCGCAAAGCTCCGGCGCGCAGGTGCTCGGCCTTGCCAATGCCGGCAACGACACCACGAACTCAATCAAGGCATTCAACGAATTCGGCCTCGGCAAGACCATGAAGCCTGCCGCGCTGCTCGCCTTCATCAGCGACATCCACGCGCTCGGCCTGAAGACGGCGCAGGGTCTTTATCTGACGACCGGCTGGTACTGGGATCTGAACGACAAAACGCGCGCGTTCGGAAAACGCTACTTCGCAAAAACCGGCAAGATGCCGACCATGAACCAGGCCGGCTATTACTCGGCAGTCACGACCTATCTCAACGTCGTCAAGAAGCTCGGCACCACCGACGCCGACAAGGTGATGGCCGAGTTGAAGAACACCACCGTCAACGACATGTTCGCAACCAACGGCAAGATCCGGCCCGACGGCCTGATGGAACATGAGATGTATGTGATGCAGGTCAAGACGCCTGAGGAATCCAAAGCGCCGTGGGATTACTACAAGCTCGTGCAGAAAATGTCCGGCGATGAGGCGTTCGGCAAGCTCGCCGACAACAAGGCTTGCCCGCTTGTGACGCACTGATCGCGACAGGCTGAACGGGAAATTTTCCCGCCAGTTTGAAACAGATAATGAAGGCTGGGGGATCGTCTCGCTCAAGCGCGAACGGTCCCCCGGCTATTTTTATGGCCATTGCCGCGTGGGCGCTTCCCAGCGGACCTGAAATTGGGCTAGGTCAAACGCACAACACTCATCGCCGCGCCCGGAGCGAGGCAGGACTCAATCGCGTTATGGCTCGCCGGATTTCCGCCGCCTATCATATGGAACCGACCTCAGGCCTCGCGCTGGCGGCGCGGCGGCTTGCCGTATTCTCGCTGATCGCGACAATCATGTCGGTCGCAATCGTCCGCTTCGGATTTCTCGATTTCAAACCGGCGCTCGCGACCTTCTTCGGGGCGCTCGCGCTTGCCGGGCTTTCAATTCTCGTCGGCTTCGGCGCGTTCGCCGCGATCTGGCAGAACGGCTCGCGCGGCATGAGCATCGTGCTGCTCGCCTTTCTGATCGACGCGATCATTCTCGCCTACCCTGCCTACACCTATTATCAGTATCGCAAACTGCCTGCGATCCACGACATCACCACCGATCCGATCGATCCGCCGCGCTTCGATGCGCTGGCGCGGCTGCGCGCGGGCGACGGCGCCAATCCGGCTGTCTATGCGGGGCTCTATTCCGCCGAACAGCAGCGGCGCGCCTATCCCGATGTCGAGCCGATCATCGTGGAGGTGACGCCGCAGCGCGCCTATGAAATCGCGTTGCAGATCGTCAACCGCCGCAAATGGCTGATTATCGACGAGCGCCCGCCGCAGCTTCCGCAGCGCATCGGCCGCATCGAAGCCGTCGCACGCACGCCGGTGATGGGATTCCGCGAAGACGTCTCGATCCGCATTGTTCCGGATGCCGAAGGCGCGCGCGTCGATGTCCGTTCCTCGTCGCGTTACTTCGAGCACGATCTCGGCTCGAACGCGTCGCGCATCACGAAATTTGCCGAAGACATGAACGAGATCGTGGACAGCGCCGCGCGGCCTGCGAAAAAAGCCGCGACACCCGCAAAGCCTCAGCCCAAGACGCCGCCCGCCAAGCGGTAGGTGCCGCCGATCACCGGATCGCCGTCGGTCTCGACGACGCCGCGCGCGACCATATCTTCCAGATGCGCCAGCACGGAATAGCCCGCCGCCGTCATCAAACGCGGATCGATGCCGATATAGCTCGCGCGCACGATGGTCGGGATGTCCGCCTCACCTTTTCCCAGGCGATGCAGGATCGACGCTTCGCGCGCCTTGCGATGACGGATGAGGAATTTCACATAACGAACTGCATCGGGAATTTCCGGCCCGTGCCCGGAAAAATACAATTGCTCGCCGCGCGCGGTCAGTTTTTCGAGCGAGGCCATGTAATCGACCATCGATCCGTCGGGCGGTGCGACGATGGACGTCGACCAGCCCATGACGTGATCGCCGATGAAGATCAGCTTCTTCTCCGGCCATGCGAACGCCATGTGGTTGGCGGTGTGGCCCGGCGTCGCGATTGCTTCGAGCCGCCAGCCCTCGCCCTCGATGATGTCGCCGTCCTTCACAGTGGCATCGGGACGGAAATCCCAGTCGCCGCCGGATTCGCTGGAACGCGTTTCGCTGGCATAGGCCGCGCGCGAATTGCGGTGTGGGCCTTCGGCGTAAACTGTCGCGCCGGTCGCAGCCTTGATGCGCGCGACATTCGGCGAGTGATCGCGATGGGTGTGGGTGACGAGAATGTGCGTTACCGTCTCGCCCTTCACCGCATCGAGCAGCGCCTTCGCGTGCGCCTCGTCGTCCGGGCCGGGATCGACGATCGCGACCTTGCCGCGCCCGACGATGTAGCTCACCGTGCCGGTGAAGGTGAACGGACTCGGATTGTTGCACAACACCCGCCGCACACCCGGCACGACTTCGTCAACCACGCCGGGCTGAAGCGGAAAATTCCGGTTGAACGGAACGTCGTCGTCAGTGCTTGAGGTCATCGCATCCACCAATGTCATTGCCGGACTTGATCCGGCAACCCATCGCTTGAGAAAACTAAATTATCGGATGGATGCCCGGGTCAAGCCCGGGCATGACAATTGGAAATTCTAGAAAAACGCCTGAATGCCGGTGATCGCGCGGCCGAGGATCAGCGCATGCACGTCGTGCGTACCCTCATAGGTGTTGACCGTTTCCAGATTCTGCGCGTGGCGCATCACATGATATTCGCTGGAAATGCCGTTGCCGCCGTGCATGTCGCGCGCGACCCGCGCGATGTCGAGCGCCTTGCCGCAATTGTTGCGCTTCATGATCGAGATCATTTCCGGCGCCATCTTGCCCTCGTCCATCAGCCGGCCGACGCGCAGCGAGCCTTGCAGGCCGATGGCGATTTCGGTTTCCATGTCCGCGAGCTTCTTCTGCACGAGCTGCGTCGCCGCCAGCGGGCGACCGAACTGCTTGCGGTCGAGAACATACTGGCGCGCGCGGTGGAAGCAGTCTTCCGCAGCGCCCATCGCGCCCCATGAAATGCCGTAGCGCGCGCGATTGAGACAGCCGAACGGCCCGGCCAATCCCGACACGTTCGGCAACAGATTTTCTTCCGGCACCACGACGCCATCCATCACGACTTCGCCGGTGATCGAGGCGCGCAGCGACAGCTTGCCGCCAATCTTGGGCGCGGACAGACCCTTCATGCCCTTTTCGAGAATGAAGCCGCGCACTTTGTTGTCATGCGCGGCGGACTTCGCCCACACCACGAACACGTCGGCGATCGGCGCATTGGAAATCCACATCTTGCTGCCGGTCAGGCGATAGCCGTCCGAGACTTTTTCGGCGCGCGTCTTCATGCCGTCCGGATCGGAGCCGGCGTCCGGCTCGGTCAGGCCGAAGCAGCCGACCCACTCTCCTGAAGCGAGTTTCGGAAGATACTTCTTGCGCTGCGTCTCGTCGCCGTAAGCATAGATCGGATACATCACCAGCGAGGACTGCACGCTGTTCATCGAGCGATAACCGGAATCGACGCGCTCGATCTCGCGGTTGACGAGACCGTAGGCGACATAGCCCGCATTGGCGCAACCGTATTCTTCCGGCAGGCTGACGCCGAGCAGACCGAGTTCGCCCATCTCGTTAAAGATTTCGCGATCCGATTTTTCTTCCAGATAGGCCTGGGTGACGCGCGGCATCAGTCTGTCCTGAGCATAAGCGCGCGCGGTGTCGCGGATCATGCGCTCGTCTTCGGTCAACTGATCGTCGAGCAGGAACGGATCGTCCCACTGAAACGAGATCTTTGCCGGCTTGTCCTTGGTCTGCGGGCGCGCGCTGCTCATGACGATGTCCTTCTCGACAAATTCTGCATGTGTTGGATCGACGATAGAACGTCGGCACGAGGTTGCAAGTCAAAAACCAGTTCCGCATAGCGAACGTGATTGGCGTTCAACCCTCGAACGGCTCGTTGGCGACGATCTCGATGCCGTAACCCGACAGGCCTTTGTAATCGTGAACCGCCGATGTCAGGTGGCGGATCGAGGTGACGCCGAGATCGCGCAAAATCTGCGCGCCGACGCCGACTTCGCGCCACTGCTTGTTGCGGTCGTCTTCCGCCGAATGGTTGCCGTCGAGCGGTGCAACGGGGACGCCGGCCGCGCCGTCGCGCAGATAGATCAAAACGCCGCTGCCGTTCTTCTTGAAATGTTCGAGCGTGGCGCGCACGCGGTCGCGGCCGCTGAACAGATCGCGCACCACGTTCGGCTTGTGCAGCCGCGTCAGCACGTTCTTGCCGTCGCCGACACCCTTGTAGACCATCGCCAGATGATAGATCGGATCGAACGGTGAGCGGTACGCGTACACGTCGAGCGGGCCGATCGGGCTTTCGGTCGTGAATGTCGAGACGCGCTCGATCAGCTTCTCGCGCGCCTGCCGGTAGGCGATCATGTCGGCGATGGTGACGTGCTTGAGATTGTTGTCGCGGGCGAATTTCGCGACCTGCTCGCCCTTCATCACGGTGCCGTCGTCGTTCATCAATTCGCTGATGACGCCGACCGGCGGCAGATCGCACATCTTGCACAGATCGACCGCAGCTTCGGTGTGACCGGAGCGCAGCAGCACACCGCCGTCCTTGGCGATCAGAGGAAAGATGTGACCGGGCCGGGCGAAATCGCTGGCGCCCGCATTCGGGTTGGCCAGCGCGCGGCAGCATGTCGTGCGCTCTTCGGCGGAAATGCCGGTGGTCATGCCGGGCTTGTAATCGATGGAGACCGTGAAGGCCGTGCTGTGATTGGAATCGTTGTTGGCCACCATCGGATCGAGCCGCAGGCGGCGCGCATTGTCCGCCGTGATCGGCGCGCAGACGATGCCGGAGGTGTGGCGGATGATGAAGGCCATCTTGTCGGGCGTGCAGAGCGTGGCGGCAACGATGAGATCGCCCTCGCCTTCGCGGTCGTCGTCGTCGGTGACGACCACCATTTCGCCGGCGGCAAACGCCTTCAAAACCTCTGGGATCGGATGGGCCATCTCACACGGACTCTCGATGTCGTGCAGATCGTATGGCGCAGCGCGGGCGCGGGCGCAACTGGCGAACCGCACATGGCGGGCATCCGCCGGCCTCCGCGGGCGGGCTGCCGCGTTTCAAACAATGTGGGAGGGGGAGCGGCGAGCCGCAATCCCAAGGAAAGTCTTAAGGAAGAACTTCCCGGCGCTTGCTCAACAGCCGGTCCATCTCCTCGCGCTTGTCCTTCAACAGACGCTTGTCGGCGGCCTCGATGACCTCATAAAGCTCGTGCGCGTCGGTGATGCGCGTCACCGTCACGTAATCCGCACCGGCGGCATAGAGATCGCCGACATCGTTCAAGAGGTCTGCGGTTGAGACAATCTTCACATTCGGATTGAGCGAACGGACATGGCGCACGAGCTTCTCGTTGTTGGCGCCCTTCAGCAGCGCGTCCGGCACGCTGAGAATAATCAATTCCGCCTGTCCCACGCCGGCATGCGCCAGTGTGTCGAAATTGCTGATGTCGCCGTAGATGACATGGACGCCGCGTTCGGTCAGCGCGTGAAACACATTCGGATTGAAGTCGACGACGCTGATCTGGTCGAGCAGCGATTTGTTCTGCCGTTCGATCTCCGCCAACAGCGCGCTCGCGGCACGGAAGAAACCCAGAATGACGATCCGCCGCGCCGCGCCGTGACCGGCCTCGCCGTGATCGGCCTCGCCGTCATGGCTGTGGTCGAGGTCGCGCAGTCCGATGCGCTTCAGCCCGCCGATGGCGAGACGCGACACCTCATCGCTGCGGCCGATGGCGAAGGTGCTCAACACCGCAAGGATGACGAATGCGAACGACGCCGCACTCGCGGTCTGCGTCTTGATGTGTCCGGCCGACACGCCGACCTGAATCACGACCAGCGAGAACTCGCTGATCTGCGCCAGATTGATCGCCGGCAGAAGACTGGCGCGCAGTCCCTGCTTCATCGCATAGAGCGGCAGAAATGTCGTCACCACGCGGCTGACGACGGTGAACAGCGCGACGATGAGCGCGAGGCCGATCACGGCCGGCGTCGGAATCGGAATCGTCATGCCGAGTGCCACGAAGAACAGCGTGATGAAGAAATCGCGCAGCGTCGTCACCTTCGCGGTCACGTCGAGCGCGTAAGGGAATGTCGACAGCGATACGCCAGCTACCAGCGATCCCATTTCGCGCGACAGATGCAGCCGCTCGGCGATCTCGCCGATCAGAAAGCACCATGCCAGCGCGCCGAGCATCACAAGTTCAGGCCGGCGCGCGATCTGATGAAACAGTTTCGGCAGAACGAAGCGGCTGAGAATGAGCGCGGTCGCCACAAGCCCGGCAACGCGGGCAATCGACAGCAGCACGATGCCGATTTGCAGATTGCCGAGGCTCGGCTGCACGGCGAGAAACAGGATCGCGAAAATATCCTGAAGCACCAGCACGCCGAGCGTGATGCGGCCCGGCAGCGTGTCGAGTTCGCGCTTCTCGTACAGAACCTTGACGATGATGACGGTCGATGACAGCGCGCAGGCAATCGTTAGATAGAGCGCGTCGAACCCGCCATTGCCGAGCGGCAGGCCGATTGCCACGAAGAACAGCACGCCGAGAAGACAACCGCCGATCAACTGTCCACCCGCGGCGAACAGGATGACACGCCCGGCACGGATGATTTTCTTTAGGTCGATCTCCAGCCCGATCATGAACAGCATGAAGATCAGGCCGAGTTCGGAAATGGTGGCGATGGATTCCTGCGATTTGACGAAGCCGAGGCCGAACGGGCCGATCAGAAATCCGCCGACGAGATAGGCGAGGATCAGCGGCTGGCGCGAAAAATGTGCAGCGAGGCCCAGACCCCAGGCAACGAGAATACAAAGAGTAATATCGGCAATAAGCTCGTGCATGCCTTCGGCGGGGCTCTCGGCTGGGGTCGGCTTGGATGAAAAGCCTGCGCTTTGCGGGCTTCCGCATCGACAAAAGCACTATTTTTTTCGGCGCGTCGAGCGCAACGAAAAGCCTTTACCGACGACAATTTGCCGCCCCGCGATCCGCAATCGGCGCTTCGCAATCGGTATCGGGCGGAACCGGAGGGTGTCCGTGGGGTAACAATTGCCAGGAAAGGCCGTCCGGCCCTGAACCGGGCGGTTTGAATATGCGACGACGGTGTGTAGTTTCCTCGACTGATTGCCGGTGTCGTAGCGTAAGGTCGGATCATGAATTTGAATTTTCTGCGTATTGCCGTTTTGACGTGTGCCTTGAGCGGTACTTCCGCAGCCGGCGCCCAGGATGCCTCCTCGTCCCCGACCGGCCTCTGGCTGACCCAGAAAGGCGATGCGCGGATTCAGGTCTCCATGTGCGGTCAGGGCATCTGCGGCAAAGTCGTCTGGCTGAAAGATGCCATCGATCCTCAGACCGGCCAGCCGCAGGTCGACGACAAGAATCCAAACCCGGCGCTGCGGTCGCGTTCGATGATCGGCGTGCAGCTCTTTATCGGCATGACGCAGAATGGACCGGGCAGCTGGACCGGCCGTATCTACAACGCCGACGACGGCGGCACCTATGACAGCAAAGTCAAAATGGTCTCTGCCACGCAGATGAATGTCGAAGGCTGTCTCGGCGCATTCTGCGGCGGCGAAATCTGGACCAAGCTCGGCGGCCGCTGAAATCGGCCGATTTCATTTCAGTATTTGAGATACTGCCTGCGCCTTTCGTTTGCAAAGGCGCGCTTTTTGTGTGACGGACATGCCCGGTCCGGCCGAGGCCGGATCGCAATCCACCAATTTTCGGACGAGCAGGCATGGCGCGCAACATTCTCATTCTGGGAGCTTCCTACGGCTCCCTGCTGGCAACCAAACTTCTGATGGCCGGTCACAACGTGACCCTTGTCTGCCGAAAGAACACGGCAGAACTCATCAACAAGGAAGGCACCGAAGTTCGCATCAAGCTGCGCGACGAGCCGAACCATCGCTCGATCTTCTCGCGCGACCTGCCCGGCAAGCTCGACGCCACCTCGCCCGACAAGGTCGATCTGTCGCGTTACGACATGGTCGCGCTGGCGATGCAGGAGCCGCAATACACCAACCACACGATCCGCGTGCTGATGATCAAGATCGCCGAGGCCAAGCTGCCTTGCCTGTCGATCATGAACATGCCGCCGCTGCCTTATCTCAAGCGCATCGAGAAGCTGAAGGGCATGGACCTCGAAGAGGCTTACACCAACCCGCAGGTCTGGGAGCGTTTCAAGCCGGGCCTCGTCACGCTGTGCTCGCCCGATCCGCAGGCCTTCCGTCCGCCGGAGGACAAGGCCAACGTTCTGTTCGTCGGTCTGCCGACCAACTTCAAGGCCGCAACCTTCGAGGACGAGGCCAACAACAAGCTGTTGCGCGAACTCGAAGCCGATATCGACGCGGTGACGCTCGACGGCAAAGACGTGCCGGTGAAACTGAAAGTTTTCGATTCGCTGTTCGTGCCGCTGGCGAAATGGTCGATGCTTCTCACCGGAAATTACCGCTGCATCACGCCGACCGATCCGCAGCCGATCCGCGACGCGGTTCACAAGGACCTCAATCTGTCGAAGTCGATCTACAATCACGTCGACGCGATCGCACAGAGGCTCGGCGCCGATCCGCAGGACGCCGTGCCGTTCGAGAAGTACGCCAAGGCCGCCGAAAGCCTGCTCAAGCCGTCGTCGGCGGCACGCGCGGTCGCAAGCGGCGCGCCCTTCATCGAGCGCGTCGATCTGCTCGTGAAACTGATCTCTCACCAGATCGGCATGCCCAACGCCGAGATCGACCGCACGGTCGAGGTCGTCGATCAGAAAATGGGGATCGTGCAGGGCTGATCCGGCGGCAGGTTCCGGCGGATGGGCAATCGCTAAGCTATTGAAAATACTGGTCGGAGTGGCAGGATTTGAACCTGCGACCCCTGCGTCCCGAACGCAGTGCTCTACCGGACTGAGCCACACTCCGACTGGGGCGCGGTATAGCCTCCACATTCGCTCGCCGCAAGAAGCGGTATAAGGGGCGATTCCTGCGCCGCCCGCATGCCGAAAGCTCGAATGAAACTCGGTCTGACCACGAAAACCATTGCCGCCGATGGCCATGCGTCTCGCGAGGCCGCGAACTGTCTTGCGGACGGCGGTCTCGTCGCGTTTCCGACCGAGACAGTTTACGGGCTTGGCGCTGACGCCACCAATGCGGAGGCGATCGCGCGGCTGTATGAGGCCAAAGGCCGTCCGTCGTTCAACCCGCTGATCGCGCATGTCAGCGATCTCGCCGCCGCAAAAGCCATCGCACGCTTCGATGAGAAAAGCCTTCGTCTTGCAAAAACCTTCTGGCCGGGTCCGCTGACGCTGGTGCTGCCGAAGACGGACGATTGCGCGATCTGCGATCTCGCAACCGCCGGTCTCGACACGATTGCGGTTCGTGTCCCGGCGCATCCCATCGCTCTCGATATTCTCCGCGCGCTTGGAAAACCCGTCGTCGCGCCGTCCGCCAATATTTCGGGGCATGTTTCGCCGACGACCGCCGCGCATGTGATGGCTGACCTCAACGAACGCATCGATATGATCGTCGATGGCGGGCCGGTATCGGTCGGCGTCGAATCCACGATTGTGGGATGTTTCGGCGAGATGACGCTGCTGCGCCCCGGCGGATTGCCGAGCGCCGAGATCGAAGCTGTGCTTGGCGAACCTCTCGCACGGCTGCCGGAACAGATCGAAGCGGATCAGTCCGCGCCGCTCGCGCCGGGAATGCTGGCCTCGCATTATGCTCCGCGCACGCCGGTGAGACTTAATGTACGCGCGGTCGAGGCCGGCGAGGCGCTTCTCGCTTTCGGCCCCGCCGAAATTTCCGGTCAGGGCAGCGATGCCATGAATTTGTCCCAACGGGGCGATCTGGTGGAGGCGGCTGCGAATCTGTTCAGCTATCTGCGCACGCTCGATGCAAAAGGCGCGCGGCGCATCGCGGTGGCGCCGATCCCCGACACGGGACTGGGCGAGGCGATCAACGACCGGCTGCGCCGTGCCGCCGTTCCGCAAGACTGAGGGCCGCACCTTGAACATCGTTCAGCCTCAGCCGCCGATTTCAGCCGATGTGCTGTCGCGCTTCGCCGCGATTGTCGGCGGCAAATATGCCGTGACCGATGCCAACGAGATGGCGCCCTATCTCGTCGAGGATCGCGGGCTGTTCAAGGGCCATTCGCCGATGGTGCTGCGTCCGGGCTCGGTCGCCGAAGTCTCCGCGATCTGCAAGCTGGCGACGCAGACGAAAACCGCGCTGGTGCCGCAGGGCGGCAATACGGGTCTCGTCGGCGGACAGGTGCCGCATCGCGGCGAGATCATCGTCTCGATGCGCAGGCTCGACAAAATCCGCAGCGTCGATACGCAATCCAACACGATGACGGTGGAAGCCGGCGTCATTCTCGCCAACGCGCAAAATGCTGCGTCGGAGGCGAACCGCCTGTTTCCGCTGTCGCTCGGCGCGGAAGGAAGCTGCACCATCGGCGGCAATCTCTCGACAAATGCAGGCGGCATCGCCGCTCTCGCCTACGGCGTGGCGCGCGATCTCGTGCTCGGCCTCGAAGTCGTGCTGGCGGACGGGCGTATCATGCACGGCCTCTCAAGCCTGAAGAAGGACAACACCGGCTACGACCTGCGCGATCTGTTCGTCGGCGCGGAAGGCACGCTCGGTTTCATCACGGCGGCGACGCTGAAGCTGTTTCCCAAGCCGCGCTCCACCGAAACCGCTTTCGCAGCGGTTGCGTCACCCCAAGACGCGCTCAAGCTGCTCGATCTGTCACGCAACACCGCAGCATCGAGTTTGACGAGCTTCGAGCTGATCCCGCAGATCGCCATCGATTTTTGCGTCAAGCACGGCCCATCCATCCGCGCGCCGCTGGCGAACAGGCATGCCTGGTACGTGCTGATGGAAATATCCTCGCCGCGTGATGATGCTCGCAGCACCATCGAAGCCATCCTCGAACAGGGCATGGAGAACGGCATCGTCGAGGACGCGGTGATCGCCGCCAATCTCGACCAGCGCAACGCGTTCTGGAAACTGCGCGAGGTGATTTCGCCGGTTCAGAAAAATGAAGGCGGCTCGATCAAGCACGACATTTCGGTGCCGGTCGCGGCGGTGCCGGCGTTTCTTGCCGAGGCCGATGCCGCGGTGACGAAGCTGATCCCCGGCGCGCGACCGTTTGCGTTCGGACATCTCGGCGACGGCAACATCCATTATAATGTGAGCCAGCCGGTCGGCACCGACACGAAAGACTATCTCGCGCGCTGGCACGACATGAACGACGTAGTGCACGCCGTCGTTGCCAGACACCACGGCTCGATTTCCGCCGAACACGGCATCGGCGTTCTCAAGCGCGACGAACTTCCGCATGTCAAAGATCCGGTCGCACTCGACATTATGCGATCGATCAAGGCCACGCTCGACCCGCTCAACATTCTCAATCCGGGGAAAGTGCTATGACAGACACGGCAACACGACCCGCAAGCAATCTTGCTGTCACGCCGGCAACCGACGGCGACATGAAAGACGTCGTCGCGCTCTGGAAGACATGCGAACTCACGCGCGACTGGAATAACCCGGACGCGGACTTCAAGCGTGCGAGCAAGGGTCCGGATTCGGCGGTGCTGGTCGGGCGCGACGGCAAGACCGTCGTCGCCTCCGTCATGGTCGGGCATGACGGTCATCGCGGCTGCGTCTATTACGTGTCCGTCCACCCGGATCATCGCAAGAAGGGCCACGGCCGCGCCATCATGGCTGCGGCGGAAAACTGGCTGCGCGAACGCAAAATCGAAAAGCTCAATCTGATGGTGCGCGGGGGCAATACGCACGCCCACGCGTTCTACGAGACGCTCGACTATGACGAGCAGGAACGCATCGTCTATGCGAAGTGGCTGGACGGCCGCGAGCCGACGCCCTGACCTGACCGCCGCCCGGTCAAGAATACCGCCACACGTCCGAATTATTCGGCGGAACCGCCCGAAAGCCCTGCGGCGTTCAGACCCTCTTAACCATGAATGTCAACACTGGCGGAATGGGACCGGTGGCTGCCAAG
>JAFKKP010000211.1 GCA_017305515.1 Hyphomicrobiales bacterium
CCTGCAGAAGCTCGTCGCGGTCATCTTGCATCGGAGCGATCATGGCCTCCGGTCTCCCAAAAGTTCAATCAAAAGCTGACGGGCACGCGACAGGCGGGACATCACGGTGCCGATCGGAATGTTCGTCACCTCGGCAATATCCCGATAGTTCATTTCATGAATTTCCCGCAGCACGACGATTTCCCGGAACGATGTCGGCAGCGACTCCAGCGCGCGGCGAACTTCGGCGATGTCCGCCTTGAGTACGATGTCGTCTTCCGGTGTCGCGAGCCGTTCCGTATATATGTTCTCGTATTCGACCTGCTGTTGCTCGGCGCGCCCCAGCTCTTCGGTGAGCACGACGGCCTTCGGCCGGTTTTTCATCAGCCAGCTATACGCGGTGTTGCGCACGATCGTCAGCGACCACGCGCGCGCGTTGATCGCACCGAATCCCCTGATTCCGCGGAATGCGCGCAGCGCCGCATCCTGCACCACATCCTCCGCGTCCGACGCGTTGCCGGTGAGCCATTGCGCAAGACGATAGGCCTCCGCCAGATTCGGCAGAAACACTTCATCGAATAGCGCACGATCGTCCTTCGCCGACACAGCTAACGTTCGCCTTTGTCCGACAACCCGGGACCGGCGTGTTAGCACGCTTTCCGAAGCACGGGATGGCAGCAATTCAATCGCTGAACGGGCGCTAAAGTACTTGTGATTTGCGCTTTCGTTGAAGCTCAAGGTCTGACAATCCGACGCCGTCTGAACCAGCCACCGCCATTGGCATTACTCAACGCCAGAACAAACATTCCCCCGGCAATGGCCAGATCCTTCTCGAAATGCAGCAACTCGTTTCGGTTGTCGAAATTCGTATGAAACGAGAATGCGGTCATCAGACAAAACAATCCCAATGCAGTCGCCGCCAAACGTACCTGCCAGCCGACCGCCATCGCGGCGCCGGCGACAAGCTGCAAAGCAATCGTCGGGACAAGAAAGATTCCGGGAACGCCCAATTTGACCATCGACGCGGACACGGTTTCAAAATTTAAAACAAGAAAGATGCCCTCGTGGATAAAGATCAGCGCGAGAAGAACCCGGCTGACGAGCGAGACGACGGAAGCGGTCAATACACGATGTTTTCCTGTCGTCGCGCTCATCAAACGAGTCTCCGTTATTCAGTATGAGGGGAACGAGCGAATTCATTCGCTCCGGTGTGTTAGTTGCTCGATGTTTTCCCGCCGATTGCCTTCTGAAGATCTTCGCGCTCCTCGCATCCGCCGGGGCACAGTTTCACAAGAGCTGCGAGCTGCTCCTTGGCCTTCTCGAGATTGCCGGTTTCGACGTAAAGCTCGCCGAGATATTCGCGCGCCGCCTTGTGGTTCGGATCGAACTCCAGCGCCTTGGTGTAGTAGGTGAGCGCCGATTTGAACTCGCCGTTTTTGCGCAGGCTATATCCGAGAAGATTGTAGACATCGGCATGCTGGTTGGTGTCGGCGATTTTCTTCAGGTCTGCGATCGCGCCGGCATAGTTCTTGGCTTTGATCTTCTCTCGCGGACCTGACAAGTCCGGCGCGTCGGCCGACGTCATGTTGTCGACCGCGTAAGCCGGGGCGGACAACAGATTTGGGGCGAAGCTGATGCTCGCGATCAGCGCGAGGCTGACAGCAAATGAGCGCGGTGTTTTCATCATGACCATATTCTCCATAGTTTCCGAATTAGGCTGCCGGTGTGAACGCGTAGCCGTCGCCGTCCTTGGCGAACTTGCCGGCGCCGGGGAATGGGAAATGCGCGCCGCAGATCATCATCTTATCTGCGATCACGCGATCGACCAGCTTGCGCCGCGTGGCGACGGCCGTCGGACCGTCCTGATCGTATGCGCCCATCCAGTCCGGATGCGGTGCAAGCAGAGCCGGCACGTACATCACATCGTTCGAGATCATCAGCTGCTGGTTTCCTGACGCGACCAGAAACGCCGAATGGCCAGGCGTGTGACCGGGCGATGACACGATCCGCACGCCGGGCGCGACTTCAGCGTTGTCTTCGACGAGCTTCCAGTTCTTCCATTTCGGGAAATTCTCGGCGATGCGCTTGCCGGCCGGCTTGCGGGCGTCGGGCAGTTTCTCGACGCGGCCTTCTTCGGTCCACCATTTGTATTCCGTGGAACTGACGACGAGTTCGGCGTTCGGATAGACCGGAGCGTTCGTGCCCTTTTCAAGCAGGCCCCAGACGTGATCGGGATGGAAGTGCGACACGAGAATCGCGCCGATCTTGCTCGGATCGATGCCTGCGGCCTTCATATTGTCCGGCAGATGATTTGCGTTGGGCTGCCACTGTCCGACGCCCGAGCCCGAATCGATCATCACCAGTTTGTCGCCAATTTTCAGAACCACCACGGTCAGCGGGATCGGCATGAATTCCGTCGTCATGCCGGCTTTCGCCAGTGCTTCCTTGGTATCCTCGATCGACGCATTCTTGATGAACGCCGGATCGTGCGGCTTGCGCCAGATGCCGTCGTAAAGCGCCGTCACCTCGACCGAGCCGACCTTGTATCTGGAAAAGCCGACAGTCGGCTCCAGTTGCGCTTCCGCATGTGCGGGACCGATGAAAGCGAGACGCTTGTTCAGGCCGAACGCCGCTGCCACGGCCGCGGATGCCATGAGTGTCCTGCGCGACATATCCAACATCGAGTTTCTCCCAAATCCGCCGGAGATTCGGAAGGCAAGGTGCGGATCAAACCGTGCCTCCAATGAAGGAGACCGGGGGGCGGCGCGTTTTATTCGCGATCGAAGAAATCTTTTTCGGGCTCAAAGAATCCTTTTAGTTTCAACGCTTAACACCTGCACCGCAGCGAAAAGCGCAAAATCTGGCTTATTGTGACACCGGCAGAACGGGCGCAGTCTTCGTGCCAAGACAATTCAGGGAGCCGATCATGAACGCCGCCGCCTCACCGGCATCGCAGTCGAAACTTGCAGCGGTGCTTCGCGTCACCAGCGGCAATTTTCTGGAGATGTTCGATTTCTTCCTGTTCGGCTTTTATGCTTCCTATATCGCGAAGGCGTTTTTCCCGGCCGGCAGCGAATTCGCGTCGCTGATGCTCACCTTCATGACGTTCGGCGCGGGATTTCTCATGAGGCCACTGGGCGCTGTCGTCCTAGGTTCGTATGTCGATCGTGTCGGACGGCGCAAAGGTCTGATCGTGACGCTTGCGATCATGGCCGTCGGTACAGTTCTGATCGCATTTGTACCGAGCTACGCAACCATTGGCCTGCTCGCACCGGCGCTCGTTTTGATCGGACGGCTTTTGCAAGGTTTTTCGGCCGGCGTCGAGCTTGGCGGCGTCTCAGTGTATCTTTCCGAGATGGCACCGCCGAACCAGCGGGGCTTCTACGTCAGCTGGCAATCCGGCAGTCAGCAAGTCGCTATCGTCGCTGCGGCCATTATCGGTTACGTCCTCAATACGACGCTGACACCGCAGACGATGTCAGACTGGGGCTGGCGCGTTCCGTTTTTCATCGGCTCGCTGATCGTTCCATTCATTTTCCTGATTCGCCGCTCGCTTCAGGAGACGGAAGCGTTTCTGGCGCGCAAGCATCACCCGACATTGCCGGAGATTTTCAACTCGATTATCTCGAACTGGTGGATCGTGCTGTCGGGCATGCTGCTGGTCGTGATGACGACTGTATCGTTCTATCTCATCACGGTTTACACACCAACATTCGGGCAAAGCGTTTTGAAGCTGTCGATCACCGACTCACTGATCGTGACTCTCTGCGTCGCGATCTCGAACCTGTTCTGGCTTCCGGTGATGGGCGCAGTGTCAGACCGCGTCGGGCGCCGTCCGATCTTGCTCGGCTTTACGTTGCTGACGATTCTCACCGCTTATCCTGCGATGTCGTGGCTGGTCTCAGCCCCGTCGTTCGAGCGCATGTTGATCGTCGAACTCTGGCTCTCGTTTCTCTACGGCAGCTACAACGGCGCGATGGTCGTTGCGCTCACCGAGATCGTTCCGGCAAGCGTGCGCACCGTCGGCTTCTCGCTATGCTACAGTCTGGCCACCGCGCTGTTCGGCGGCTTTACACCGGCCGTTTCCACTGCACTCATCAAGATGACCGGCGACAACGCGGCTCCAAGCCTCTGGATGACGTTTGCGGCGGTTTGCGGACTGGCCGCCACGTTCATGGTCTATGGCCGCAGCGAATCGAACCGGTTGGCACAGGCTGCTGCCGCTTAGACAATTAGCCGCGGATCTGGTCCACCGTCAGTCCGGGCGAACCTTTGCCGGCCTGCTCCGCTTTGCGTATCAGCGCGATGATTTTTTCGGACAGAGGCGTTCTTAATCCGTGGCGCTTTCCCAATTCGACAATCAGACCTTGCAGATGGTCGATTTCGGTGCGGCGGTTGCGTTGCAAATCTTCCCACATCGACGATCGCGCCTTGGGGTCGATCTGAACCATTGATCGCGCGATGATCTGAAAGGCGAAGTCCGGCAATTTGAGAATATAAGGCGTCGCTCCAGGCGGCAGCGGCGTTGACGACACTGGAGCAATGCCCTCGGCCTTAAGTGCCGTCAGGGCTTCCGACATCTGATCTGCGAACAATGCGCGCCATGACCGTCGTGAGAATTGGTCGCGCAACGGCAGGCCGGACAACGCGTTCAGCGCGTTGTTCAGATTGATGAGCAGCTTACCCCACTGGATGCCGGTCATGTTTTCGACCGCACGAAACTTCAGCTCCGGCTGACTGAGTTGCGAGGCTGTATCGGCCGCATCCTTGTCGATCAGAATGTCGCCGGACGTCGCGCGGTGAAAATGACCCGGCTCAAGCGTCAGCACGTTGAACGGCACCATCCCGGCGAGCACGCTCCAGCCCGCAAGTTTATCGCGTAACACCGGCACGTTGCCGACGCCGTTTTGCAAACTGACCACGACGGCACCGGGAGAGGCATGCTGTGCGATGCGATCCGCAATTTCCGCCGTATCGCCGCTCTTCACGGTGACGAGAATGATGTCCGCACCGGCGAAAATCGCAGGATCGTCGGAGAGTTTGATCTCTGCCGACGTCAAGCGGTGTTCGATGCCCTCGAAGCTCGTGACCTTCAGCCCGTTTGTGCGCACGTCTTCGATCATGCGTGGGCGCGCAAGCATTGACACGGAATGTCCGCCCGCGCGCAGCATGCCCCCGACGAAGCAGCCGATGCTGCCGGCACCCGCGATGCAAACCGATTTTCGTGATGGCATCGAATTCTTCCGCTCGGATAGCTGGAGCGGGCGAAGGGAATCGAACCCTCGTATGCAGCTTGGGAAGCTGCCGTTCTGCCATTGAACTACGCCCGCGAACGCACAACCTTAGCTTTTGCCGGCATTCGCCCGCAAGCCGGTTCCGACGCCGGGATTCGGGTGGTCTTTGAAGGTGTGAGGCCGCAATATTCTCCAATCGCCGAATTGAGCACTCGTGTTAGGATCGATCGCATCATGAAAACCGGCTTGGCGCTTTTCGATACGGCAATCGGACGTTGCGGCGTCGCATGGGGGGCGCGCGGCCTTCTTGGTGTGCAACTGCCTGAACAGAGCGATGAAGCGACCCGCGCGCGGCTCCGGAAAAAAGCACCCGGTGCGCAAGAAACCCCGCTGCCCGCCGATATTGCTCGCGCCTGCACGGCGATGACCGCGCTGTTGGGGAGCAATGTAACCGATCTTTCCTTTGTCGCGCTCGATATGACGCATGTCCCCGATTTCAATCGCGGTGTTTATGACATTGCGCGTGAAATCGAACCGGGCAAAACCATGACCTATGGCGACATTGCTATACGCCTGGGCGACAAATTGCTGTCCCAAGCCGTCGGCAAGGCGCTGGGGCAAAATCCCTTTCCCATCGTGATCCCCTGCCATCGTGTTGTTGCGGCAAACGGCAAGACCGGTGGATTTTCAGCGAATGGCGGCGTGACGACAAAATTTCGGATGCTGGCTATCGAGCGAGCGAAGATTGCCGCCCAGCAGTCCAGCGACGCGCCCACGCTGTTCGAGCCCGAACTGTCGGTTGCTCCACGGCGACGGCGGACGTAAAATAACGCATGACCCGAACGACGGTTTTGCAGAACAAGACGCTATCGGTAATCGACTTCCGGTGCACCGCTGGGCCGGACGACAAACCGTTTGTCGAGCAACACCGCTGCCACTCGCTTTCATATGTCCGCAAAGGCGGTTTCGGCTACGACACCGGCGGTCGCTTGCATGAATTGGTCGCCGGCGCAGTGATGATCGGACATCAGGGCGACGATTATATCTGCTCCCACCCGCATCACATTTGCGGCGATGAATGCCTGTCGTTCTGGTTTTCGCCGGAGACCGCCGACGAAATAGGACTCAACAAGAAAACATTGCGACTCGGCTCACTGCCGCCGCTCCCCGAACTGATGATGTGCGGAGAGTTGGCTGAAACCGCACGGCGCGGTGACAGCGACATCGGCATCGGCATCGGCATCGACGAAGTAGGCATGTTGTTCGCCAAACGATTCATCGATGTCACGACTGGCGTTTCGCGCAAGCCGTTGAAAGCCGCGGCATCCGACCGCCGCCGCGCTGTCGAAAGCGCGCTGTGGATCGACGCCAACGCGAACCGCGAGATCGATCTTCCAGGTCTGGCGAAACGGGCAGGCATCAGCGCGTTCCATTTTCTGCGGCTTTTCTCGAATGTGCTCGGCGTCACGCCGCATCAATATCTCGTTCGCTCGCGCCTGCGCCATGCGGCGCGACTACTCGCCGATGACGCCCGTTCGATCACGTCCATCGCATTCGATGTCGGATTCGGCGATCTGTCGAATTTCGTCCGCACATTCCATCGCGCAGCGGGCGTTTCACCGGGCGGCTACCGCGCGATGTCGCGGGGCGATCGCAAGATTTTCCAAGACCGTTTGCAGGCTTATGCCACAGGGTGATCTCCGAAAGAGGAGATTGCCATGTATGACCATATCGGATTGAAAGTCACAAACCTCAACGCCAGCGTGCGCTTCTATACCGACGCACTCGCTCCGCTCGGCCATATTCTCGCGTCTCGCGACGATACAGGCGCGGGCTTTGGACCACCCGGCGCTCCCGCCCTTTGGCTTTATCTCGCGAAAGGACAAAAGGCAGCCGTTGCGCATGTTGCGTTCACCGCGCCGAATCACGCTGCGGTCAAAGCATTCCATGCAGCGGGACTGAAGGCCGGAGGACGCGATAACGGCGGCGCAGGTCCGCGCGCCGACTACAGCCCAACATATTACGCGGCATTTCTCATCGACCCCGACGGGAACAATGTCGAAGCAGTCTGCATCTGAAATTTCTCAAGCGAGGATTTGACATGGCTTCAATTGTCAAAGAGGCAACCATCGACGCATCGGCCGACAGCGTTTGGGATGCCGTCCGCGATTTCGGCGCGGTTCATACGCGCTTGGCACCGGGTTTCGTGACCGATGCAAAGATGGATGGCGCGGATCGCATGGTCACGTTCGTCAGTGGCAACACGGTGCGCGAGGTGCTGATCGACAGCAACGACGCCAAGAAACGTCTGGCATATTCAATTCGGAATGAGCGTTTCAAGCATCACAGCGCGTCGGTCCGGATCGTTGCGGAAGGCGACAATCGCTGCCGCTTCATCTGGACAGCGGACATGCTTCCGAATGAGCTTGCTCCGTTTATCGATTCGCAGATGGATCTCGGGATGGCGGCGATGAAGAAAAACCTGGAGCGCAACAAGACTGCCGCCTGATCTAGCTCGGCAGCCCCGCAGCCTTCGGTCCCCAGTCGGTGATGCGAACGATTGCGGCGACGAGCGAGCCGAGCAGAATCATCGACGCCGCCGCCAGCCAGAAAAAGTGCGTGCTGCTCGCGCCAATACGGGTCAGCCACCATCCGCCGACAACAATAAAAGCGAGACGCGCCGTCTGCCCCAGCACGGGTCCAACGACTTTCGCCGCACCCTGCGACGAAAAATACAGCGAGATCGACAGACCGATGAACGCGAACATCGGCGCGGCGGTCGAAAGATATTCGCGGCTTGCAGCACGAACGGCCGGATTATCGGTAAAAATGCTCACCCACACGCCGGGGAAAATCGCGATGAATGTTCCGAACGCACCGACGATTGCGAACGATGTTGCCCCTGCTGTCCACGCGATGCGGCGCGCGCGCACGATCCGGCCTGCGCCGATCGACATGCCGATCATCGGCACCGACGCCATGCCAACGGCGAACGCCAGCGAGGTCAGCATGAATTCCAGCCGCGCGCCGATGCCATAACCTGCGAGCACCTCGGTGCCGAAGGCCGCGAGCATATGCGTGAAGTATGTGATCGTAAGCACGACCTGTAGCGGCGACAGGCAGGCAACCGCGCCCACTTTGAGAATGTCGTAGAACATGCTGCGATGAAATTTGAAGTTCCTGAAGTTCAGTTTCACGCGGCTGCGACCCGACAAAAGATACCACGCCATGATCGCCGCGCTGATTGAGAAGGCCATCAACGTGCCCGCCGCGACGCCACGCATGCCGAACTGAGGAATCGGACCGAGTCCCAGACCGAGCGTTCCGCCGAAAATAATTTGTAATAGCGCAGAATTCAGAATGACTGCGGATGGCAGCTTCATATTGCCGGTTCCGCGCAACAGCGCCGCCAGCGTATTCATCAGCCATGGGATCACCGCGCCGCCAAAAAAAATCTGCGAATAGGCGATGGCCTCGCTCAACACGCGCCCGCGCCCGCCAAGCAGCGCAAAGAGATATGGTCCAAACAACAGCATGCCGGCCATGAACACGAGGCCGAAACAGACACCGATCATCAATGCATGAACCGCAAGCATCGAAGCGCGTTCCGCATCGTCGCCACCAAGTGCACGCGCAATTGCCGACGCCACGCCACCGCCCATCGCGCCGCCGGACATCGTCATCATCAAAATGACGAGCGGAAACACCAGCGCCATTGCAGCCAACGGCTCGACGCCGAGACGGCCGATATAAGTCGTCTCGGCGATGGCAACGCAGGTGCCAGCGGTTAATGCAACGACATTCGGCGCGGCGAGCTTGAGCAGCGTCGAGAGGATCGGTCCGTCGAGCAGCGGGTTCTTTACGCGGTCCTTGACGCGAGGCAGCGGCGGCCTGTCATCCTCGACAACCGGAATTTCTGCGACGCCAAGCTCGGACATGCGTTTCCCCGGCGGCAGATTTTTGTGTTGAAACGCCGCGCGGGCAAATCTCTAGCATCGATGCTCGACAGGACAATGCGCATCCAGCGCATGGGTATTCCGCGTTCGGGAAAACACTTGCTCAAACGCGGAAGTGCTTGGAGAGCTTCAGGCCCTGGCCCTGATAGTTCGACGCAATGCGCTGGCCATAAAGCGCGTCCGGGCGCGACAGCATCTTCTCGTAAACCAGCCGTCCAACGATCTGACCGTGCTCCAGGATGAACGGGACTTCGCGCGACCGCACCTCGAGCACCGCACGCGATCCCTGCCCGCCAGCACCCGCATAACCGAAGCCCGGATCGAAGAAGCCCGCATAGTGAACGCGGAATTCGCCGACCAGCGGATCGAACGGCACCATTTCGGCCGCGAAGTCCGGCGGTACCTGGACCGCTTCCTTCGACGCCAGAATGTAGAATTCGCCGGGATCGAGAATGAGGCTGCGGTCGGGACGCGCGCGGATCGGCTGCCAGAATTCGCCGACCGTGTAACCGCTGCGGCGATCGATGTCGATCACGCCGGTGTGGCGCTTCGCGCGATAGCCGACAAATCCGTCCGAGCCTTCGCCGGACAGATCGACGCTGAGTGCGAGGCCACCGTTCAGATCGGCGTCGTCGATGTCTACGAGCCGTTCGCGTGCATGCAGTTCTTCGAGCGCATCGTTATCGAGTAGCGGATGCCCGGTGCGGAAACGAATTTGCGACAACCGCGACCCTTCGCGCAGCAGCACCGGAAATGTCTTCGGGCTGATCTCTGCATAGAGCGGGCCGTGATAACCGGCGCCGATCGCGTCAAACCGACGCGTGCCGTCGGCAATCACGCGGGTGAAAACGTCGAGCCGTCCGGTCGAGCTTTTCGGATTGGCAGCTGCAAGCACAGACGGCGGAAGGGCGAGACTTTCCAATAACGGGACGATGTAAACGCAATTTGTTTCCAGCACCGCGCCGTCGGTGAGATCGATTTCGTGCAGTTTCAATTCGTCGATCCGCTGTGCGACCGTTGAATCCGGGCCCGGAAGAAAGCTCGCGCGCACGCGATAAGCCACTTCGCCGAGCCGCAGATCGAGGCTCGCCGGCTGAATCTGGCTTTCCACGAAAGGATATGCGGGAAGAATGAGGCCGGCGTCCGCCATCGCCGCGATCATCCGATCCGGCAAAATTCCTGTCGCATCGGGCGCAAGCGTGAACAGCACGTCACTCGTCTTTCTGTCTGCATTGCCTTGCAGATACTGGTGTTTACCGGTTATCCGATGACATGCTTGACGCAAAGAGCAGACCGGAATAAGGCTAACACTTATCCCGTGGTCATTTGAGCCGGCCGGCTTGCAGCCACGTAAAATAACTCGCTAAACAGGCCGGGGACAGTGTGATCCCGGCCTGTGGAATTTTTCCAGGCCGGTTTTTTGTGGCCATTTCCAAAATGGTCACGACGGAGGTCACATGTCTGAGCCGAAAACGCCCGCTGCAAAAACGTCCTCTCCCACGCAGCATTATCGCCCCGAAACGCGGCTGGTTCATTCCGGCACGCTGCGATCGCAATTCGGCGAGACCGCCGAGGCGCTGTTTCTGACGCAGGGCTTTATCTACGACAGCGCCGAACAATGCGAGGCGCGGTTCACCGGCAAGGATCCCGGATTTCTGTATTCGCGATTTTCAAATCCGACCGTGTCGATGTTCGAGCAGCGCATGATCGAACTCGAAGGTGCCGAGGCCGCACGCGCGACCGCAACCGGCATGGCCGCTGTCACGACGGCCATTCTCGCGCCGCTTCGCACAGGGGATCATGTCGTCGCGGCCAAGGCGCTGTTCGGGTCGTGCCGTTACGTCGTCGAAGATTTACTGCCCCGCTATGGCATCGAATCGACGCTTGTCGATGGACACGATCTCGCCCAATGGAAAAAAGCGATGCGGCCGAATACCCGCTCGTGCTTCCTCGAAAGCCCGACCAATCCCACGCTCGATGTCGTCGATATTCGTGCGGTTGCAGATATCGCGCACGCAGGCGGCGCGCGGCTGATCGTGGACAATGTTTTTGCGACACCGATCTGGCAGAGCCCACTCACGCTCGGCGCGGATGTTGTGGTTTACTCCGCGACCAAGCACATCGACGGACAGGGTCGCTGTCTCGGCGGTGTCATTTTGTCGTCAGAAGTATTCATTCAGGAACACATCCACAACTTTCTGCGCCAGACCGGCCCCGCAATGTCGCCGTTCAATGCATGGGTTTTGCTGAAAGGACTGGAAACGCTGGGCGTCCGGGTGAAAGCGCAGACCGAGACCGCAGGCGCGGTCGCCGAGGCGCTATCGAAACATCCAAAAATAACGCGGCTGGTCTATCCCGGCCGAGCCGATCATCCGCAAGCAGCCATCGTCAAGAAACAGATGCGCGCCGGATCGACGCTTGTGGGCTTTGAGGTGAAGGGCGGCAAGGCCGCAGCGTTCCGCACGCTCAACGCGCTAAAGCTGTCGCGGATTTCCAACAATCTCGGCGATTCGAAAAGCATCGTCACGCACCCTGCCACGACGACACACCAGCGACTGACGCCGGAGACCCGCGCTGAGCTTGGCATCAGCGACGGCTTCATTCGCTTTTCAGCGGGTCTCGAACACAAGGACGATCTGATCGAAGATTTCCAGGCCGCGTTGGAAAAAGCGTAGACTCTACATCGGGCGGAACGTCATGACGTTGGTCGGGACTTCGGTTCCGGCCCTCACCTGGCCGACCGACTTGATGATCGTGTCGCCAAGCAATTGCGCAAAACACGCATAGCCCCAGTCGTTCATGTGAAGGCCGTCGCCGATCACGAAGCTGTCGAACGGCATCTTGTCGTTCTCATGCCATTCTCTCATGATTTCAAAGCGAGGAAACAGCGGGACATGACGGAGCTTCGCGACGTTTGCGATCAGCTTCACCATCTCGCTGGCGTTCTCTTCTTTCGCGGTGACGGCCGGTACATACTGTGGATCGATCAGCACGACATCGATACCGCGCGACTGCAACTGCGCAAGGCCGTCTTCAACGAGCACCTTGGTCGCGGCGACATCCGCTTCCGTACCTTTGATGACTGTGTTGGTGCCGAGCTGCCAGATGACGAGGTCGGGATCGGACGAAAGTACCGCCGAGTTGAAACGCTTCATCATTTCGGGCGTGTCCTGACCGCCCATTCCCCGATTGATGATGGTGATGTCAGCAGTTGGGAATTTATGACGCAGCTGATCCGCAAGACGTTGCGGATAGGTGTAGGCTGGCGAACTCACACCGTAACCAACCGTCGTCGATGAACCGAACGCCACGATAGTCACCGGATCGCCGGATGCGATGCGTTTTGCGACGCGCGGCAATGAGCTAGCCGAGTTTGCGATACCCCGGGCGGGCAGGCACGGCACGCGCGTCAGAATATCACCTGCCTGCGTCGCAGCACTTTTCACAGCTTCGATCGTCTTGGTTGTGAGACTTTTCTTCGGCGCCGAATCGGAATCGGCGGCGGAAGGCTCTTCGGACGAAACACGTAAAATTCCCGAAAACGTCTCCGGTACAGATCGCGGGCTCAAAACAGCGACTGCGAGCACCGCGGTAACAGCCAGCGCAGCAACAGCCAGAATGACCCGGCGGCGGCGATTCATCAGCGGACTTCCGCAGACTTAATCCGCGATGCATCGGCGATAAACGTCGACAACGCGCGGCCAATGCAATCATGGACCCGTTTCGCCATCGCATAGCCGTGCACAGCGCCAAGCAGATCGAAATCGCCGACATCACTCCAGTGCCGCATGATGGAGAATCTATCGAACAGCGGAATACCATGCGTCTGGGTGACAACCCGCATTGTATCGAGATATGGCGAAACTGCGAGCATCGATTCGATGCGGGGGCTGTATTGCAGATTCATGATGAGAACGTCGGTCCCTGCTTTTTGCAGGGTCGTCACGCCCGCATCGAGGGCACTGCGAAAATCGTCCGGATCGATCCCGCGAATTGCGTCCACTGTTCCGGTCTGCCAGATTGTGAGCGCGGGCTTGGCGTCGGACGGGCGCTTGTCGACGGACTCGGCCAGAACGCTTGCGACCTCCTCGGACGTTTTCTTCGCATAGACATCGGCCGTCACGCGCACATTCACATTCGGAAATTTCCCGCGCAGCGATGCTTCGAGTCGCGCGGGATATGAAGCAGCAGCTCCATCAGGCCCCGCCAGAAGCGACGAGCCGCTTCCGACAACGAGAATATCAAGCTGCTTGCGTGTCTTGATCGAGTCGGCGACTTTTGTGAGCCGGCTTTCGGTGGTCAGGAGATAGGCCGGCACGGTGCATCCGGCATCCTCCTCGGCAAATGCGGGATGGCCGGCGAATACGACTGCGATCGCCATAATGATCGACGCCTTCCTCATGCGTCGCCTCCCGCGAAATCAGCATCGTTCTCTATCTTCTTGGTACGCTTGCCGCTCTTGTTCACCTCGGCCTTGTACCATGTCAAAAGCCATCCCGTCGCCGACATGATGAGAATTCCGGCGATGCTGATGA